>NZ_BAABAT010000064.1:0-51024 GCF_039537565.1 Dactylosporangium darangshiense
CGAAGCCATGATCCGCTGGGCCGCGATCAACACCATGACCAGCCGCATCGCCCGAGGCCGGCCAGCCACCCGTCAGCAACGCTGGCGCTGGCCCGACGACAAATAGACCACTTCTCAAACACACTCTTAGTGCCGGGGGTCTAGATCCTGTCGGTGGTGGGTAGGAGCCTTGGTTCATGTCGCTTTCGATTCCAGAGCGCGAGGAGTTTCTCGCCCAGCCGCATGTTGCCGCACTGTCTGTGAGCGCGGGCCCGGGCCGTGGGCCGTTGGTCGTCCCGATCTGGTACCACTACGTCCCGGGCGGTCCGCTCTGGGTCTCGACCCATCGGGATTCGCGTAAGGGAAAGCTGATCGCCGAGGCTGGTCGGTTCTCACTGATGGTCGATCGGGTGGCGCCCACGACGCGCTATGTCTCGGTCGAGGGACGAGCCAGCGTGATCGGGCCTTCGAGCGATGATGATCTCCGTGTGATTGCCAGCAGGTATCTCGTGCCGGCGAAGGTCGAGCCGTATGTGAGGTTCGCGCGGGGCGAGTACCGGATCGAGCTGGAGCCGGAGCATTGGCTCTCATCGGATCTCGGCGAGCCGTGATCGACTGGTAGCGGCAGGCGCAGCCCGGCCGCGTCGTCGACACTACATGGACGCTAACGTTCTCCGCCGTCGATGAGTCCGTCGCCTGCTGGTGCGAAGGAGGGAACCGGCGAGGCGGCGAACAGCAGTAGCTTCAGTGCGCTGGCCAATCGATCGTGCCGGAACCGGGTGTATCGCCAATGATCGCGGCGGTCCGGCGCATGATCGGATGCACTGAATTCGGCAGAGTCGGATGCCCTGCCGCGGGAAGCTCGATCACTCGCTGTCACGATGGACCGAGCGCTGGCGAGCGCGGTCTGCGGCATGTCCGCGCACCCGATCATGGTGCTGATACTCGGGGGTATGCTCGCCGCCCCGCTTGAGGAAGCGGTGGTGGAGAGAGTCTGTCCGCGCGGCACGGGATACGTGGCCGGTGCGGGTCTGGTCGTGCACGTCCGTAGCCGGAATGCGCCGCGCCAGCGCTGGTCGGTCAGAAGTAGGGGAGCCTGGTCATGCGTGATGTCGACGAACCGGTCGGGGTGCGGCCTGGGCGGGATTGGTGGTTGCCCATCCTGCAGGTGCAGCTGTACGTGGCCGTCAGTGAGGATCGCGGTCGGGCGGTGACGGCGGCGCAGCGGTGGTTCAGGGACGGCTTCACCCAGCTCGGCGGCGCGTTCTACGACCCGGCCGCCCAAGCCTCGCCGACGGAATTGCACATCGAGACCAGGCTGTCGCGTCGCGAGCCGCACGCGGTGAGCATCATGCTCTCGATTCCGCAGCGCGGAGGTGACGGCTACCTGCACACAGCCTATTCGCCCGTCATGTTCGATGCCCTCGTCGAGTCGCTGCAGGACCTGCCGCGTGGCGCGAACCTCTGGTTCGACGCCAACGGTGACGATGGCGAGTCGCACACCGGCCCGACTCTGGGCTTCGACCTGGATCGGATCGACAGCGACACCGGCGCGTGGCTACAGCTGCGCCTGCTGACACTGAGGACCCCACTCACACAGACGAACGGCATGGCGCCACTGCTCGCCTTCGTACGCGGCGTGGCGAACCTGGGCAACCCGGTGCACGGCGAGATCTTCTGGGGCAACCAGACCGGCGGCGTCTTCGAGTGGGGTATCGGCAAGTACGTGGAGCAGAGCCTCCCGCAGGCCCGCCAACTCCTGCGCGGGTACGCGTGGCTCACCATCCTCCCCGAGGAGATCGGACAGCGGCTCGGCGGACTGGACGCGCTCCGGTTCAGTGGCGCATTCGTCGAGGTCGAGCACCTGGACGCCGGTGGCTACTGGTGCCGGGCGACCCCGAGTATTGAGCAATACGACCAGGCCGCAGCCGAGCGGGTGTTCGAGGTCGTCGCCCCCGCGCTGCCGCCTGGACCACCAGACCTGCGACGAGTATCGCGGCCGAACGCGCTCTCCGCCCGCGACGCATCAAATCGATAGACACCAGAACCCGCCGTGAGCCCACATCGGCAGACCTGCACGAACTCACGGACCTGAGACGCGGAGAACGACTCGGCACCGAAGAGGTCCTTCATCTTTGTCGATGACGACCTGTAGTGCGACGTCCAAGAAGACGCACGAGTGAGCCCTCCCAGGCCTGACATCGCAGGCGGCTGTCAGCCGTGCGTCAGGCATTTCCTACGATAACGGCTTACCCCCTACGGCGATCTGCCGTGGACCTGTCAAAGCGCAATCCTCCGTGGAAATCACATTATTGGAGCTGCGATATTCGCTCTAGTGATGTGATCGCCTGCGGGCTTGCCTCGTCAGCCAGAATTCGCCAATAAGTGCTGTCACGGACCTCCAGCACCAGCACGCACTTACCAATCCCGTCGGAAGCTACTAGCGTTGCGTCGAACGGCTGAAACACCAACTCCCCGAAATAAACTAGAGCCGACCACGAGTAGTCCAATCCCTCAACGGCGTGCTCCAAGGAACGCTGCAACTTCTGTACGTCGAGGTCTGCATGCCGCTTCGACGTTCCATCGAAGTCCAACAGCCGCCAATTCCAAGCGGATCCGGCAACTCGCCCGAGCACTTCGGTCAGGGTTGTCATTTCGCCGTCGTGGCGAAATGCCGGGATTAACGCCTCAATCATCAGCAACCTTCAAACGGCTCGACGGTTCCACGTGCGCCAGTAACAGGGTCATATACATGCTGATGCGGGTTTGGGTGGAGCCTAGGATCACTGTGGTCCGACCAGTGGCTTTGACGCACCAGCCGACCGTTCTCGTCAAACTCGTGTGCTGCGTTATATTCACTCGGCTTTCCGACATTGTTTCGGCCGAGCTGCGTGTGCGCCCTACCTTCCACGTCTGGTATCGCCTTGCCGCCCTTATCGTAAAGTTCCCGCAAATTCCGCGGCGGGAAGTAGTTTACACCGTCGTTGTGAACGAGCACCGGCGTGTTGCCGGCGAGCACTTAGTACGTGTGGATGTCGGCAACGGTGAGGTTGCGCATCTCCTGGCGGCCGATGTACGCAACGACGCTAGTAACGATTTCGACCGTGTCGTTGACGGTGTGGAGCTGGTCGCCAGGCTCGAGGTCGGCGGCGTCAGACCAGCGCTGCCGAGACTCGTTCCAGAACGGGTGGTGGGCGGTGGTGTGCAGGACCGCGGGGCCGTTGGGACCTTCAATAGTCAGGTCAACGAGCTCGATGTCGATGTTGGCGTGGAGGATCGTTACCGGCTCAGCGTGAGTTTGTCCGGTGAGCGGGTCGGTTGCGAGGATAAGGTCGCCGATGTCCACGTCTTCGATCGGTTTCGTGGTTCCGTCTGCAAGCAGAACCGGCGTGCCTGGGAGGAAGCTATTGCGCCTGCAGGCTTTGCCGGCGAGGTTGTCGGCTTCGCCGACGAGGTCGTCGGCTTTGGTGGCGGCGCGTTCGGCTTCGGCGAGGACCTTCTTGGCCCATTTGACCTCGCCAACCCATCGCAGGATCGCGCGGCCGACCCGCCATGCTGCTTCCCCGACTTTGGCTGCTTTGAAGATCTGTCCCCATGGCAGGACGTTGATCAGGGTATTGACGCAGGCGAGAATGTCGCCCTTGGTGAAGCAGTTGACCATGTCGGTGACGCCGAGGAGATCGAGCAGAATTTTCCCGCCGACGTTAAGGATGACGTCGAGCGCGGTGGCGTGTTTGATCAGGTTGGCTTTTTCAAGGTCCTTGTCGCTCGGCGAACCGTCCGATCCACCGGAGCCATCCGAGCCGCTGCCAGGCCCGGCGCCGCCTGCGCCGTACGGGTTTTGGTGGTCGCACATGGTCGGGTTCGAGCATGGCGGCTCTTTGTAGTCGCCGGGATCGTGGTCAGTCCACAGGCCGGTCGGGTCGGAGGATGTCGTGGGGTTGTTGCTGGCGTACGTGTATCCGTTGGACTGTTGCGGATCGGCTGGGTCGGTGATCGGATCGTCGGAGATGAACCGGCCGGTAGCGGGTTCGTATTCGCGGGCGCCGAGGTGGGTGAGGCCGGTGTTGTCGCGGATGCCGCCGACGAAGCCTTGAGGGTTGGGCCAGGTGGGGTCGGTGCCGCGGGGGTTGCCGAACGGGTCGGTTTTGCGGCGGGTTCCGCTGAGGGTGGCGGCGTAGATGGCGAGTTGGCCGGTGCCGTGGGCGTCGCTGGCGATCCAGGTGGTGCCGGTTGGGGTGCGGGTGGCGGGGCCGAGGTAGCGGGTGCAGGTGGTGGTGGTGCCGGCCTTGCGGAGTTCGTAGCCAGGTAGGTAGGCGGTGGCGCCGGTGGGGTCTTTGGCGATGAGGCGGTTACCGTCGGCGTCGTAGATATAGGTGGTGACGCCTGTGGTGTCGGTAACTGTGGTGAGGTGGCCTTCGCTGTCCCAGTCGAGGGCCTGGGGGGGGTTTGCCGGCGATGTTGCGGGTGAGGGTGTTGCCGGCGTTGTCGTAGGTGTAGCTGTCGGTACTCGTGGTAGCGCCGGTGGTGGCAACGTTGCTCAGCGTGTGGTGCTTGGTGGGGTCGGTGTAGTTGTAGGTGCGAGTGGTGTCGATTCCACCGCCGATGGCGTGCCGGACTTCCGTGCGACGGTTGCCGTTGTTGTAGGTGCTGGTCCCGGTCTGGTAGCCGTAGGTGGTCCAGTAGGCGTCCGGGCCACCAACGTCCGCGGTGGTCGGCGGGTCTTGGCAGGTGGCGGCAATGGTGGTCCACGCCTCCGTGAGCTCGCGCAACTAGCCCGGGCCCTGCGCGCCGCGCAGGGCCCAACATGGGGGCCGGCAGCGCGGGTTCGGGCACTTCGTACGGCATCGTGGCCGGTCAGCGATGGCGTACCGGCTCGGCGGGAAGATCGCTGGGTATAGTGCAGGCGGTTCGGGGAACCGGCGACCCGGAGTCGGCCGACCTCACGCGCCACCTCGCGTTCATCGGCATCCGGGACCCTGGCGGAGCCCCGATGACCCATATCGCTGAGGAGGCCGTCCCATGGAACCCGTCACGCTGATCACCGGTGGCTCGACCGGAATCGGCGCCGCCACCGCCCGCGCCCTGCTCAAGCAGGGCCACCGCGTGGCCGTCACCGGACGTGACGCAGACAAGCTGGCCGCCTTCGCCGCTTCGGCCGGAGCGGGCGAGCGGCTGCTGACGATCACCGGCGACACCAGCGACGCGCACGACGTCGCCTCCGCCGTGCGCCGCGTGGTGGACGCGTGGGGCCGATTGGACAACGTCATCGCCAACGCCGGTTTCTCACTGCCCGGCAACCTGGAGAGCCACGCCCCCGAGGACATGCGCGCCATGGTCCTCACCAACGTCCTGGGCCCGGCCCTGCTGGTGCGGGAGACCCTGCCGCACCTTAGGGAGTCCAAGGGCCGGATCGTGATCATCGGTTCGGTCGCCGGGGTGCGCAACACACCTGGCAACCTGTACTCGGTCACCAAGTGGGCCGCGCACGCGCTGGCCGAGAACACCCGGCTGCTGGTCGGCAAGGACGGAGTCGGCGTGACCGTCGTCGCCCCCGGGGTGGTGGACACCCCGTTCTGGGACGAGCGCGGCGGCACCCCCAAGGCGACGCCGGCGATGACCGCCGAGCAGATCGCGGACACGATCGTCTTCGCCGTCAACCAGCCCGCGGGCGTGGACATCAACCACATCACCATGCGGCCGACCGGGCAGCTCGGCTGACGCCGCGCTCCCGGATCAGGTCCACCGGGAGGTCGCAGCGCTTGAGCCAGTACAGCTGTAACCACAGCGGGCCGGTGGCCGCGGTGGCGATGTCCACACACCGACCGCGTCACAAGATCAGCGCCAGAGCCCGTTTACGCTCATCGGCATGAGAGTGTGGCCGAACAGCCAGCTCGATGAACGTCAGGGGAGTGCAACCCAGATCGTTGATCCGGAAGCGGGCTTTCAGCGCCGGCGGCGTATGTCCTCATCGAAGGAGCTCCGGCTGGCGGCGATGGCTGCCCGGCGGATGGCCGGGTTCGGTGACACGGTAAGCGCGTCGCGGACCGGCTGCGGCGCAGCGGCCAATGCCTCGAATGTGCGCATCGTGATGAACCGGCCGTGGGTACGGGCCCCGACGAGCGCAATGCTTTTCAGGGCGATCGGAAGGTACCGGGGGTCCGCGGTGAGCCGTGCCATCAGGCCAACCCGCGCGGCCTCTCGCACCTGGGTCA
Source organism: Dactylosporangium darangshiense (assembly GCF_039537565.1). Lineage (NCBI taxonomy): Bacteria > Bacillati > Actinomycetota > Actinomycetes > Micromonosporales > Micromonosporaceae > Dactylosporangium > Dactylosporangium darangshiense. The sequence continues at coordinate 6,195 of NZ_BAABAT010000064.1, forward strand.
CCCAGTCGGCGGTGCGCAGCATCAGGACGGGCACCAGGGCCGCGAGCGGACCGGTACGTGACTCGGGATCGGCGAAGTCCCAGCAACCGACCCAGTTCCGTGTTGCCGGCGCGGAGGCGTCCTGTGGTGACGCGGCTGTTTGGCCGGGCGGCCCGGGAATCGGCAGCGCGCCCGAGAGGATGGCGTTCACCGCCTGTTGCCGCACCTGGCCATCGCGGTGCATCGCGCCCAGGACCCAGCTGACCGGTCCGGCGGTGCCGGCACGCAGGCGCTGGCAGACCAGGTCCATGGCGGCCGCGTTCAGTTCATGCCGTGCGCGCACGTGCCGATCCAGGTGCGGCAACGCGGCACGCCTGTCGCTCATGTCGAGCAGTTGGCTGATGAGCAGTACCTCACCGGACGGCTCAAGGTCCACAGCGCGTCGACCAACCGGCGCAGACCCTCCAATTTTCCGATTGCAGCCTCGTCCTTGGACGCAAACAACCTTTGCAACCAAGGTGGGAGAGGACCGCCGGGAATCAACTGCGCCGGGCCAGACGACAGGGCCATTTCAGCATTATGCCTGCGCCCACCATGTATCCCTTGCAGACGGCCGCGACGTCCGGGCACGGCGGAAACGCGCAACGAGTCTGCGGCACCGCGCACCGCCGCCGGCAGATCCGTGCATCTGACCTTCGCTCGGCTGCGGTCCGGACCACGCTGGTATGTCGGCGGCATCCGATGTCAGATGTCTGGATCCTGCTCGCCCGTAGCTCGACCCCGGCGTGACGAACCCGCCTGCACCAGGCGGTTGAGCCAGATCGGCAGATACACGGGAGGGAAATGGAATGCCCGCACGCGCCAGTGGCCGTCCGCGTAGGTCGTCGACATTGCGGAACCCCACCCGCCGTGGCTGGATGTCGAGGATGTCCAACCGCCGGCGACCCAGCGGACCTGCACGAGCGGCACCAGTCCGGTGCCGAGCGGTGGCCGGGTGAGCTCCTCCTCCTCGGACTGCTCGTACGTGTTGGTGTGCGTGGTGTAGCTGTAGGAGCCTGTGCCCATCAAAGGTGGCGCAGATCCGTAGGTGTAGCTCTGACCATGGGTGACCCGCCGCCGTCGAACCTCGTAGCTCTGCAGGACGCCCAGCCCGAGGCCGATCACGATGGCCCAGAGCAGCCACACGAGCGCGGCGACCGGAAAGACCAGCCAGTTGGCTGCCCACCAGTCCCGGAGGAGCCCGAGCGCGCGCGCCGGCACCCAGAACAGCGCGAGCGCCAGCCAGTACCCCAGATACCGGCCGGCAAGTGCGGCCACCAGATACGCGATCGTCGCCACCAGTCGCCGGCCGCGCGGAAAACCCGGATCGGGCCGCTGGAGCACGCCGGCCGCGATCAGGGCCGCGGCGAAGGCCGCCAGCACCGGGTCCAGCCGCGGCCGGTCGAGCCCGGCCATCCCGTAGTAGGCGGCCGCCGCTGCGAGGACGAGGCCACGAGCGATCCAAGCGACGCCCGCCGCATCCCGTGCGGGCCATGGGCGGATGAACCACCACACCAGCAGCGCGCCGCTCAACACGAGACCCGGCCAGGCCGCGCGGTCCCGGGCGAATTGGTGGTACAGCAGGACGAGCACGGCCACAGTGGCGGTCAACGCCGCGAGGGAGAACAGCGCCCGGCGTATCGGCATCGCTCGATTATGCCTACGGTGTTCTCGTACGCATAGGGTGCCGGCTGCCGGTGCGTGGGCGTCGACCGCGAACATCCCGGTGTTGGTGACGGTGACGCTCCACCACGCTGCGGATCGACGCATGTGCCAGAATGCCGCGCATGGCCGAGACGCTTTCGCAGCGGTACGCGCGGTTCTACGCCCCGCTGGCGTTGCTCACGTTCGCGTTGGCGTTCGCGCCGCTCTTCGACGACGTGGTCGAGTACGACGCGCGCGGGCAGGTGGAGATGCGGGCCCACTACGGGACCGTGTTCGACATGGCCAACACCGGCGGGGGCGGGGCGGCGGTGATCGGGATCGTGCTGCTGTTCACCCTGGTCGGGTGCCTGGCCGCCGTGGCGTTCGGGGCGCGGGGGCCGGCGCTGCCCGGGACCTGCGCGGCCCTTGCCGCTCTCATCGCGCTGATGCTCATCGCCAAGCCCGGCACAGGCACGCCGACGCCGCACCTCAGCGGCTTCGGGGCGGTCGGGCTGGCGCTGGCGGTGGCCACGGTCGTGATCGGGGGCGCACACGCGGTACACCTGGCGCTGCGACGGGAGTAGGGCTGTCCCCATCCCGGAGATCCTGAGGCCGGCGGCCGTTGCACCTCGGTGAGCCGGATCGGGTGGCCCGCGCGGTGGATGGCGCCGCCGCCGGGCGCCCGCCGAGAATCCAGTGCGACCGGTCGGCAGACGTCGAGGAGGGGGCGCGTGGCGGTCTCGGTAGCGGGCTTCTGGCATGTCCAGTACGGCAACTATGCGATCCCGCCGCGATGCCCAGGCAGTGAGGTGCGAACCGCGCCTGCCCGAACTATGCTGACGCCGCGTGACTCGCGACCGACGTTCACGGTTGAACAGGTCGCCCGACGTGACCTGCTGCGATCGGGAGCGTGGAGATGGGCGACGTCGATCGATGGATGTCCGTCGGAACGTCGCTGGCTCCGGACTCGTACGAGGCGGCCCGCGAGGCGGCCCAGGCCGCGCTGACCGGCCACGACCCGACGCTGTTGCTGGTGTTCGCCGGCATCGGGCACGACCCGTACCGCATCGCCGACGCACTGCGGGCGGCAGCGCCGGGAGTGCCGGTCCTCGGGTGCTCCACGCACGGTGAGATCAACCCGGGCGGGCCGTACGACGGCAGCGTCGTCGTCACGGCGCTCGGCGGTAGCGGGTTCTCGGTGAGTACGACCGCAGTGCCGGAGATCAGCGGGCGGCAGCGCGATGCCGGGGCCGAGGCGGCCCGGTGCGCGGCCGACGTCGCCGACCGGCCGCACCGGGTCCTGCTCCTGCTCACCGACGGGCTGGCCCGCGACCAGGAGATGGTGATCCGCGGCGTCTACGGCGTGCTCGGCGCGAGCGTGCCACTGTTCGGCGGGGCGGCCGGCGACGGCTGGCGCATGTCGGGCACGTTCCAGCTGCACGGCACCGACGTGTTCACCAACGGCGTCGTTGCCGCCTGTATCGGGTCGGACGCGCCGATCGCGATCGGCATCGACCATGGGTGGCGGCCGGCCGGCGAGCCCCTGGTCGTGACGCGCAGCGGCGACGGGCGGGTCCAGGAGCTCGACGACGAACCGGCCCTGGACGCCTACCTCGACCGGCTCGGCGCCCCCGAGGAGGTGTACCGGGACGATGTCGCCCTGCGCCACTACGTGTTGAGCCGGCCGCTCGGAGTACAACGGCGAAGCGGCATCGAGATCCGCAACATGAGCACCGCGGTCGACGTGGACGGGCGGACCATCGGCGGCGGCGGCAACCTGTCGCTGGGCGCCCTGGCATTCGCGATGGAGGGCGACGAGGAGTCGGTGGTGACGGCATCGGGCCGTGCCTGCCGCTCGGCGATCGAGCAGCTCGAGGGCTGCACGCCGGTCGGCCTGCTCACGCTGAGCTGCGCCGCCTGCCGCGCGGTGCTCGGCGATGACGGCGTCCTCAAGGAGGGCGCACGCATCGCCGAGGAGGCGGGCGCCATTCCCTACGCCGGGTTCTACACGTACGGTGAGATCGCCCGCACCCGGGGCATCAACGGTTTTCACAACCAGACGATGGTCGTCCTCGCGTTCGGCTGACGCGCGACGCTGCCGTGGAAGGGAGTCGTCGCAGTGGCCGACGGAGCCATGACTGCGCAGCAGCTGGTCGAGCTGCTCGCGGTCGTCTCCAGCTGCGACGACGAGGAGACCGCCATCCATGCCGCGATCGAGCGGGCCGCGGAGACCCTCGAGGCGGAGGTCTGCGGCCTTCTGGTCGGCGACGTCGTGGTGGACGCGGTCGGCCTGCCCGAGGGTTCGCCCGACTACGTCATGCTGGCCAAGGTCCCGCGCGGCCGCGGCTCGATCGACCTGCCCGGCCTCGGCCCGTGCGGCGCGGGCTGGGCTGCGCTCGGCCGGGCCGACGAGGGCGTACTCGTGCTCGCCCGGGTCGGGGACGCCTTCACCGTCGCCGAGCACAACCTGATCCGCGGCATGGCCAAGGTCCTCGGCCTGACCCTGCGGATGCTGCGCACCCTGGAGGCCGAGCGCCGCCGCGAGCGCCTCATGCGCCACCTCTACGACATCCAGCGCCTCATCTCCCGCCGCGCCCCGCTGGCCGAGGTGCTGCGCGCGACCCTGGCCGCCGTCGCCGACGTCCTCGCCACTGACGCCGGCGACGCGGAGCTCGTGCTGCTCGATCCCGACACCCCCGGCCAGGCGATGGTCATCCGCGGCGCCGCGTCAGGCCCGATCCTCTGGCAGCGTCGCACGATGACCGACGACGACCTGATCGTCGGCGCGATCGGCATCGACCGCGTCCAGGAACGCGCCGACGCCGCCGGCCGCCGCACCCTCGCCGCCCCGGTTCACGAGCACGGCCGCACGGTCGGCGCACTGGCCGTCGCTCTGGCCGATGGCCGCCGCCTCGGCGACCCCGACCGCGAACATCTGCTGTCGTTCGCCGAACACATCAGCCTGGCCCTCACCGACGCCCGGACAGCGAAGGACATGGAGGCCGCCCGCCACGACCCGCTCACCGGCCTGCCCGGCCGTGCCCTGTTCCACGAACGGCTGCGCCAGCGCCTGGCCGAGAGCCGAGACCCCGGCACAGTGGCGCTGCTGTTTGTTGACCTGGACCGCTTCAAGGCCGTCAACGACACCATGGGCCACGCCGCCGGCGACGCCCTGCTCGCCGAGCTCTCCCGCCGCCTGCAGTCGGTCGTCCGCCGCAGCGACCTGGTCGGCCGCCTGGGCGGCGACGAGTTCGTGGTCGTGCTCTGCCCCGCGAGCGAACACCACGCCAACGAGGTGGCGTCGCGCATCATCGACGAGCTGTCCCGCCCGGTCCTCCTCCCCGCCGGCATGGCCGAGGTGGGCGCCAGCATCGGCATCGCGCTCAACACCTCCGGAGACGAGGAGGAGCTGATCAGGAACGCCGACATGGCGATGTACGAGGCCAAGCGAGCCGGCCGGGGCCGCTTCGTCCTGTCGAGATCCGAAACCGCCGACGCCTTGCGCATCCTGACGGCGAATCCCGTGCACTCTGCCTACCGCATCGGCGGAAAGCCGGTTGGCGGTTGACTGTCCCGCTGACCGCTGTACCGCTCGGGTCAACGTAGTCGCTACGGCCGCCGGCCCTGTGGTGCGGGAATCGGGCTACTGCCGGCACCTGCCGTGAGAAAATTGGTTGGAGATCAGGACGATCACCGGTGCCCACGCACTGATGATGCTTCTCATGGTGCGGGGTTGCGCGGTGGCGAGAGCCGCCGGCACCAGCGTGTCGATGTTGCGGCCGCCGACCGCTCAAGCTCGTACGACGGCGCGGCGTGTGCTGACCAGCAGGGCCGTGCTGTTGTTCAAGCCGATGTCCATGCAGAGGAAGGGCAGTTGCCGTGAGTATCGCCCGCCGCCTGGCCGACCTGTTCCGGGTCAAGGCCAACAAGGCCCTCGACCGGGCCGAAGACCCGCGTGAGGTGCTCGACTACTCCTACGAGCGTCAACTGGAGATGCTGACCAAGGTTCGCCGCGGCGTTGCCGATGTCGCCACCAGCCGTAAACGCCTGGACCTGCAAGTCACCCAGTTGCAGCAGGCCGCCGACCGGCTCCAGGCGCAGGCCACGCAGGCCGTCGACCTCGGCCGCGACGACCTGGCCCGTGAGGCGTTGACCCGCCGGGCCGCCGTCACCGCCCAGATGGGTGACATCACCGCCCAACGCGACGCGCTGAGCGCCGAGGAGGCCAAGCTCACCACCGCCGCGACCCGGCTGCAGGCCCGCGTAGAGGCCTTCCGCACGCGCAAGGAGACCATCAAGGCCACCTACACCGCCGCCGAGGCGCAGACCCGCGTCGGTGAGGCGGTCTCCGGCATCTCCGAGGAGATGGGCGACGTCGGCATGGCCGTCCAGCGCGCCGAGGACAAGACCAGCCAGATGCAGGCCCGCGCCGGGGCCATCGACGAGCTGCTCGCCTCCGGTGCCATCCAGGACGCCACCGCCACCACCGCCGGACGCGACGACCTGCAGGCCGCCCTCGAGGCCGCGCGCGGCGACCAGGGGGTCGACCGCGAGCTCGCGGCGCTCAAGGCCGGCCGCTCGGCCCCGGCTGTCGGTGGTGGCCAGGCACGCCCCGAGGTGACCAGCGGGCAACCGGAACAGGAGCGTCAGCGATGATCACCCGAATTCTCGGTGAAGGCCAGTACGACGTGCCGGAGACGGCGCTGACCGACCTCAACGTTCTGGACGCCGCGGTCCAGGCCGCCGTCGACGCCGCCGACACCGTGGCGTTCCACGCCCGGCTGGGGGAGCTGCTCGCCGCCGTCCGTGAGCGCGGTACCCCGGTGCCCGACGACGTGCTCACCGTCTCCGACCTCGTCCTGCCCGCACCCGACAGCGACCTGGCGGATGTGGCCGCGCTGCTCGGCGACGAGGGCCTCATCCCTGGCTGAGGAGCCGGACATGCGTACTCGGTTCCGCCCCGACCGCCAGCTCACCGCCCGCATGGCGTTGACCGTGTTCCTGCTCGGGCTGGTCTACGTGGTGTTCGTCGCCGTGCTGATCAGCCTGCTCAAGTCGTGGGTCCTGGTCGTGCTGATCGCCGGCGGGCTGCTGCTCGCCCAGTACTGGTTCTCCGACCGGATCGCCCTGGCGGCCATGCGGGCCCGGATCGTCACCCCCGAGGAGGAGGCGCGCCTGCACGGCATCATCGACCGGCTCTGCGCCACAGCGGACATGCCGAAGCCCCGTGTCGCACTCGCCGACACCGACCTGCCCAACGCATTCGCCACCGGCCGCAGCAGCGAGCGGGCCGTGGTGTGCGTGACCACCGGCATCCTGCGCCGCCTCGAAACCGAAGAGCTGGAGGGGGTGCTCGCGCACGAGCTGTCCCACATCGCCCACCGCGACGTGGCGGTGATGACGGTCGCGTCCTTCCTCGGAGTCCTGGCCGGCATGCTGACCCGCTTCATGTTCTACTCCCAGATGTTCGGCGGGCGCCGCCGTGACGGCGACCAGACGTACGTGCTGGTCATGCTCGTCCTGCTCGTCTCCGCCGTGGTGTACGCGCTCAGCTTCCTGCTGATCCGGGCGCTGTCGCGCTATCGGGAGCTGGCCGCGGACCGCGCCGGCGCGACGCTGACCGGCCGCCCGTCCGCGCTCGCCTCCGCGCTGACCAAGGTGACCGGCGAGATGGCCCGCATCCCCACCCGCGACCTGCGCACCGCCCAGGCGTTCAACGCGTTCTTCTTCACCCCGGCGGTCGGGGCCCGGCCGAGCCTGTCCACCCTGCTGTCCACCCACCCGAGCCTCCAGCAGCGCCTGGACCAGCTCGCGGAGGTCTCCGCCGAACTCGGAGAGGCGGCACGCGGCTCATGAGATTCCTCGATGCGCTGCTGGGCCGCACCCGCCCGGTCAAACCGAACCTCGACGCCCTCTTCGCGGTGCCCGCAGCGGCCACCACCCTGCAAGCGGCCCTGGACCTGGCTCCCACCGGCGTCGGCGCCGTCTGCTTCAAGACCGCTGAGGGCCAGGCCGCGGCCCAGGCCAAGGCGGACGCGCTCGGACTGCTCGCCGCCGACCAGACCGCCAACGTCGCCGTCAGCCAGGACGATTACGGGTACACCTGGATCGCCAGCCGCCACGACAGCAGCGACCTGGCCGGCCTGGTCACAGACCTGCACGCGGTCAACGCCACCCTCGCCGACGCCGGCTACGGTCCCAGCCTGCTGTGCACCATCGTCGGTTTCGTCGGCGACAGCCGCCGGCTCGGCCTGGTCTACCTGTTCAAACGCGGCACGTTCTACCCGTTCGCCCCCACCGGCGCCCACTCCCGCGACAACGCCCTGGAGCTACAGGCCCGTGCCCAGCTGACCGGCGAGCTCCCCATCGAAGCCGACCTGAGCCGCTGGTTCCCGATCTGGGCTACACCGGCTCTGTGAGGCGCTCGGCCGCCGACCGGGGAGATAACCCGATGACTCACCCTGCGCCGGCGCAGCTTGGGCGTAGCTTAGGGGTTGGACGTACGAGACGTGCGGGAGAGCCCAACTGGATGACAGTTGAGCTGAGAGGCTGAATGACCGAGAGGTCGGACGGTGATCCCCACTACCTGATCCAGGCAATGCTGGCGAAGGGAAACCGCCTCGTACGTCTTTTGCTGTGCCCGGGTCGCGGCCGGCCGCCGACGGGTACGCAAGGAGGCGGACGATGATCCTGGGGAATCGCGTCTTCGCAAACCGTGTCGATGCGGGCCGGCAGCTTGCCGGCAAGCTCTCCTGGCTGCGCGGCCAGGACGTCGTGGTGCTGGGCCTGCCGCGCGGTGGCGTACCGGTCGCCTATCAGGTGGCTGCGGCACTCCGGGCCCCGCTCGATGTGATCATCGTGCGGAAGCTCGGCGTCCCCGAGCAGCCCGAGCTCGGCATGGGCGCGATCGGCGAGGACGGTGTCCGTGTCCTCAACCCGCGAGTGATCCGCCACGCCGGCGTCCCCGCCGATGCGCTGGCGGCCGTCGAGGAGTCCGAACGGGCCGTGTTGGCCGGCCGCGCCCGGCTGCTGCGCGGGGACCGTGTTGCAGAGGACCTCCGTGGTCGCACCGCCGTCATCGTCGACGACGGCATCGCCACCGGCTCCACCGCGAAAGCCGCCTGCCAGGTGGCCCGAGCCCGCGGCGCATCCCGCGTGGTTCTGGCCGTGCCGGTGGCGCCGGCCGACCTGATCGAGCCGTTGCGCCGGGTGGCCGACGACGTGGTCTGCGTGCGAAACCTGCGCTGGTTGTGGGCGATCGGTCAGTGGTACGCCGACTTCACCCCCACGTCGGACGACGAGGTCCGCGAGCTGCTCGCGGGTGCCGCCCGTCGGGTGTCTGCCGAAGCGCCCGCCGCCGCCCAGCACGGCGGCGGGTTGCCCGGCCGCGACGAGGAGGTCGTGGTCGGCGCCGGGGACCTGAACCTCGCCGGGCACCTCACCCTTCCCTCGGACGCCAACGGGCTGGTGCTGTTCGCCCACGGCAGCGGCAGCAGCCGCCACAGTCCGCGCAACCGGTACGTGGCCTTGATCCTCAACCAGGTGGGCCTGGGTACCTTGCTGTTCGACCTGCTCACCTCGGACGAGGCAGCGAGCAGGGCCAACGTGTTCGACATCGAGCTGCTCGCCGAGCGGCTCGCCGGCGTCAGCGCCTGGGCCCACGATCAGCCGTGGGCCCGTGACCTGAACGTCGGGTGGTTCGGCGCCAGCACCGGCGCCGCAGCGGCCCTGTGGGCCGCGGGCGAGCCGCACGCCCGTGTCGCCGCGATCGTTTCCCGAGGCGGTCGCCCCGACCTGGCCGGAGCGCGGCTGCCCGCCGTCAAAGCACCCACGCTGCTCATTGTCGGCGGCCTGGACACCCAGGTGCTGGCACTGAACCGAGGCGCACAGAGCCAGTTGCGGTGCCCGAACGAACTCGTCGTGGTACCAGGTGCCACGCATCTGTTCGAAGAGCCCGGCACCCTGACCGCGGCCGCCCGCCACGCCCGGGAGTGGTTCACCGCCCACCTGCGCCACGGCGCCTACGCGGGCCGCCCACCCGCCTGACGGGCGACCGCGACATGGTCCTGGAAACACGAGCGGTGGATAGCGATGGAGATTGCCATGATCGCGGCCAAGCGCTGGACCGTCGACGTGTTCATAGACGAACACGACGGCCGGACGTACGCAGAAGCACGCCTGCACGCCGAGGACAGCGCACACCTCGTCGGCACCGCGGAGGCGCGGCTGCACCCGTCGGACAGGGATGTTCCGGAGATCGGTGACGAACTGGCTGTAGCGCGAGCCTTGTCCGACCTCGGCCACCAACTCCTGGTGACAGCGGCGGCCGACATCGAGGCCGTCTCCGACCGCTCGGTACACCTCAGCCGGTAGCGGGCATGCTCATTGCCGTCCAGGACAGGTGCCCGTCGTGGCCGTGGCGGCCGCCTGCGGGTTGTTCGCGATCCAGCCGGCGACCGTGTCCTTGACGACGGCGTCGTAGAGCGCCGCTGCCCGGGCCGGATCGGGTATCACGACGCTCTCCTTGTTCACCGTGGCACCTCCGCGGTTCGGGCTGACGAGCATGGTCAGGTCGCCGCTGCCGATGTTGCGCAGCGCCCACGCGGTGTCGGCGAGGGAGAAGTCCTTGTCGACGGTGATGGCCTTCGCCACCGACTTGAGGAACGCGTTGAGCTTGAGCGGGTTGCGCAGCGTGTCGGTGCTGATCGCCTTGTCCAGTAGCGCCTTGAGGAACTCCCGCTGGTGGCGCATCCGCGTGAAGTCGCTGTCAGGGAACTGTTTGCGCTGGCGTACGTAGTCCAGCGCGGCGGCGCCGTCGAGGTGGTTCACGCCCTGCGGGAAGTGCCGGTAGGGCTCGGCGATCGACGTGAAGGGGCAGTCGTTGTTCAGGTCGACACCGCCGAGCGCATCGGTCACCTGCTGGAATCCGGCGAAGTCGACCAGCACGACGTGGTCGATGCGCACCGACGTGTACGCCTCCACGGTGCGCACCGCGAGCTGCACGCCGCCCCACACGAACGCCGCATTGATCTTCGCGTCCTTGTTGCCCAGACGCGGATCGGTCGGGCTCGGTGGGATGTGCACGTACAGGTCGCGCGGCAACGAGATCAGGTACGCCTTGCCGTGCTCGGCGTCGACGTGCAGCAGGATGATCGCGTCCGTACGCCCGGTGCCCGCACCGGCTCTGCGGTCCGGGTCGTCAGGATCGCGCGAGTCGCTTCCCAGCAGCAGGAAGTTCTTGGCGCCGAACACCTCGACCGGCGGCCGGACCGCCTCCTGCTGCGCCTGCTGGGCGTCTGTCTTTCCGGTTGTACCGAAGGCATCGGTGCGTTGGATGCCCGAGTCGATGCTCCGGTAATACAGGTACGTTCCGCCGGCGCCGAGAACGAGGAGCAGGGCGACGGCCGAACCGATCACGATCGCCGTCAATCGCCGGCGGCTGCGCCGACTGGGCATCGCCGACCGCTGGGCGGGAACTTTGGCGCGGCCGGTGTAGTGGGTCTTCGGGCGTACGGAGCCGGCCATGGTGCTGCTGTCGTGGCGGAGCATGCTTTTCCTACCTGGTGGGGGCGTTTGTCTGGGCGCGGGGGCCAGATGCAGGACGAACCAGAGGCCGCGAGCCGCCCGGCGCGATGCGGTGTCGCCAGCCGCTATACGTCGAGCAGACCACCGCCGGCCGAGGCTGCGACCCACCCGCGCGGGATGAGCGCGACCGAAGGCATGCGCCCGCCGCAGGGCGAGGTTGCGTGTGTGTTGCGGTGGGACCTACGATTTCGGCATCAATCCCGGGCTGGTCCTTCCGCTGCCGTGGCGGCTCTCGATCGGCGAGGGTGCGTTCCAGCTCGGCGGCGATACGGTCATCGCGGCGCCACCGGCCCTCGCCGGGGTAGCGCAGTGGCTGCGCGGCGCGCTGTCGCCGGCCACCGGGCTGCCGCTGCCGGCCGGCCCGCCGGGACCGGACGCCATCACGCTCGACCTGTCCGACGCCGAGCCCGCCGAGGGGTACCGGCTGCGGGTCGAGTCCGACCGGGTGTCCATTGTGGGTGGTGACCCCGCGGGGGTCTTCTACGGCGCCGAGACGCTGCGGCAGCTGATGCCGTCGATGGTGTACCGGCGTGCCGCCGTCGCCGGTGGGCGGTGGCTCGTCCCGTGCGCCGAGATCTGCGACGCGCCGCGGTTCGGCTGGCGCGGCGCCATGCTGGACGTGGCCCGGCACTTCCTGCCCAAGGGCCGACGTGCTGCGCTTCATCGACCTGCTCGCGGTACACAAGCTCAACGTGCTGCACCTGCACCTCACCGACGACCAGGGCTGGCGGCTGGAGATCCGGCGGTACCCCGAGTTGACCCGCGTCGGCGCCTGGCGCCGCGAGTCGATGGTCGGCTCCCGGCAGCACCGCCGCTTCGACGGCCGGCCGCACGGCGGCTACTACACGCAGGACGACATCCGGGAGATCGTCGCGTATGCGGCGGAGCGGTTCGTCACCGTCGTTCCGGAGATCGACATCCCGGGGCACTCGCAGGCGGCCATCGCGGCGTACCCCTCGCTGGGCAACGCCGCCGGGCCCGTCGAGGTGTCCACCAGCTGGGGTATCTCCAGCCGGGTCCTCAACGTCGCCGACACGACGCTCGACTTCTACCGGCGCGTCTTCGACGAGGTGCTCGAGCTGTTTCCCGGCCCGTACATCGGCATCGGCGGTGACGAGTGCCCGAAGGAAGAGTGGCGGGCGAGCCCGCACGCGCAGCTCAGCGGTGCGGAGCGGGACCGGGTGCTCGGCGCGCAGTGCAACATCTGGACCGAGCACCTGCCGTCGGCGCGAGCCGTCGACTACGCGGCTTTTCCGCGGCTGTGTGCGTTCGCCGAGACCGTGTGGTCGGCGCCCGAGCGGGACCTGGCCGCCTTCCGGCACCGGCTGGCCACGCACCTGGGCCGGCTGGACGCGCTCGGTGTGGAGTACCGGCCGGATGCCGGCCCGCTGCCCTGGCAGACCCGCCCCGACGCGCAGGGCTGGCCCAAGGACCGCGCGGCCCGCGACGCGGAGCTCGCGGTCATGACCGCCCGCATCGTCGGCTGAGGGCTGATGTGGGTTGTCGGTACGAGCCGCATCGTTCCAGACCTGGACGGTGGCTCTGACTGGGGGCGGTCGGTGACCGAGGGGCCGGCCGAGGTGGTCATCCGGACTCCTGACCAGCGTCTGCGGGTGTTCGTAAGCTCCACGCTGGGCGAGTTGGCGGATGAGCGGCGAGCTGTCGCGCGGGCGATCTCGGCGCTTCGGCTCACGCCGGTGATGTTCGAGTTGGGGGCGCGGCCGCACCCGCCGCGGGATCTGTATCGGGCGTACCTGGCGCAAAGCGACGTGTTCATCGGGCTGTACTGGCAGGGCTACGGGTGGATCGGCCCGGGCATGCAGACCTCGGGCCTGGAGGAGGAGCTCGAGCTGTCGCGGGGGTTGCCGCGCCTGCTCTACGTCAAGGCGCCGGCGCCCGACCGGGAGCCGCGCCTCACCGAGCTGCTCGCCCGGATCAGGCAGGACGCATCGGATTCGTACCGTGCCTTCCGCACGCCCGGTGAGCTGGGCCGGCTGGTGCGCGACGACCTGGCGACGCTGCTGAGCGAGCGGTTCGCCGCCACCGGCCCGGCGGCGGTTGGTTCGGTGCCGGCGGCCCATCGGATGCCGGCGGCACGGCACGGCCCGCGCCCGCTGCCGGTGGGCACGACGTCGCTGATCGGACGGGAGCAGGCCATCGACGAGGTCGCCGATCTCTTCGGGCGGCCCGACGGGCGGCTGGTGACGCTGACCGGGCCGGGTGGGGTCGGTAAGACCCGGCTGGCGACGGCCGTGGGCGAGCGACTGCGGGACCGCTTCGGTGCCGCGGTGGCGTTTGTCCCGCTGACCGGGGTCACCCAGCCCGAGCTGGTCCTGTCCGCCATCGCCAGGGCGGCGGACGCCGACCTGGCCGGGGTGGGCGCGCCGCTGGAGGCCCTGGTCGAACACTTCGGCGGCGACCGGTGGCTGCTCGTCCTGGACAACCTGGAGCAGGCGGTCGAGGTCGCCGGCGATCTGGACGAGCTGCTGGCGCGCTGTCCAGGGGTGGGCGATCCTGGGCACCAGCCGGGTGGTGCTGGGGCTGCGGCCCGAGCGGGAGTACCCGGTCGCGCCGCTGCCGCTGCCCGCGGACCCGACCGGCGTGCCGGTGGGGGAGCTGGCGGCTTCGCCGGCGGTGGCGCTGTTCATCGACCGTGCCCGGGCGGTGCGCCACGACTTCGCCCTCACCGGGGGCAACGCCGCGGCGGTGGTGGGGATCTGCCGGCGGCTGGACGGGCTGCCGCTGGCGATCGAGCTGGCCGCCGCCCGGATCCGGCTGCTCGATCCCGATGCGCTGCTGCGCCGGCTCGTGGACTCGCTGGACGCGCTGGGGACGGGAACGGTGGACCTGCCCGAGCGGCAGCGCACCCTGCGGGCCACGGTGGCGTGGAGCGTCGGCCTGCTCGACGACGCCGAGCGGTCGCTGCTGGAGGTCGCGGCGGTGTTCGAGGACGGCTGGACCGTCGACGCTGCCGCACAGGTCGCCGGCCTGGACGGGGACCGGGCGCTGGAGCTGTTCGAGGCGCTGGCCCGCCAGAGCCTCGTCTCCCTCGACAACACCGACCATGGCCCCCGCCTGCGGATGCTGGAGACCGTACGCGCGTTCATCGCCGGGCGGCTGGCGGCCCGGCCCGACCTCGCGCTGATCCAGCGCCGCCGGTCCGACTACTACCGGGCGCTGACCGAGCAGGCGGACCGGCCGCTGCGCGGTGCCGGGCACAGCGAGTGGGCCGAGCGGCTGCAGACCGAGGAGGGCAACGTGGCCGCCACCGTGGAGTGGTACCTGGCCCACGACCGTGCGCCGCTGCCGCACCTGTTCCGCGTCCTGTGGCCGTTCTGGGAGCAGCGGGACCACCTGAGCAAGGCCCGCTGGGTCGAGGAACTCCTGCCCACCGCCGACTCCCTGGACCACCAGGCCCGGGCCGAGCTGTTGTGGACGGCCCTCGTCACCGCCAGCGACATGGGTGACGACCCGGCGGCGCTGGATGCCCGCCAGCGCCTGGAGCCGCTGCTGGCGGGTATCCAGGACCCGTACCTGCAGGCGGTGTCCCAGCTTGCCATGGTGTGGACGGCGCCGATCGTCGGCGACCTGGACGGCGCCCTGCGACGTGTGTCGGCGAGCCTGGAGCAGCTCCGCGGCCAGGACGAGCCGTACTGGACGGCGGTCGCCGTCGCCAGCGCCGGCAACGTCGAGACGGCCGCGGGGCGCTACGACGAAGCCCTGCGCCGCCTGTCCGAGGCGCGTGAGCTGGCGGACCAGTTCGACAACGACTGGCTGGCCGCGTGGTTGCGGGTGCAGCTGGGCACCCTGGCCGTCGTACGCGGTCGACCGGACGAGGCCCGGGCGCTGCTGGACAAGGGGCTGGACCGCAGCTCGGCGGCCCACAGCACGCCACTGGTGTCCATGTGCCTGGTCGGGTTCGCCCGGCTGGCGTTGGCGGAAGGCGACCCCGAGCGGGCGGCGCGGCTGGCCGGGGCGGCCGACGGCCTGCGCCGGCGGGTCGGCCAGCGGGCGTGGCCGCTGGTGCGGCGCAGCGAGGCCGAGCTGGTGGACCAGGCCCGCCAAGCGGTCGGCGCGGACCGGTTCGACTACCTGTACGCCGCCGGATGCCGGCTCAACCAGCGGGAGGCGGTGGCCGCCGTGCGGGACCGGTCCGGCGCCGTCAGTCCATCGTGAGGCCGCCGTTGACCGGCGCGTACGTACCGGTCATGAAGCCGCTCTCGTCGCTTGCGTAGAAGGCGACGACCCCGGCCACATCCTCCGGCTGGGCGATCCGCCCCAGTGGGGTCGCCGCGACCGTCCGGGCCCTGACCTGCGGGGACAGCGTCCCGGCGACCTCGGTGTCCACCATGCCCGGTGAGACCACATTGACGGTGATGCCGAACGGGCCCAGCTCCTGGGCCACGTAGCGGGCGAACTGCACCAGCGCCGCCTTGGACGCGCCGAGCGCGATCATCTCCTCCCGCGGCTGCCGAGCCAGGTTGGTCGCGACGTGCACGATCCGGCCGTAACCCTGGTCGACCATTGCCGGTACCACGGCCTTGGTGAGCGTGAAGGCGACCAGCATCTCGTCGCGGAGCTTGCCGCCGAACTCCTCCCAGGTCATGTCCTGGAAGGGCTTGATGGCAAACGGGACCAGCACGGTGTTGACCAGCACGTCGATCGTGCCCCAGCGCGCGGACACCGCCCTGACCAACTGGTCTACCTCATGGGGGTCGCGCGCATCGGCCCGCATCGCTATGGCCTCGCCGCCGGCGGCGCGGATCGCCTCGACCACCGCGTCCGCGTCCGCGTCGTTGGACCGGTAGTTCACCACCACCCGCATGCCCAGCGACGCCAGCAGCCGTGAGGTGGCCGCGCCGATGCCGCGGCTACCCCCGGCGACCAGGACGACCCTCCCAGAAAGTCCGGTCATCTCAGTCCTGTACCCGCCCCGGAGACGGGCACGCTCTCGGCCGGCCGCTGGGTTGGTCGAGCAGCGGGGTGCCGGGCTAATCATCGGGTGGCTGCGCCATCCAGCACACAGCAGGCCGCAGCGGCGGCACGATGAGGGCATGGAGGAATATCGGGAGATCGTGTCGGACATTGTCACGACGGCTGGCGGAGCACAGGCGTGGATCGAGATGAACCTCTCCGGATACCTCACGAAACGCTGCACCGGATGCGGCGCCGACGAGGACGCGGATGGGATCGCCCCCGCGCTGCAGTGGCTGACCGATCACGCTGCCACCTGCACCCGCCACTAGGCACTGCAGCGTCAGCTACTTGCCGCACCGTCGGTGTAGAAACCGGCGCCGGCCGGCGCGGACGGCAGGCCGGCGACCTCGACGTCGACCGCGAAGAGCGCCCCGTCGAGCGGGCCGGCCGGCGCGAGCGCATACCGGGCGGTGGTGATGAACAGCCGGCGCAGTCCGGGCCCGCCGAGGCAGACGCTGGTCGGCTGCGCCGCGGGCAGGCGGATCTCCCGGTCCAGCGCGCCGTCCGGGCGGTATCGGCGGACAGCCGAGCCGCCCCACAGCGCCACCCACAGGTGACCTCCTGCGTCAACCGTCATCCCGTCCGGCGCGCCCTGCCCGGGCGCCAGTCGCAGGAACGGCTCCCGTCCGCTCAGCGCACCGGTGCGTGGGTCGACGGTGAACCGGTCGACCCACCCGCGGGGGGTGTCGGCCAGGTACATCGTGGTGCCGGCGGCGTCGAACGCCGGACCGTTCGCGATGGTGAGCCCGGTGACCGCCGGGACCGGCGGCGCACCCGGCTCGATCCGGAAGAGCGTGCTGCTGCCGGGGATGCCGGCGTAGGTCATCGTGGTGGCCCAGAACCGGCCGTGTGGGTCGGCCACCGCGTCGTTCACCCTGGCCGGTTCGGGACCGTCGCCGGCCAGGTCCGCGATCGGCGTGCGGCGGCCGGACGCGTCCAGCAGCTCGACGCCGGTGCCCGCCGCCGCGAGCCAGTCGCCGGGCCGACCGGTGACCGGTCCCACCGCGCCAAGCGGAACGTCCAGCCGCTGCAACTCGCGCAGCGGGGCGGGTGCGTCGCCGGTCGTCTCCAGCAGCCGCCCGGCGAGGAGGTCGACCAGGACCAGCCGGTCGCCGGCCCACCGCGCTCCTTCGCCGAGCTCCAGCCGGTCGGCGCTCCACGGGGTCAGTTCCATCGCTCTCCTCCTGGCGGGTCAGCGCAGCGCCGTGCCCGGTTCGTGGTCCATCAGCGCGAGCTCGTCGCGCGTGGGCAGGCCCTCCCAGTCGCCGCGGGTGGCAACGGCGAACGCGCCGGTGGTGACCGCCCGGTCGAGCCGGGCCGGCACGTCGGCACCGTCGAGCAGGGCGGACAGCAGCCCGGCGACGAATGCGTCACCGGCGCCGACGGTGTCCACGACCGGCACCTGCCGGGCTGCCCGGTGCACGACGCCCAGGTCGCTGTGGCTGGTCGCGCCGCCGGCGCCGTGCTTCACCACGACCTCGCCCACCCCGGCGTCACGCAGTGCGCGGACGCGGTCGGCGGCGTCGGTGAGCACCGCCAGTTCGTCGTCGGACGCGATCACCAGGTCGATCGAGGGCAGCAGCGGGCGCAGTGCGGCGGCGGCCTTGTCGACCGACCACAGCCGGTGCCGGTGGTTGACGTCGAGGCAGACACGGGTGCCTGCGGCCACGGCCCGCTCTACCGCGGTCCGCACCGCCTGGTACGGATCGGAGCCCAGCGCGCAGGTGATCCCGGTGACGTGCAGCAGCCGGGGTGGCGTCCCGAACGCCGGCCCCACGTCGGACGATGCGAGCCCGGAGCCGGCCGATCCGGCCCGGTGGTACGTGACCCGGCTGATGTCGCCCACCCGGGACTCGAACAGGATCAGCCCGGTCGGGCGGTCCGGGTCGACCCGGGCCCAGGTCAGGCCGACGCCCTCGGCACGCAGGGTCCGGCGGACCAGTTCGCCCGGTTCGTCGGCGCCGGTGACGCCGATCCATTCCACCTGGTGTCCGAGCCGGGAAAGCCCGATCGCCACCGTCGACTCGGCCCCGGCAACGGAGAGCTGGGCGGCGCCGCCGAGCCGAAGCGGGCCGGCGGTCCGGAAGGCCGCCATCGTCTCGCCCAGGGTGAGCACGTCCGTCATGCGCGCGCCCCGGCCGCCGCTTCGGTCCGGAAGGCGGCGGCGCGGTCGCGCAGGGCGCCGAGGTCTCCGCCGCGGACCGCGTCGCCGAGCAGCGGGGAGCCGACCCCGACCGCGGCGGCGCCGCGGCGCAGGTACTCCCGGGCGCCGTCCGCGTCGACGCCGCCGACCGGCACGAACGGGGTGCGGGGGAAGGGGTCCCGCAGCGCGGCCAGGTACTGCGGCCCGCCGAGCGAGGCGGGGAAGAGCTTGACCGCGGTGGCGCCGCCCGCCTGGGCCTGGACCACCTCGGTGGGAGTCAGCGCCCCGGCGAGCACGGGCAGCCCGAGCCGCGCCGCCTCGCCGAGGCTGGGCGCCAGTGCCGGGGTGACCAGGAACGTGGCGCCCGCGTCGGCGGCGGCCCGGGCGTCCTCGGCGGTGAGGACGGTGCCGGCGCCGAGCCCGAACCCGGGGCCGAGCGCGGCGCGGGCCCGGCGGATCGTGCCGAGGGCGTCGGCGCCGGTCAGCGACACCTCGATGAGTGCGATGCCGCTTTCGGCCAGTACCAGCACCGCGGCGAGGGCCGCTTCCGGGTCCGGGCCGCGCACGATCGCCAGCAGGCGATGGGTGTGCAGTGCTTCGAGCAGGTTCACCGGGTATCTCCCTCGGCGAGTCGGTGTGCGGAGACGGTCAGCCGCCAGGTGACCTCACCGGCGGCCGGGACCACGGCGGCGTCGTCCGGTCCGGCGTCGGCCAGGTCGAAGGCCGCGCCGAGCATGGGTTCGACCCCGATGCTGCGATACGG
Source organism: Dactylosporangium darangshiense (assembly GCF_039537565.1). Lineage (NCBI taxonomy): Bacteria > Bacillati > Actinomycetota > Actinomycetes > Micromonosporales > Micromonosporaceae > Dactylosporangium > Dactylosporangium darangshiense. The sequence continues at coordinate 25,325 of NZ_BAABAT010000064.1, forward strand.
CTCCGGGGCGGGCCAGCCGCGGAGGTTGCGCCACAGGGCGGTGGAGCGGGGCTGGCCGGCGCACTCCAGTTCCAGGGTCAGCCGGTCGGCGCCGTCGGTCACCTCGGCCCGCGGGCAGTCCAGCAGCACCGCGCCGACGGCGGTGCCGTCGTCGGGGCCGAGGCGGTCCAGCCGCACCCCGGCCGGCGCCGGCCAGGGCCCTTCCGACGGTGGGTCGGGGTCAAGGTAGAGCCTGGTCCGGGTGCCGGCCGGGGCGTGCAGCCGGGCCGCCGGGGACAGGTCGAGGAGGGCGTGGGCGGCCCAGATGAACCGGTGGCCGGGCTCGGCGGCGAGCCGGTAGTCGGCCACCACGACCCCGGCGTGGTCGGTGATCCGGCGGGTCAGGACGAAGGAGGGCCGTTCGACGGCGATCGTGCCGGGTCCGGCGGCGCGCCACGGCCGGGACCAGACGTCGCCGTGGTCGGGCCGGCCGCGTACCGTCGGCAGGCACTCCTCCATGCCGCCGGCGTCGACGAACGGGTCACCGGGTCGCACGGCGTCGCGGGCCGGCTCGGGGCGGTGCCAAAGCCATTCCCGGCCGCCGCCGGACAGCGTCGTCCACCGCCCGCCGCGCGTCGCTGCGTACCCGACGACGAGCGGTACCGGGTAGCTCACCATTCTGCGAACGAGCCGTCGTCGTGGTGCCAGATCGGGTTGCGCCAGGCGTGCGGCGAGCGTGCGGCGGCCCGAACCACTGCCTCGTCGACGGTGACGCCGAGGCCGGGCGCATCGAGGCGGGCGATATGTCCGTCGACGTACCGCATCGGCTCGGGATCGACGAGGTAGTCGAGGAGCTCGGACCCCTGGTGGTAGTGGATGCCGATGCTCTGCTCCTGGATGAGGAAGTTCGGCGTCGCGAACGCCACCTGCAGGCTCGCGGCCAGCGCGATCGGGCCGAGCGGGCAGTGCGGCGCGAGCACGGCGCCGTAGGTCTCGGCGAGGGCGGCGATGCGCCGCACCTCGGAGATGCCGCCGGCGTGTGACAGATCGGGCTGCACTACCGCGACCCCGGCCTGCAGCGGCCCGAGGAACTCGGAGCGGCCGTAGAGCCGCTCGCCGGTGGCGATCGGCACCGGGGAGCAGGTGACGATGTCGTGCAGGTGGTGGACCTGGTCGGGCAGGACCGGCTCCTCGACGAAGAACGGCCGCAGCGGGGCGAGCTCGGGCAGGATGCGGCGCACCGCGGCGGCGCCGGCCCGGCCGTGGAAGTCCAGGGCGATGTCGCGCTCGTCGCCGAGGGCCTCGCGGGCCGCGGCGACCCGCCGGACGATCGCGTCGACCTCGGCCGCGGTGGGGATCGGGGAGAGCCGGCCGGACGCGTTCACCTTGACCGCGGTGAACCCGGCGGCGGCCTGCTCGGCGGCGGCCTCGGCGATCTCGCCGGGCTCGTCGCCGCCGATCCAGGAATAGACCCGGACCCGGTCGCGGACCGGGCCGCCGAGCAGGGCGTGGACCGGAACGCCGTAGGCCTGGCCGGCGATGTCCCACAGGGCCTGGTCGAGCCCGGCGACGGCGCTGGAGAGCACCGGGCCGCCGCGGTAGAAGCCGCCCTTGGTGAGGATCTGCCAGTGCTGCTCGATCCGCAGCGGGTCCTGCCCGAGGAGATATTCGGCGAGGACCTCGACGGCGCTGCGCACCACCTCGGCGCGGCCCTCGACGAGGGGCTCGCCCCACCCGACGATCCCCTCGTCGGTCTCCACGCGGCAGAACAGCCAACGGGGCGGGACGAGGAACGTCTCGATGCGGTCGATCTTCACCGGTGGCCCTTCTGTGCACGGATCTTTTCGACGTCGCGGACGGCCTTGGCGAGCAGTCCGCGCATCGCGGCCTCGGCGGCCGACTCGTTGCGCGAGCGGATCGCGTCGACCACCGCGCGGTGGCTGGGGACGGGGTCGTCGTGCGCGCCGCCGTGGACGAGCCGGTCGCGCTCGGCGAGGCCGGTCTCCATGACCACCTCCATGCGCACCAGCAGCTCGTTGTGGGTGGCATTGAGCAGCGCGCGGTGGAAGGTGAGGTCGGCGGCGACGGACGCGGCGGGGTTGCCGCGGGCCTCGTTCATGTCCTCCAGGGCCTGCTCCAGGGCGCTGAAGTCCTCGTCGACGGCCCTGATCGCGGCGAGGCGGGCGGCGGCCGGCTCGATGATGCTGCGGACCTCGTGCAGCTTGTCGAGCAGCCGCGGGTCTGCGCCCTCCTCGAACTGCCACCGGATCACGTCGCCGTCGAGCAGGTGCCAGTCGGCCCTCGGCCGCACGAACGTGCCGCGCTTCTGCCGGGCGTCGACCATGCCCTTCGCCGAGAGCACCTTGAGGGCCTCCCGCAGCACGGTGAGGCTCACGTCGAGCTCCTCCTGGATTGCGCCGAGATTCAGCGTCTCACCTTCGGCGATGTCCCCGGCCAGGATGCGGCGGGCGATCACCTCGACGGTCTGCCCGTGCACGCCGCGGCCCGCGTAGTTAGCCAATGCTTGTCGCACCCTCTCGATCGTCGCTGTCGATCCGTCACGCTGACGTTTTCATCGCGGTCCAGCCGCCGTCCACCACCAAGCTCGCGCCGGTGACGTAGGCGGCGTCCGGCGAGGCGAGGAAGGCCACGGTGGCCGCCACCTCGTCCGGGCTGCCGAACCGCTTCGCGACCGTCTCGGCGACACTGCGGCGACGGTCCTCCTCGGAGATGCCGTCCCAGGCTCCGGTGAGGATCGGCCCGGGCAGGACGGTGTTGACCCGGACCTCCGGGCCGTATTCGACGGCGAGCTGTCGGCCGAGCGCGACGAGGCCGCCCTTGGCGGCGGCATAGGCGGGCCGTCCGGGCAGGCCGACCAGCGCGTGCACCGACGACACCAGGACGACCGCACCGTGGCGGTCGCGGAGGTCGTCGAGGCAGGCCCTGAGGCCGAGGAACGCGCCGGTCAGGCTGACCGCGAGCTGATGGTCCCAGGACGCACGGCTGGTGCGGTGGGCCGGTGCGACCTCCACGGCATAGGCATTGCTGACCAGGATGTCGACCGGGCCGAGACCCTGGCGGACCGCGGCGACCGCGGCCGCCCAGTCATCCTCTTCAGCGACGTCGGCCACTACGGACAGTGCGCGCTCGCCTGCGGCGGTCAGCTCGTCGGCGAGCGGGCCGGGATCGCGGACGTCCATGAGCGCAACGGCAGCGCCCTCGGCCGCGAGCCGGCGCGCGGTCGCCGCCCCGATGCCTCCTGTCGCACCTGTCACCAGCGCTGTTCTGCCTTCCAGCCGCCGCATATGCTGACCCGTCTGCCCACCGCGGTCCCGCGGATTAACCATTAATTACGAATACATCTTGACAGCAATCGAGCCTCGCATGCAACCTTCTGGTTACACCATCATTTGACCGACACGGCGCGATGTCACGCAGCGTGTCGTTGAGGAAGGGACACCCCCGTGAGCGACTTCGACCCCGGTCGCCGTCGATTCCTTGGACACCTCGGTCTGCTAGGCGCGGGCGCGCTCGGCGCCGGTTCACTCCTGAGCGCCTGCGCCAGCTCCGCCGGCGGATCCTCGGACAAGGCTTCCGGTGCGATCACCCTGCAGTCCAACCTCTCCTCGCCACAGGCCAAGACGGCGATGGAGAAGCTGGTCGCCGACTTCAACAAACTGGGCAAAGGCACCACGACGCTCAACACCGTCGCGTCGGAGACCTTCCGCACCCAGCTTCCGACCTACCTGACCTCGGCGAACCCGCCCGACGTCTACACGTGGTACGCGGGCTCCGTGGCCAACGACTACGCCAGCAAGAATCTGCTCCTGGACGTCTCCGACGTGTGGAAGGACCTCGCCGACTACCCGCAGTCGCTGCGCACCCTGTCCACCGACGCCGCCGGCAAGCAGGTCTTCGTGCCGATGAACAACTACTGGTGGGGCTTCTTCTACCGCAAGTCCAACTTCGCCAAGTGGGGCGTGCAGGAGCCGAAGACCTGGACCGAGTTCCTGGCGCTGTGCCAGACGCTGCAGGGCAAGGGCATCCCTCCCATCGGCATCGGCCTCGGCGACACTCCGTGGGTGGCGTCGGCCTGGTTCGACTACCTCAACATCCGGGTCAACGGCGCACCGTTCCACCGCGAGCTGCTCGCCGGCAAGCAGCGCTTCGACGACCCGAAGGTGAAGGCGGTCTTCACCAAGTGGGCCGAGGCGCTGCCGTACTTCGACCCCAAGGGCAAGGCCTACCCGTTCCAGGAGGCGACCACCGCGCTGCTGGCGGGCAAGACCGGCATGTTCCTGATCGGCACGTTCTTCGCCGACGCCGCCCCGAAGGACGCGCTCGGTGACCTCGACTTCTTCCGCTTCCCGATCATCGACCCGGCCGTACCGGTGGCTGAGGAGGCGCCGACCGACGGGTTCTTCGCCAGCGCGAAGACCGCCAACCCGGCCGGCACCAAGGCCCTCCTGACCTACCTGGCAAGTGTCGAGGCGCAGCAGGCCTACATTCAGTCCAGCTCCGGCATCGTCCTGCCGGCCAACCCGAAGGCCAAGGCCGCCGACTCCCCGCTGGTCGCCAAGGGCAAGGCGATGCTGGACAGCGCCAAGGAGCTCACCCAGTTCTTCAACCGCGACTCCAGCGACGCGCTGCAACCCACGGCCGACACCGCGCTGACGAAGTTCATCGACAAGCCCGACCAGATCGACGCGATCCTGCGCGAATGGCAGACCAGCGCCGAGAAGGTCTTCAAGGGCTGACGTGGCCGTTCCTGTCTCTACACTCCCACGGCGGCGGCAGCCTCGGCTGTCGCCGCTGCTGGCGGCCTTCGTCCTGGTGCCGTTCGCGATCGAGAGCGTCTGGGTGTTCTGGCCGGCGCTGCAGGGGTTCTGGTTCTCCTTCACCCGCTGGGACGGCATGACCCCGCCGCGATTCGTCGGCGTCGACAACTACACCGAGCTGGCCGGCGACCCGACGTTCCGCGGCGCCCTGCTCAATACCGTCATCTGGCTGCTGCTCTTCGGCGGCCTGTCGGTCGCCGGCGGCTTCGGCATGGCCCTGCTGCTGCAGCGGGACCGGCGCGGCGTCGGCTTCTACCGGGCCGCGCTCTTCACGCCCGTCGTCTTCTCGCTGGTCGTCACCGCCCTGGTCTGGCGGGTGTTCTACCAGCCGGACGGGCTCGCCGACACCATCCTGCGCGGCGTCGGCCTGGAGCACCTGATCCGGCCGTGGCTCGCGGACCCGGAAACCGCCCTCTACGCGGTGATCCTGCCCGCGCTGTGGCGGCAGATCGGATACGTCATGGTGCTGTACCTCGCCGGCCTGAAGGCGATCGACCCGGCGCTGCACGAGGCCGCACGGGTCGACGGCGCGAGCGCCTGGCAACGGCTGTGGAAGGTGACCGTCCCGCAGCTCAAGGGCGTCAACGCCGTCGTGCTGTCGGTCATCGTGATCGACTCGCTGCGCTCCTTCGACATCGTGTGGTCGCTCACCCGCGGCGGCCCGTACCACTCCTCCGAACTGCTCAGCACGTACATGTACTCGACCGCGTTCCAGGGCCTGCGCCTCGGCTACGCGTCCGCGATCGCCGTGGTCATCTTCCTGCTGGCGCTGGCGGTCATCCTCGGCTACCTCGTCCGGGCCTTCAGGGAAGAGGAGAACGCATGACCCGCGCGCTGCGCACCGGGGCTTTCCACACCGGAATGGTCCTGTTGTCGGTGCTGTGGCTGGCGCCGGTGCTGTGGGTCGTCGTCATGTCGACCCGGACCTTCGACGACATCGCCGCGCACGGCGTCGGCAGCCTGCCGCACTCGTTCACGCTCGACACGTACCGGCAGGCGTGGACCGACGGCGGGGAGCTGCAGGCGCTCATCAACAGCCTGCTGGTGACCGTGCCGTCGGTCGTGCTGAGCCTGATGCTGGCGGCGGTCGCGGCGTTCGCGCTCAGCAGGTACCGGATCCCGGGCCGCCGCACGATCCTGCTGCTCATGCTGGCCGGAAACCTGCTGCCACCGCAGATCCTGCTCATCCCGGTCGCCAAGTTCAGCGAGCTGACCGGCCTCTACGACACGCTGTACGCGCTGATTGCCGTGCAGGTCGGCTTCGGGCTGGGCTTCTACACGTTCGTGCTGTACGGCTTCATGCGCGACCTGCCCCGCGAGATCCAGGAGGCGGCCATGATCGACGGCGCGGGACCGGGGCAGATCTTCGGGCGCATCATCCTGCCGCTGACCCGGCCGGCGCTCGCCGCCCTCGGCGCGCTGTCCTTCACCTGGATCTTCAACGACCTGCTGTGGGCGATCACCGTCCTGCGCACCGACGACAAGATGCCGGTCACCCCGGCGCTGCTCGGGCTGCAGGGCCAGTTCGTCTCGTCGTGGAGCGTCATCGCCGCCGGCACCGTCATCGCGGCGGTCCCGACGGTTGCGGTGTTCCTGCGGTTCCAGAAGCACTTCGTGTCCGGCCTCGCGATCGGAGCGGTCAAGTGACCCGGCGGTGGACACTGCGCGGCGCCCAGACGGAGTACACGGTGGCGGTGCCGCCGCACGGACGCTGGCTCGAGCTGGTCGCGTGGGGTCCCCACGGCGTTTCCGACGGGCCGTCCCCGGTCGGCTACGAAGGCCCGGTCCCGTTCCTCACCAAGGGCGATGGGGCCCCGGTCGAATACGCCACCGAGACGGACCGGCCGTTCGCCGGCGCGGATCTGGTGGTCAGGACCCGCGCGTCGTTCGAATTCCAGGACGCCACGGCGACGCAGGACCGGCTGGCGGTCTCGTTCGCCGATCCGGTCAACGGGCTTCGGGCCGTGCTGCACTACCGCATCCCGGCCGGCACCGACGTGGTGGAGCGCTGGGTGGAGCTCACCAACGAGGGCACCGAGCCGTTGCGGCTGGCCCGGGCCGGCTCCGCCGGATTCTGCGTGCCGACCCCGCACGGTGCCCGGATCAGCTACCAGTGGGGCCAGTGGGCGCAGGAGTTCCAGCTCGACCACGTCGACCTCGCACACGGCACGTTTGCGGTCGGCAGCGCACAGGGCGTCCCCGGCCACCTCTACGTGCCGTGGCTGGCGATCCGCGACCAGGCCGACGACACCGCCGTCTGGGGTGTCGGCCTGGCCTGGACCGGCTCCTGGCAGATCGAGGCGGAGCGCGACACCGGCGGCCTGACCCGGATCCGGGCCGGGCGGCGGCTCGTCGACGGACCGCTCGAGCTCGCCCCCGGGCAGCAGCTGACGCTGCCGGTCGCCGCTGGGGCCTACAGTGGCGGCGGGCTCGACGGCCTGGCCCGCGTCTGGCACGCCTACCAGCGGCGGCTCGCCGGCGAGCGGCTCGGTCCGCGCCCCGTGCTGTACAACTCCTGGGAGGCCACGTACTTCGCCGTCGACGCCGCCAGCCAGCTGGAGCTGGCCCGGGTCGCGGCCGGCATCGGGGTCGAGACGTTCGTCGTCGACGACGGCTGGTTCACCGGCCGGAACGACGACACGGCCGGACTCGGTGACTGGACGCCCGACCCCGCGAAGTTCCCGGCCGGGTTCGACGCGTTCGTCGGCGATGTGCGGGCGCTCGGGCTGAAGTTCGGGCTGTGGGTCGAGCCGGAGTGCGTCAACCCCCGCTCGCGCCTCTACGCCGAGCACCCCGAGTGGGTGTACTCGGTCGAGGGCCGGCCGCTCACCCAGGTCCGCAACCAGTATCTGCTCGACCTCGGCCGGCCCGAGGTCGCCGAGTTCGTCCACGAAACCGTGGACCGGCTGCTGCGCACGCACGACATCGACTATCTGAAGTGGGACTTCAACCGCCCACGGACCGAGCCCGGCCGGCCCGGCGCTACCGGGCCGCTCGACCTCGACGGCAGCCACGTCGCCAACCTGTACCGCATCTTCGAGCAGCTGCGCCGGGACCACCCGCACGTGCTCATCGAGGCGTGTGCGGGCGGCGGCGCCCGTACCGATCTGGCCATGGCGGCCCGTGCGGACGTGTTCTGGCCGAGCGACAACACCGGCCCGTTGGACCGCCTCGCGATCCAGTGGGGCTTCCTGCACGCCAACGCACCGCACCTGCTGAGCTCCTGGGTGACCGACGCGCCCGGGCTGTTCGATCCCCGCCCCCGCTCGTTCGCGTTCCGGTTCGTGCTCGCGATGGCCGGCGTCCTCGGCGTCGGCGCCGACATCCGGCACTGGACCGCCGAACAACGGGACGAGGCGGCCCGCTGGATCGCGCTGTACAAGGAGATCCGCGACATCGTCATGCACGGCACCGTGCACCTCGTCGGCGGGCCCGACCAGGCCCGATGCGCGGTGCAGTACCTCTCGCCCGACGAACGCACCGTCGTCGTCCTCGCCTGGCACACCGGCCGCCTCGACGGTGCCGGTCTCCTGCCGTCCCGGCCGGTCCGGCTGCCGCTGCGCGGCTTGGCGTCGCAGGCGCGTTACCGGGCCGGCGAACAGCAGTACTCGGGCAGCCACCTCACCGCGGTCGGCCTGCCCGTGCAATGGACCGCCGCACACGACGCCGAGGTCGTGATCCTGCACCGCGTCTGAAGCGGGCCGGTGCGGCCCGGGTCACCGGAGCAGGCTGACCAAGGCCCGGATCAGGTGCCCGTCGTGGCGCTCGTCGACCCAGGTCACGGTCTCGAGCGGGCGGCCGTCGGCGCGGCTCTGCTTGCAGTACCGCAGGACGTCGTCGGCGGCCGCTACGTCGGACACCGCGAGGGCGCCGTGTGTGCGCAGCTTGTAGGCGGTGTCTTCGGCGTCGCGCACCGCGACCCGGCCGTCGTCGCCGTGCCGCGCGGCGACCGCGATCCGCCAGCGGGCGTTGGTCACGAGCATGCCGTCGTCCTGACGCGTGACCTGGAAGTTGCCGCGGACCAGCGCCCGGGTGACCGCGTCGCCGTATTCGAGGTCGCGCACCTGCCGCTCCCGGCGCGGGTCGGCAACCGATTCGACCCGCTGCCGCTGGTCCGGCGGCAGACCGCCGAGGAGCGCGGCGAGCGCGCCGTCGGAGAGCCCGGCGACGATCGGGCCGAGGCGCTCGCTCGGCACCATCGGGACCAGCACGGCGGCCTCGGCCAGCGGCACGCCGCTGATCACGTCGAACAGGTGCTCCGGGCCGAGGGCCTGGATGAGGCCGCGGCGAGCCTCGGGCTTGAGTGCCGGGATCAGCCGGACCAGGTCGGCGGGGCGCAGCGCGGCGGCGACGGCCGGCAACCGCTCGGCGGGCATGGCCATGAGGAGGCCGGCCGCCGACCTGGGCGGCGAGTTGCGGATCATGGCGACGAGCTGTGTGACGGGCATCGTCCCACCGGGGAACATCAAGCGTTTGTAGCACCGCAGCCGGCGGCGGCACATGGTCCGCCCGGCTCGGCTTGGGCAGCCGGTCGGTGTGCACAAGTCCTCAGGTGAGTGCTGTGCGCTGTTCGGAGATCCTGTGCATCAGGTCGTTCCAGGCCGCCACGAACGACTTCGCTCCGTCGGTCTGCAGCTTCGCGGCGAGTTCGGCCACGTCGACGCCGGCGTCGCGGAACCGGGCCAGGATCGCGTCACAGTCACCGCCGTCGGCCGGCATCGGCGCGCCCACCTCGCCGTGTTCGTAGAACGCCTGCAGCGTCGCGTCGGGCATCGTGTTGATCGTGAACGGCGCCGCCAGCCCGTGCACGTAGAGCGTGTCGGAGGCGGCGGGGTCCTTGGTCTTGGTGCTGGCCCACAACAGCCGTTGCATCCGCCCGCCGGAGTTCTGCACGCGCTGCACCCGGTCGGAGTCCATGAGCCGCCGGTACGCCCGGTAGGTGTCGAGTCCGACGGCGAGCCCGAGCTGCTCCTTCAACTCGTCCGGCACACGCTCGGCGACCGCGACGTCCCAGCGGGACATGAAGACCGAGGCGACCGACCCCACGGCGGGATCGAGCTCACGCGCAAGCCGGCGTTCGACGCCCGCCAGGTACGCCTCGGCGGCGGCCCGGTACTGCTCGGCCGAGAACAGCAGGGTGACGTTCACGGGCACGCCGGACGCGACGCACTCGGTGATCGCCGGCAGGCCCTCGGCCGTGCCAGGGATCTTGATCAACAGGTTGGGTCGTGCGGCCCGCGCGGACAGCGCCTTGGCGGCCTCGATCGTCGCCGCCGTGTCGTACGCGAGCAGCGGCGACACCTCCAGCGACACCCAGCCGTCCACGCCGTCGGTGCGTTCGTGCACCGGCAGGAACTCGTCGGCCGCGCGCCGCAGGTCCTCGATGGCCAGTTCGAAGAACAGCTCCTCGTCGGAGAGCCCGGTCGCCGACTTCTCCCGGATCGCGTCGTCGTAGAGGCCGGACTCGATGGCCTTGTCGAAGATCGACGGATTCGACGTGAGGCCGGTGACGGCGTACTTGTCGATGTAGGCCTGGATCTGGCCGGAGTCGAGCATGCCCCGGGTGATGTTGTCGAGCCAGAGGCTCTGGCCATGCTCGTGCAGGGTCTGGGTTGGCTTCACGTCTTCTCCTTGCCGGGGTCTGGCGGCGCCGCCTTTTCCGTCATCTGTTCGCGGCCACCTGCTCGCGGGCGACCTGGGCTACCCGTTCGGGAACGAACCCGAACTTCGTCAGCAGGTGTTTGAGCGGTGCGGAGGCGCCGAACGTGTGCATGCCGACAATGGCGCCGGCGTCGCCCACATACCGTTCCCAGCCGAGCGTGGACGCCTGCTCGATCGCGACCCGGGCCCGTACCGCCGGCGGCAGCACCTGGTCGCGGTACTGGCGGGGCTGCCGGTCGAACAGCTCCCAGCACGGCATGCTCACCACCCGCGCCGCGATGCCATCAGCGGTGAGATCGTCGCGTGCCGCGAGCGCGAGCGCCACCTCCGAGCCGGTGGCCAGCAGGATCACGTCCGGCTCGCCGGTCGGCGCGTCGGCGAGCACGTACCCGCCCATCGCGACCCCGGACGCGGCGGCGAGCCGGTTGCGGTCGAGAGTGGGCAGCGGCTGCCGGGAGAGCACGAGCGCCGCGGGCTCGCGCCGCAGTCCGGCGACGACCCGCCAGGTCTCGACCACCTCGTTCGCGTCGGCCGGGCGGAACACCAGCAGGCCCGGCATGGCCCGCAGCGAGGCGAGCTGCTCGACCGGCTGGTGGGTCGGTCCGTCCTCGCCGACCCCGATCGAGTCATGGCTGAAGATGTGCAGCGTCGGGATCTCCATCAACGCCGACAGCCGGATCGCCGCGCGGGCGTAGTCCGAGAAGATCAGGAAGCCCGACCAGTACGGACGGAGCTTGGTCAGCGCCATCCCGTTGGTGATCGCCGCCGCCGCGTGCTCGCGGACACCGAAGTGGAAGTTGCGTCCGGACCGGTCGTCGGCCTGGAAGTCGCCGGCGCCGGGGAACGTGAGGTGGGTCTTGGTGGACGGGGCGAGGTCGGCCGCGCCGCCCAACAGCCATGGCACCGCCTGCGCGAGCGCATTGAGCACCCGGCCCGAGGAGTCACGGGTGGCGATGCCCTTCGCATCGGCCGGGAAGGTGGGCAGCGCTTGCTGCCAGCCGTCCGGCAGTTCCCGCCGCTGCATCCGCTCGATCTCGTCGGCCAGCTCCGGATACTGCGCGCGGTAGGCCTCGAACATGGACCGCCAGTCGGTACGAGCCGCGCCGCCGCGTGCACCGATGCCGCGGGCGAACCAGTCGTACACCCCGTCCGGGATGAAGAAGTCGACGTCGTCGGGCATGCCGAGGAACCGTTTGGTCTCCCGTACGCTGTCCGCGCCGAGCGGCTCGCCGTGCGCCTTCGCGGTGTCCTCCACCGGGGAGCCGTACCCGATGTGGCTGTGCACCACGACCAGGGTGGGACGCTCGTCTTCGGCCTGGAAGCTGTGCAGCGCCCGTTCTACGGCGCCGAGGTCGTTGGCGTCGGCGACGGTCGTCACGTTCCAGCCGTACGCCAGGAAGCGCTCGGCCACGTCCTCGGTGAACGCGAGGTCCGTGTGGCCTTCGATGGTCGTGCGGTTCGAGTCGTAGATCCAGCACAGGTTGGACAACCGCTGGTGACCGGCGAGCGAGGCGGCCTCCGAGGCGATGCCTTCCATCATGTCGCCGTCCCCGGCGAGCGCATACACGTCGAAGTCGAAGAGCGGCAAGCCGTCCTTGTTGTACCGCGCCGCCAGCCAACGGCCCGCGATGGCCATCCCGACCGAGGTCGCGACGCCCTGGCCCAGCGGCCCGGTGGTGGTCTCGACCCCGCTGGTCCACCGGTACTCGGGGTGGCCCGGGCACCGCGAGCCGAGCTGCCGGAACGTCTTGAGGTCATCGAGGGTGACCGAGGCACGGCCGAGGACCTCGTAGTCCGGGTCGACCGCCCGTACCCCGGTCAGGTGTAGCAGCGACCACAGCAGCGCCGACGCGTGGCCCTCGGACAGCACGAACCGGTCGCGGTTGGGCCAGATCGGATCGGCGGGGTCGAAGCGCAGGAACCGTTGCCAGAGGGTGTATGCGACCGGCGCGATCCCCATCGGTGTGCCCGGATGCCCGGACTCGGCCCGCTGGACCGCGTCCATGCACAGGCCGCGGATGGTGTTCACGGACAAGGTGTCCAGGTCGGTCGTGGTCGTGGTCAACGTGGCCTCCGTGGATTCTGCGGCAGGCTTGGTACGCCCGAGGGACCGGCCTCCGGTGCGACGTGACCCGCTGGTTCGCGTGGGAGAGAGGCAGTGGGCGCGGCCCGCGTTGCCATTGGCCGGATTCCACTCCCGCAGCGGCAACGATTCAGGCACGTGCCTGCCCGGAAACTCGTCGAGGAGCGACCTGCCCTCCGGCTCGGCAGTACAGGCCCCCGCCTCTCTTCTTAGTATCCGCAGAGTCCGCCAGACTCGCCCCGAACCGGGTGATTGTTCCGCCGCGTGCGGTACCGCCGAATCCGGCGTGGCTGGTGTTGCCTCGGTCGGGAATCAGCTGGGTCGCTTCTGCTTTGGGCATAGTCTCTATGGAGAGGTCCGGGATGTCGTTGATCGCCCGGTCGGTGGGTATGGAGTGCGCCCGAATGACTCGTGGCGGCATGGCCGCGTCGTTGGGTCGTATCACCGCCTCGTGGTGGGGCGGCGCCAGCAGGCTCGCGCTCGATGGAGCAGGACGCAGCCCGCCGCCTCCGGGTGGGCTGCTCGTGACGGGTCTGCCGTCGATGCGCTCCACAACACGTCGCGTATGGGGTCCATGTTCCCAAGACATAGGCGATGCGTCGACTGGCGACACCTCTCTCGGGCTGTTGGTTGACCGACCGGTCGCTAGCGCCTCTGCCGGCATGCCACCCGCGAGCGCCCTGTGAGAAGGAGGAAGCGGCCCTGCCGGCCGGGAGCCGCGGATCTGAATCGGAGGTTGCCGTGCGTGGTGGGCTGATGCTCCGGGTGATTGTGAGCATCGGAGTGCTCACGGCCGTTGTCGGTGTCGTGTTCGGTGCGCTGCTGATGGCGATCAGTGAGCAGCGCGACGCGGAGCGGCTGGAAGCCCGTTCCGCGGAGATGCTCGCAACCGATCAGCAGGTCGAGCAACTCGTCCTCGACCTCGACAGGACCGGGCGAGGCTTCATCGCCACCGGGGATCCGAGCTTGCTCCAGGCGTGGACGGCGGACCAGGCCGCCCTCGCCGACAGAAGCGCCCGGCTGCAGCAGCTGGCCCATACCGAGGATCAGGCGACCCTGGCGCGGCGGATCACGCAGCACAGCCAGTCCTACGTTCAGGACCACGCGACGCCGGCACTGCAGGCGGCGCAACGCGGCGACCCCTCCGCGCACAGCACCGAGACGATCCAGGAGGGCGAGCGCAGGGTCGCCGAGCTGCGAAGCGAGCTCGACAGCCTCGCGGCCAGCGAACGGCAGCTGGCGGCAGAGCGCGAGGAGCGCTCCCACGAGACCGTCGGCCGGGCGGTCACGGCTGCGGCCGTCACGGGTATGGCCGGCTGGCTGCTGGTCAGTGTCTTCGTCGTGGGGTACCTGGCCCGGGTCGTTGTCTGGCCGGTGCGCGGAGCGGCCGCGATGGCCGACCACCTTGCCCGCGGCGAGCTGGACAGTCGCGTCGCTGAGATCGGCGTGGGTGAGGTCGGCGAGCTCACCCGCTCGTTCAACGTGATGGGCAGCTCGGTGCAGCACAACGTCGAGGAGTTCGCCCGGCTCGCCAAGACCCAGACCGCACTGCGGCGGATCGCTACCCACGTAGCGCACGGCGCCGCACCGGCCGAGGTTCTGGACGCGGTAGCCACGGAACTCGGGCAGCTCATCGGCACCGACGGCGCGCACATCGTCCGCTACGAGGCCGACGGCGCCGCGACCGTGGTCGCCGCTTGGGGTACTCCCGACATCGGCCTACCGGTCGGCACCCGGCTGTCCCTGGAGGGTCGCAACGTATCAGCGAAAGTGCTGCAGACTGGCCGCGCCGCCCGGATGGACAGCTACGACGACGCTCCCGGCCCGCTCGCCGCCCATCTTCGCCAGCATCATGTCCGCGGCGCGGTCGGTGCCCCGATCTTCCTCGAGCGACGCCTGTGGGGCGTCGTGACCGCCACCATCACCCGGGAGGAGCCGCTGGCCCGCGACGCCGAGGCACGCCTTACGGAATATACCGACCTGATCGCCACCACTATCGCCACCGCACAGGCCCGCGCCGACCTGGCGACCTCCCGGGCACGGGTGGTGGTCGCCGCCGACCAGGCCCGGCGGCAGATCGAGCGCACGCTGCACGACGGCGTCCAGCAGCACCTCATCACGATCGCCATCGAGGCAGGCGACACACAGGCGAGCGTCCCGTCCGAACTGCCGGAGCTGCGGCAGCGGCTGTCCTCGGTGACGCACGGCCTGACCGGCGTGCTGGACGACCTGCGGGAGATCTCGCGCGGCATCCACCCGACGATCCTGTCCGACGTCGGCCTACGTCCCGCGCTCAAAGCGCTCGCCCGGCGCTCCGACGTCCCGGTCGAGCTCGACGTGCGCGTCGAGGGCCGGCTCCCCGAGCCCGTCGAGGTCGCGGCCTACTACATCGTCGCGGAGTCGCTGGCGAACGCCGCCAAACACGCACACGCCTCGCACGTGCGCATCGACGTGACGGTGCACAGTGGTTGGCTGCGCCTGGGCGTGCGCGACGACGGCGTCGGCGGCGCCGACCCGGCACGCGGCTCCGGCCTCGTCGGGTTGACCGACCGCGTCGATGCGCTGGGCGGAACCATCACCATCGCCAGCCCGCCCGGCCAAGGCACCTCCCTGCAGGCCGAGCTGCCCCTCGACCTGCCCCTCGAACGGGCCAGCCTGGGCTGACCCAAGCCCTCGGCCGGCCAGGGTTCACGGGCTGGCGGCGAGGAAGAGGTAGGCGGCGAACACCAGCAGGTGAATGCCCGCCTGCATGAGGGTGGCGCGTCCGGGGATCACCGTGAGCACGCCGACGACGGCGGTGAGCGCGAGGAGCACCATCTGCGTGCCACCCAGGCCCAGCACCAGCGGTCGGTGGCTCCAGATCGAGACGGCGGAGATCGCCGGGATGGTGAGCCCGATGCTCGCGATCGCCGAGCCGAGGGCGAGATTCAGGCTGACCTGCACTCGGTCCCGCCGCGCGGCGCGCGCGGCGGCCAGCGTCTCGGGGAGCAGGACCAGCAGGGCGATGATGACGCCCACCACCGACTGCGGCAGGTTCGCGGCCTCCACACCGTGCTCGATGGCCGGAGACACGATCTTGGCGTCGCCGACCACGGCGATCAGCGCCACGACCAGCAGCACCAGGCTGACCAGCGCCGTGCCGGTCTTCGGCGGCTCGCTCCCCTCATCGACGTTGACGATGTCTTCCTCGGTCGCGACCGGCAGGAAGAAGTCGCGGTGCCGCCCGGTCTGCACCAGGACGAACAGCACGTACAGGGCGAGTGAGGCGATGGCGGCGAACGTCAGCTGCGCCGGGGTGAACTGCGGCCCCGTGCGGGTCGTGGTGAAGGTGGGCAGGACCAGGCTCAGCGTCGCCAGTGTGACCACCGTGGCGAGGGCGGCGCCCGTGCCTTCCGGGTTGAACGTCGTCACGCGCTGGCGCAGGGCGCCGATGAGCACCGTGAGGCCGACGATCCCGTTGCAGGTCACCATGACGGCCGCGAAGACGGTGTCCCGCGCCAGGGTCTGGGTCTTCGGCCCGCCATCGATCGTGAGTGCGATGATCATCCCGACCTCGATGATCGTGACCGCGACCGCGAGGATCAGCGAGCCGAACAACTCGCCGACCCGGTGCGCCACCACCTCCGCGTGGTGGACGGCCGCCAGGACCGCTCCGGCCAGGAGCACGCCGACCGCCCCCAGGACCAAGGGGGGCGGCTTGCGGTGCCAGGTCAACAGGAGCACCACCATGGCGAGCACGGGAACGACGACGGCCCAGCGGAGTAGTCGCTCGCGAACGAAGGCGCTCATGCCTCAGTACTTGATGGTCAGGCAGGCCACCCGGGCGCCGGCGGTGCCCGCCACTCCGGGCCCCGTCTTGGTCTTCTCCTCGTGGATCACCAACGAGTACGGCCGGTGCTGCGGGGTCAGCGCCCACGCCTGCTCGGCGCCGGCCTTGCCGTTGCCGTGGTCGTCGGTGGTGAAGTCCAGCCACGCTTCGTTCTGCGGGTTGGCGTACATCGGGTCGTTGGACGGCGAGGAGCTCGCCGTCGGTTCCGGGTGGTGCTGGAAGTGGCCGCCGGCGGCCTTCGGGTCCTTGCCGCACGGGTTGACGTGCAGGTGCGCGCCGTACGTGCGTTTCGGGTCGAACCCGGTCACGGCGAGCGTGATCTTGGTGTGCTCGCCGGCGCTGTTCAGGGTCAGCTCGGCGGCGGCGGACGCGGTCGCTGCGGTGGTGTCGTAGAGGAATGCGGCGGTTCCTGGCGGCGCCGTGGCCGCGGGCCGGAACGTGCCCTTCGCCGTCACCGTGCCCGGCTCGACGCTCGACGGCCCGGGCAGCGCCGACGCCGTCGCCACCGGCCGCTTCGGCGATGCGTCCTCGCCCCGGCAGCCGCCGGCGAGGAGCCCCGGGCCGAGCAGGACCAGCGCGGCGGCAACTCCACACTTCATCGATACTCTCCTCGTTACTCTCCTCGTTGTCGCGTGGGCGCCGGGCCAGTGTGGGGCGCGACGACCAGGACCGGCATGTACCCCAGCCTGGCCGCCATGGGTACGGCCGGACGCCCGGCCACCTCGCCGATCACCCGCCGTGTCACCACCCGGTGCGCCGCTGCGGTCACCGGCCCCTCAGCGCCTCGGAGGGCGGTCGCCCGCCCTCCGAAGCACTCACCCTTGGCGTCGGTGTGCGCTGAAGAACTGCCAGATCACATCGGTCGCATTCAGCGCCGTCGACGGCGGCGGCAGCCCGAGCAGCTTCTCCACCGCCGGCATCGGCGTGCCGCCCGGCCACTGGTGCCCGGCCCCCGCGATGGTGATCAGCTCGACGTCACGCCCGTCAGGGCAGTGCGCCAGCGATGTGGTGACCGAGCCCGCGGTATGTGCCTGCGGTGCGGAACACCGCGCGGCCTTCCGCCAGTTCTCGATCTGGTCGGGCACCGAGCCGCCGTCGATCTTGACCGGTATCAGCCCCACGCCGTCGTTGTTCATCTTCCCCGGCTGGCCGTCGTACGGGACGATGTCGTCGCCGGTGCCGTGGACGTGGATCACGGAGATGGGTGCCGGCGTAGAGCATTGCCCGAGCAGCTTGCCCGCCACCACCCCGATCGCGGCGAACGTGGTGCTGTCGCAGGCCAGCCGGTAGGCGAGCATCCCGCCGTTGGATATCCCGGTGGCGTAGGTCCGCGCCGGATCGATCGGCAACCCGTCCGAGACCTCCGCCACCATGGCCTTGATGAACGCCACGTCGTCGACGCCGCCGTGGGCCGAGGGCCCGCAGCAGTCGGCGCTCACGACCCAGGACCGCAGGAGCCCGTCCGGGTATGCGACCACGAAACCCTTGCGGTCGGCCTCGGCATTCCAGCCGTACGCCATCTCCGCCTGAAGGCCGTCACCGAGGGCGCCGTGCAGCATCACGACCAGCGGCACCGGCTTCGACATCGACAGGTTGGCCGGCCGGTACAGACGATACGTGCGCTTCTTGCCGCCGACGGTCATGCTGTGATCGGTCGAGCCCGCGGCGACGGCCGGACTACGGGGCTTGGCCGCGCCGGCCCTGGTCGTGGTCGCAGCGGTTGGGGTGGCCGTACCCTGCCCCTGCTGTTGTGCCGCATCGCAGGCGATGAGCACGATGAGCATGCCCACGGCCGCTACCGTCCACACGGTACGCCTGACGGACGCCGCGCTGCTGGTTCGCCATTTCATGAAGCCTCCGCTCTCGGCAACGTGTAAGTCATCGATGGTGACCGCTGGCCGGCCGGCGCCCGTGCGCCGACCGGCCAGCGGGAAATGGGCTCTAGCGCCGATAGGTGCTGGCGGTTCGCAGCCGGATCAGCTCCCAGCCACCGTCCGGGACGTTGTCGCCCTTGTCGGTGCGCAGGTTCATCGGGTTGGCCATGCCGAGGTAGATCGACGATCCGTCGGTCACCATGTTGCGCACGCCGTAGTTGAAGTAGTTGCCGAGCCCGGTGGTGTTCACCGGCCGGGCCTTCGTCTGCGGGCTGTCGAACGCCCACAGGTCGGCGCCGTACGACGTTGCGTCGGGCGTGCCGAACGCGGCCCGGACCCCCGCCAGCGCGTTCGGC
This sequence comes from Dactylosporangium darangshiense, assembly GCF_039537565.1. Taxonomy (NCBI): domain Bacteria; kingdom Bacillati; phylum Actinomycetota; class Actinomycetes; order Micromonosporales; family Micromonosporaceae; genus Dactylosporangium; species Dactylosporangium darangshiense. The sequence continues at coordinate 43,945 of NZ_BAABAT010000064.1, forward strand.
GGCGAGTACCGGCTGATGTAGCCCCAGTCCATCGTGCCGACGTACAGCGAGCCGCCGACGACCACCATCGACCAGGTGTAGTTGTTGTAGGCGTTGCCGAATCCGGCCGAGCCCCACTTGGGCGTGTACCCGGTCGAGGCGAGCTGCCAGGCGCCGGCCCCCTTGTTCCCCTTCGGGTCGTACTTGGGCAGCTGCGACGCCCCGTACAACAGCTCGACCGTCGGGCTGGCCTTGTCGAAGTTGGTGGCGCGGAAGATGCTTGCCGTGCGCTGCGTGTTCTTCACCGCGAGCGCGCCCGCCTGGGCGTTCGCCGGCGGGTACTGCTTCACCATCGCCGCCGTGGACTGCAGCGGCACGTGCATCGTGCCCCAGTACAGGTAGCCGCCGTAGGAGGCCAGCGAGCCCATGCCGTACGTCGTGGCCACGACCGGGTCCGGCTCGTACTGGCTCACGCTCCACACCCGCCGCCAGCCGGCGGCGTCGTCCTTGGTCAGGCCGGGCTTGCCGCTGGCCAGCGGCGCGCTCATCCACAGGCCGGCCTCGGTCGACTTGGTGTTCCCGGCGGCGCTGGGCCAGGTGGAGGCGAAGATCCGGCCCTGGTGCACGACGAGGTCCGCGACCTGCGACGGCAGGTAGCCCACCGCGGTGAACTTGAACGGGCTGGACTTGCTGCCGGCCCAGCGCAGCACCGCGCCGCCGCCCTTGCCCTCGGGCCCGATCCCGACGCCGGCGTAGAGCGCGCCGTCGGCCACGACGAAGTGCCGGATGTTGCCGTACGTGTTGAGGGTCGTCGACCCGAGGTACCTGCCCGACTTGCTGTCGAAGGCGAAGAGGTTGAGGCCGAGCAGGCCCGGCCCGCCGAGCAGCACCACGCCGTTGTACGTGCCGGCGGCGCGCATGCCGATGGTCGAGTTGAGCCGCATCCTGTCGGTGCTGGACGCCCTGGTGATGTCGCCGGTCTTGTCGGTCAGCTTGCGCGAGGACGTCTGGTAGACGTACACCTTCGGCGCTCGCCAGTCGCCGAGCGGCGCCGCCAGGCTGCCCAGGTTGCCAATGCTGCCCAGGTTGCCGAGGCCGCCGGCCTGCTTGCCCAGCTGGCTGGAGCCGTACTCACACACGTAGTCGTCGTTCTGGGTCGGCGTCGTCTGCGCAAGGCTCGTGCCGAGCGTCAGGCACTGGACGTTGGCGCCCGTGCCGAACCAGACCCGGTCGCCCGACTGGGCAAGGCCCCACACGTAGGACTGGTTCACCTTTGCCTTGCCGGAACTGCAGGGCGGCCCGGACGGGTACGGCTGACCGACCCCGGCGAAGCACTCGTCCGGTGCGGCCTTCGCCAGCAGCTCCGGAGCCGAGGCCGTCCGCACCGGCCGGGCCGTTTCGGCGCCGTTGGCCGCCGGCGCGATGGCGAGCACCGGGATGGCCGCCAGGACCGCAGCGGGAAGCAGGGATCGGGTGAAGAACCGGATCCTGTGCATGGTTGTCCTTTCATCAGGTACAGGTCCGTCGGCGGCAGCCGCCGCGGACGTCGAGAAGGCTGACGGGATAAGGGATCTACCGACGGGCAGGGGCGGCTGCCGTCTCGGGCGGATGACAGGCACGGCGAACACAGCGATGCCCGGACCCCGGGCTGAAGCGGGCGGTGACGGGCGCCGACAGGCGGTGCACAGCGTTTTGGAAGTCCGGCTGGAAAAATCCAGCACATCGGACGCGCTGTGCCGTGCGTGCGTCTCACCGAGGCGCGGAAGCGCTCCACGGCGGCTCAGCCCAAGGCATCTACAACCAGGTTTGTACCAGACCACCGACGTACGAACGGGACGATCGGCGAAGAGAGTCCTGAATAACCTCGGACAAACCTGTGAAGGTGCTATACCAATGATGTGTCGCGGCCCCAGCGTGCTGGAAGGCGCCGCGGACGAGCCGGCTGCGGACGCCGGCGGCGCGCACGCCGGACGTGAGCATTCTTCGGCCCGACGGCCGTTAGTTCGCTTTGGCGCAACACCCAATTGACACGGCGCACGAGGCTGCGTCGCGGGGTCAATGTGCGCCTGCGCAATCCAACGCTGCACACCTGATCCGATCGACGGGAGCCCGATGAAGACTGCAATCGGCGGCAACGATTTGGTTGTCGCCATCAATCCGTGTGGCGCGGTAGAGCCCGGCCCGCGGCTCGTAGCGGCCGCCGGTGCCGGTGGCGGGCGCGGGGTCTTCGACCTGGGCATAGGCGACCGCGGGGCCCTGCGGGCGCTGGAGCGAGCGGCGTCGTGGTCGGCGGGACCGATCGGAGTACGGGTGCCGGCCGGTTGTCGCGCCACCCTCGCCGATGTGGAGCGCGCCGCGGGGGACCGGGTGAGCCTGCTGGTGATGCCGGCGAACGACGCCGGGTGGCCGCTGCGGGAGGCGGTGCGGCGGCATCGGGTGCTGGTGGAGGTGACGAGCCGTGCGGAGGCCCGGGCCGCGGCCGAGGCCGGTGCGCACGGGCTGATCGCGCGCGGTTGCGAGGCCGGCGGGCGGGTCGGCGAGCTGAGCTCGTTCGTGCTGCTGCAGCAGCTGCTGGCCGATGAGGCGCTGGCGCTGCCGGTGTGGGTGGCCGGGGGCATCGGGCCGCGCACGGCCGCCGCCTGCGTGGTCGGCGGCGCCGCCGGTGTGGTGCTGGACAGCCAGCTCGCGCTGATGCCGGAGTCGGACCTGCCGGAGGACGTGCGGGCCGTGATCGGGCGGATGGACGGCTCCGAGACGGTGTTGTCGGACGGCATGCGTGGCCTGCGCCGCGACGGCCGCCCGGACGGCGCCGGCGAGCTGCTGCCGGTGGGCCAGGACGGCTGGATGGCGGCCGTGTTCCGGGACCGCTGGCGCACCACCGCCGCGGCGGTGCGCGGCATCCGTGCGGCGATCGAGGCCGCGGCCGGCGATGACGCGGCCGGTGGACTGCTGGCGCCGGGCGCGCCGCTGGCGCAGGCGTTGGGCGTGCGGATCCCGGTGGCGCAGGGCCCGATGACGCGAGTCAGCGACGTGGCCGGGTTCGCGGCCGCGGTCGCTGACGACGGGGCGCTGCCGTTCATCGCGCTCGCGCTGGCCACCGGCGAACAGTCCCGGCGGATGCTGCGGGAGGCCGCGCAGCAACTGGGCCGGCGCCCGTGGGGGGTCGGCGTGCTCGGCTTCGCCCCGGAGGAGGTGCGGGCGGCGCAGCTCGCGGCGGTGATGGAGGTCCGGCCACCGGTCGTGATCATCGCGGGTGGCCGGCCGGCGCAGGCCAAGGCCCTCGAGGCCGACGGCCTCAACGCGTTCCTGCACGTGCCGTCGCCCGGGCTGTTGCGGCAGTTCCTGCGGGCCGGTGCGCGGCGGTTCGTCTTCGAGGGCGCCGAGTGCGGCGGGCACATCGGGCCGCGCACGAGCTTTGCGTTGTGGGAGGCGCAGGCGCTGGCGCTGGAGGAGTTCCTCGACCAGGCGCCGCCCGGCACCGCCGCGCAGGTGCAGGTGTTCTTCGCCGGCGGCATCCACGACGCGCGCTCCGCGGCGATGGTGGCGGCGATGGCCGGCCCGCTGGCGCAACGCGGTGTGCAGGTCGGGGTGTTGATGGGCACCGCCTACCTGTTCACGAGCGAGGCGGTCGAGTACGGGGCGATCCAGCCGCTGTTCCAGCGCGAGGTGCTGGATGCGACGGTCACCGCGCTGCTGGAAACGGCGCCGGGACACGTGACGCGGTGCCTGCACACGCCGTACGTCGACGACTTCCACCGGATGCGGCAGGAGTTGGACGCGGCGGGGGTGGACACCCGGCAGGTGTGGGAGCAGCTGGAGACGCTCAACGTCGGCCGGCTCCGCATCGCCAGCAAGGGCCTGCGCCGCGAAGGTGACGCGCTGATCGCCGTGGACGAGCCGGGCCAGCGCGCCGAAGGCATGTTCATGGCCGGCCAGATCGCAGTGCTGCGCGACGCGCAGACCACCGTGGCCGGACTGCACGAAGACGTGACCGTGGGGGCGCGGCGCTTCCACGCCGGGCGGATCGCCGCGCTGACGGCGGCGCTCGGGCCGGACGCCGCGGTGGCCGAGCCGACGCCGGAACCCCTCGACATCGCCATCGTCGGCATGTCGTGCATCTTCCCCGGCTCGCCGGACCTGGCGGCTTTCTGGCAGACGATCCTCGGCGGCCGCGACGCGGTGACCGAGGTGCCCGCCGAGCGCTGGGACGCGGACACGTACTACGCGCCCGAGGTGGAGCCGGGACAGACGGGCCGGATCAGCGTGTCGAAGTGGGGCGGCTTCATCGCGCCGGTGCCGTTCGACGCGATCGGGTACGGCATCCCGCCGGCGGCGCTGGCCAGCATCGACCCGGCCCAGCTGCTGGCGCTGGAAGCGTCGCGGCAGGCGCTGGCCGACGCCGGGTACCACCACGGCTCGCCCGCGGTCGATCACTCGCGGACCGGGGTCGTGTTCGGCGCCGAGGCGGGCAGCGACCTGAGCAATGGCAAGGTGGTCCGCGCCACGCTGCCCGCGTACCTGGGGGAGGTGCCGGCGGAGCTGGCAGAGCAGCTGCCGACGGTCACCGAGGACTCGTTCCCCGGCGTCCTGACGAACGTGATCTCCGGCCGGGTGGCGAACCGCCTGGATCTGGGTGGGCCGAACTTCGCCGTGGACGCCGCCTGCGCCTCCTCGCTGGCGGCGATGGACGCCGCCTGCAAGGAGCTGACCACCGGCGGCAGCGACCTGATGCTCTGCGGCGCAGTGGACCTGCACAACGGCATCCATGACTACCTCATGTTCAGCTCCGCGCATGCGCTGTCGCCGACCGGGCGGTGCCGCACGTTCGACTCCACCGGCGACGGGATCGCGCTCGGCGAGGGGGTCGCGTGCGTCGTGCTCAAGCGGCTGGCCGACGCGCGGCGCGACGGCGATCGCGTCTACGCGGTGATCAAGGGGCTGGGCGCGGCCAGCGACGGGCGGGCGCTGGGGCTGACCGCGCCGCGCGCCGAAGGGCAGCGCCGGGCGCTGGACCGGGCGTACGCGCAGAGCGGCGTCTCCCCGCGGCAGGTGGGCCTGCTCGAGGCGCACGGCACCGGCACCGTGGTGGGCGATCGCACCGAACTGCAGACCCTGACCCGCCTGTTCGCCGAGGCCGGCGCGCCGCCGGGCAGCTGCACGCTCGGTTCGGTCAAGTCGCAGATCGGGCACACCAAGTGCGCCGCCGGCCTGGCCGGGGTGATCAAGGCGGCGCTGGCGCTGCATACCGGCGTTCGCCCGCCGACGATCAACCTGACCCGGCCGAACCCGGCCTGGGACGCGCGGACCAGCCCGTTCGCCTTCGCCACCGAGGTCCGCCCGTGGGCGGCCCCGGCGCGCGAGCGCATCGCCGGGGTCAGCGCGTTCGGCTTCGGCGGTACCAACTTCCACGTCGTGCTCGCCGCGGACCCGCACACGCCCGAACCGCGCCACGCTCGCGACGAGTGGCCGGCGGAGCTCTTCTGCTTCCGCGGCCGCGATCGTGCCGCGGCGCACCAGGCCGCGGGCAGGCTCGCCGAGCTGCTGCGCAGCGCCGACCGGTACGGCCGGCCATGGCGGCTGCGGGACCTGGCCGCCACCGCCGCTGCGCAGGCCGACCCGCGCTCCGGACCCGTCCAGGTCGCGATCGTCGCCCGCGACGCCGCCGAGCTGGACCAGCTGCTGCGCCGCGCGCTCGCCGGCGAGCATGACCCCGGCCGGGGCCTGATCCAGCCGCCGCCGGGCACCGCCGACGGCCGGGTGGCGTTCCTGTTCCCCGGGCAGGGCAGCCAGCGCCCGGGCGCGTTGGCCGAGCTGTTCGTGACCTTCCCCGAGCTGCGGGAGTATCTCGATCTCGGGCCGGACCTGGCGGACCGGCTGTTCCCGCCGGCCGCGTTCGACCCGGCCACGGAGCGCGAGCAGCAGCAGCGGCTCACCGACACCCGGGTGGCGCAGCCGGTGCTCGGCATCGGCGGGCTCGCCGTGGCACACCTGCTGCGCCGCCTCGACATCCGTCCCGACCTGGCCGCGGGGCACAGCTACGGCGAACTGGTCGCGCTCAGCGTGGCCGGCGCCATCGACCCGCCGACGCTGCTGCGGCTCAGTCGCCGGCGCGCCGAGGCGATCGTCGGCGCCACCGGCGACGATCCCGGCACCATGGCCGCGGTCAGCGCCACCGCCGAGCGAGTCCTGGCGGTCCTGGCCGACGCGGGTCTCGCCGACCGGGTCGTGCTGGCCAACCGCAACGGCCCCGCCCAGCAGGTGATCTCCGGCCCCACCTCCGCGGTGCAGTCGGCGGTCACCGCCCTGAAGGCCGCCGGCCTGACGACGCACCGGCTCAACGTCGCCTGCGCGTTCCACAGTCCGCTCGTGGCCGGCGCAGTGGACCGCTTCGCGCAGGTGCTCGCCGCCGAACCGGTCGCGGCGCCGCGCATCGCGGTCTGGTCCAACCGGACCGCCGCCGCGTACCCCGCGGACGCCGACGGGGTCCGGCGCGAGCTGGCCGCCCAGGTCGGCGCGCCGGTCCGCTTCGTCGAACAGATCGAGGCCATGTACGCCGCCGGCGCCCGGACCTTCGTCGAGACCGGCCCGGGGCAGGTCCTCACCCGCCTCGTCCAGGCCATCCTCGCCGATCGGCCACACCTCGCCATCGCCTGCGACCGGAGTACCGGCGAAGGGCTCCGCGACCTGCTCACCGCGGTGGCCCAGCTGGCCTGCGCCGGAGTACCGGTGCAGACCGGCTTTCTGTTCCACGGCCGCGACACCGTCGAGGCCACTCCGACCGGGCCCACCGACCGTCCCTTCTGGACAGTGGACGGCCAGCTCGTCCGCGACCGGGAGGGTATCTGCATCCCCGGCGGGTTGACGCCCCCACGACGTATCAAGGAGCTGTCCATGACCGCAACCATCGGACCCGCTGCCGGCGGCCCCGACAACGGGCTTCGGCGACCGGGCCAGGACGAACTGCTGGCCGAGTACCTGCAGACGAATCGCGAGTTGATCGCCTCCCAGCGCGACGCCACCCTCGAGCAGCTCGGCGACGACGTCGGCGGCGGACAGGGCCCGGCGCCGGCCGCCGCGAGGCCGTCGCAGCCGGCGCCGCTG
>NZ_BAABAT010000065.1:0-48823 GCF_039537565.1 Dactylosporangium darangshiense
TGGCGGTTGCGCCGGGGTCGGTGGTGGCGGTGAAGTTCCTGCCGATGACCGTTGGGTTGGTGGCGCCGGCGGGTGTTCGGGTGTCCGACGGCAGTGAGTTGGTCGGGCTGACCGGTGCTGATCCGGACCGTCAGCCGGTGGTCCGGGTTGCGGAGGGTGTATCCGAACCGGCGCCAGGAACTTCGGATGCCGGCTGGCGTCGGTTCTCGACGTCTGAGCCACCACCGCACAGCGATGTTGGTCTGAATGAAGATCTGCAGGTCCCGGAAATGCTGGATACGGGGCCGCCAGCCGCTGGGAGGTCCGGACCGGCCGGCAGGTCGTCTCCGGAATCTCGGCGGGCGCACACCTACAGCAGGGCATCAGCCCGGAGACCCGGCGGCGACCAAGATGAAGCAGGTGTAGCCGATTCGGGCGTGCCACTCATGCACGCCAAACCGTCGGCTCCCAAAGCCGCCTCAAGTATGGCGGATACAGAAAACGGGGGCGTGTCACTTCAATTTCGTCTACGTAAACTCGGTCGCAAAGTCGCGGAGACTTCACATAGAACGCAGCGTACTGTCGAGGCGATCCTGCGGCTATACATCACCCTCCCGAGTCGCTCAACCGCGCCGGGGCTCGCTGAGTTGCGGCACGCTGTCACCGCCGCGGCAGATTCCACGATGGCGGCCGCGTCGGCGGCTCGGACCGCCGGCGATGTGCGGCTGTCGGCCCGCTCCCCGGGTGTGCGGCCGTCGGCTTCACCGACATTGGCCGACATGGCGCACGCCGCGGGACGATCGACGCCGTCAACGGGCCGGGGCGAGCCGGCTGCACCGAGCGGGCCGGCCGGTCCCGACCCATTGCGGTATCGATTGAACGGAATCGGTTCCGCCAACGACGGCATGTCCAGGTCGGTGATGCCGGTCGAACAGGACGAAGCCGCCAGCATTGTCGAACATCGGCCGCCCGTCGGCCTGCCCTCTCAAGACTTCGATGATTTCCAGCTCAACGACGACGGCGAGACCGGATCTGACTTCACCAAGTACGGCGTCCACGAGGTGGACTTCAGTGAGGGCGAGAAGACCCTCGCGCACTGGGACCAACTCGAGTTGGAAGTTCTGGCGCGCGAGGTGTCTGTCGAGGTTGTCCGCCGATGGCGGGCCGGTGAGCAGGGCTTGCGGATCCGGGTCGAGGGCGGTGGCAACGGCAGTGGCGTCGCCCGGCTGATGCGACCCGGCAGCGCTGGTCGGCAGACCGGCCTTCGGCGGGCCGAGGCGGTGGTGAAGATCCTGCGGGACAGGCTGAAGGTCCACTTGTCGCAGCGGTTCGGTGGTCAGTCGGGTCTGAACATCGACAAGATTCTGGACGAGATCCTGGCCGAGCCGCAATCACGCGGCAACGGCCGGTCACGTGCGCCGAAAGCGCCCTACCCGGACGGTGCGGAAGCTCGGCGGCGCGCTGTGGTGTGGCGTAGCGACGATGGACCGCTGCGACCGATCGGCCTGCGGGATGAGCGCGGCATGCAGCTGCACGTTGAAGACCATGACGCGCTGCGTGCGTACATCGATCGCGCAGTACGGTCGCGCAAGTACCAGCTGGTCCATGCGCTGCTGGACGAGTTGTCGCAGCTGGGGGTGTCTGACCTCCGAATGACGCTGCTCAGGCATTACGCACGGCAGCGGTCAAATCGGTCGTCCGGTGCCGCCACGCGGCGCATCGCCGATCAGGTGTCCGTCGGGGCGCCGGTGGTTGAGGAGGCGGCAGTTGAGCCGGGTGGTGGCCTCCCGGCCGCCGATGATGAGGCCGTGGACGAGCAACAGCAGGTGTCGTTGCCCGGCACGTCCAGCGAGAGTCGTTCGTCTGGTGCCGCCACACCGCGCACCGCCGATCAGGTGTCCGTCGGGGCGTCGGTGGTTGGGGAGGCGGCAGTTGAGCCGGGTGGTGGCGTCCCGGTCGTCGACGAACCGGCGGTTACGGATGCGCCCGCTGTCGGCGATGGTGCCGTGGAGGAGCAACAGCGTGCGGACGTTTCCGCTCGGGCTGCGGTGGTTGTCCTCGGCAAGTTGAAACCGGTCGAGGCCATGTGGGCGGTTCGTCAGGCCGAGTCGATCCTGATGAGCCGCCTTCCTGAGCCCCGCTCGGTGCCCGAGCTGCGCGCGGTGCGCGCGGTGGTTGATCGGGTCGCCGCGACGTTGCACCGGCAGGGTCGGGCGGCGGCCTCGGCGTTGGCGCGAGACCTCGCAGCCGCGTTACCCGACCAACTCGCCGCGCTAGGGACGCGGCCCGGTGCGGCATTCGCGGTCGCGCCGGACGACGCGGACTGGTGGGACGATTCCGGGCTGCCGACGTCCGGCTGGCATCGGATCCGTGAGGGATTCGGGCATCCGGATGGCATGTTGCTCAGGCTGGATGGTCGGTTGGAGCAGTTGCCGCCGGGCGTGTCGGTTGAGGAGGGACCGGCTGCCGAGGTGGTCCGGGTGGACTGGTTCGACCGCTATTTCCGCGTCGCGGCCGCCATGCAGTTCGAACGGGTGCCGATGACCGGTCCGACGGTGATGGAGCCGCCACCTGGCTACCAGTTCCGCCACGTTCCCTCGGGGATCATGTTGCACCTGGAAGGCCGCCCGCCGGACCAGCTCGCCCCGGAGCTTTTGCGTCCGCTGGCCAACCGGGCAACGCTGATTCTCGACCCCACGGTGGTCGACACGGCCACGGCCCTGGCGGGCATCGGTGCGCTGCCGGCGGAGGTTGCGGCTCGCCTGGTGATCCGGATCGCGACCGACGTCCGGCTCACGCCGGATGAGGTCGGGGCGCTCGCTGTGGAACTCCAAGGTGACCGTGGGGTCGCCCTGCCGGTGGTGGTGCCGGCTCGATCCATGACCGCCGTTCCGCCGGTCTCAGCCTGGATCATCCCGGTCAGCACGGACCGTCGGGTCACGTTCCTGGAACTGGCCGATGAATACGATGTCTATCCGTCCAACCAGCCCCCGCCGCTACAACGTCGCGCACACGGCCTCGCGCCGATCGATGCGCCGGCGCGCTACCGGTTGCCGGAGGGCTGGTTGGTCGAGCAGACCACGGACGGGTTGTGGGTGCGTCCGGACGACTCGTCGGATGTCAGCATGCAGGACCGGACCGGACCGGTCCGCCGCCCAGGAAATCCACGGATCACCATTGGCGTACGAGGAGTGCCGGTGCCCGGCCCGGTACGAGCCTGGATCACCACCCTGCTGGACAACCTGCCGTCCGGTACAGAACCCGACGTCGTCATGCGCGGCGAACCGGTCTGGCGGTTGTGGCTGGCCGATCCGATCCCGCAGCTGACGGCGGATCAGTGGCTCATGCCGGTGCCCGCAGGTCTCTACCTGCACCGCCGGCAGGATGGCCGGCCCGACCCCGATGGTGTCGCGACAGCCGCGGCGGCGCCGGTCGGGCAGCAGACCATGCGGCTGATACCCGAGCGGGACTCGGCAGATCCGGAGTCGTTGGCGGCCGCGCTTCGCAGCCTGCCTGGGCAACTACGCGGTCGAGTGGTCCTGGACCTCGGGCTGGCCAGCCCCGACCTGACCGCAGCCGATGCGGTGACACTGGCCCGCACCCTCGACGTGCCGGTGCTGCTCGCCCCAGCGCGCCTGTCGGCGGTTCCGGGGGCGGTGATGATGCCGATGACCGACGACGGGCGGCTGAGCTTCGCGCCCTACGCCGACGCCTACCACGTCCTGCCACCCACCCGGCGCGAGCCCGCCCGCCGGATCCCGGCCGACCTGCCGTCCGGCCCGAATCCGGACACCTACCGGCTGTCCGAAGGATGGCTGCTGCACGTCATGGCCTCCGGACTGTGGGCCGGGCCTGAGGACGCACCGTCTGCTGTAGTCGATGAGCTGATCGCGCGCCCCGCCGAAGCCGGTGTCGTGCGACTGACCGTCGGCATGCTCGGGGTGAGGGTGCCTGAGGCCGCGCTGTCACAACTGCGCGATCTGGTCGATCAGCTCGCCCCCCACGTACGTCGCAGGTTGACGACGGAGGCGCTCGACCCGGATCAACCAATCGACGGCATCGGGCGGGCGCGCATCCGGCCCGACGGTATGACCGAGCGCGCCGGCGTGTCCGCGACGGCCCCGGGGCATCAGGATCTGGCCGCCATGAACGCGGATGCCCATCCCCAGCCGGTGCTCCAGGTGCCCAGCGACGGAAACTGCCTGGTGTCCGCGTTCATCGGGAGCTCGCCGGACCAGGTCGCGGCGGCGCTGGGGCCGGGCCTGGCGCCGGACCTCGCCGCGTTCCTCAATGACCCCAACCGGGTGCGCTGGAACATCCAGCAGATGCGGTTCACCGGCGTGACCGCGAACTCGGAGCTGGGCCGCATCAGTCGGTTGCTGCAGCAGCGGGTCGGTGCCTACCTGACCACCAATCGCAACGCGCTTCCCGCCGACGTGAACCGGCAACGCATCCACTTCCGCGACGACGTCGAGCGGGAGGTTCGGACGCTGGATCACCAGCAGGTGCTGGACCGGCTGAGCCAGCTTGACCACCGGCACGTCACGGACGCCGCCTTCCTGACCGCAGCCCGGATCTGGCAGCGGTACGCCACCGTGCGCGCCGCGACGCCCAACCCCGGTCCGGCGACCACGGTGCCGCAGGAGCAGCTCGACTTCATCAACCAGCACGGCCCGCGCATCCCGGTGGCCGAGGTGGATCCGGCACGGCTCGGCGAATACCTGGTCAGTGCCTCGACCGTGTCCGGCCGCCAGCTCAGCGACGACGAGTACGACGAGGTCCGGCAGTCCGTCAGCAACTGGCGCAGCCGGTGGGGCCATCCGTCCGGCGAGTTCCTGGCCCCGCTGCTGGCGCACGCCACCAACAGCCGGGTCACCATTCTGCGCAGCGGTCCGCAGGGAACGTACGTGGCGGACACCTACGGGCCGGCCAACGGTGTCCCGGTGACCCTCTACCACGTGCCGGGCGACCCGACCGCCGAGAAGCTCACCTACAACCACTACGACGCCGCCGCCCCAGCGCCGACCCAGCCCACCCCGCCGACCCAGCCCACCCCGCCGGCCAAGCAGCAGCATCAGCCGCCGCCTCCGCAGTCGTCCGACCGGCAGCTGCGCGACATGGCGGCCGCCCTGCCGGCGAACCTTCGGCTGCAGCGCGCCATCGGCGGTACCCTGCTGCATGCTGACGGCGCCGGCGGCGCGATCAGCTCACGGGTGCCGGCCCCGACCGGCCCCGGACCGGCCATCCTGCTGGACCCGACGGTCACCGACCCCACCGTGCTCGGCGACGCGCTGGCCGGCCTGCGGCCGCAGGACACCACGCTGGCGGTGCTGCACTGGCCGCCGGACCAACCGATCAGCGCCGCCCGGGCGCGGGAGATCACCACCCAGGTGCTGGACTTGCAGACCCGCTCGGCGATGCTGTCGGTGCCGCGTGAGGCGCTGATCGACGCGCCCGCCCAGGACGACCTACTGGTCCTGCCGCTGGACGCCGACGGCGAGGTGACCTTCTTCAATGCGCGACCGCAGCGGTACCTGTTCCTGCCGGCCAGCGCCGGCCCGCAGGCCCGGCCGGCCCCGTACGGGCTGCCCGAGACCCGGCCAGGCGTGTACCAGTTGTCCGACGATTGGGTGGTCTGGGACGGCGGAAGCTACCTGTGGATCGGACCGGCCGTGGAACTGGCCCGGGTCCAGCCGCTGCTGGCGCCGGCCAGCGGTCAGCTCACCGAGCCCGCTGTGTTCCTGGGCTGGAACGGCAGCGAGCTGCCGGCCCGGGTCCGCGAGCAGGTCGGCCGCATCTTCGCCGGAATGCCGCAGGGCGCACCGACCCGACTGGTCACCTCCGGCGTCGGCCTGGACCGGCACACGTTCGACCCGGCAACGGTGGCCGGCCTGCCCGACGGGGTGCGACTGAGCCACGTCCCCGGCGGGGTGCTCGCCCACACCGGAGCGCGCCCGGCCGCCGGGGACGCGGCGATGCACTGGGGCGACCTGGCCACCCCGGACCGGCCGCGGCTGGTCCTGCATGAGTCGGTCGCCGACCCGGTGGCCGCGGTCTGGGCGGTCCAGGACAGCCTGGGCTCGAACGCCGCGTCGCTGCGGGTGGTGCTCGCGGTGGACCCGCCGACACCGGCCGGCGGCCCGGGCGCGGCGGGGCGCGCCGCGCAGGTGGCCGACGCGCTGCGCAGCGGCCTCGGCGGGTCGGTGGAGCTGGTCCTGCCGGTCAGCGCGGTGGGGCGCAACGCGGCCGATGCCGCCGGCCTGGTACCGGTCGACACCCGCGGGCAGCGGACTTTGACCGCTGCCGCGCACGCGTTCGTCGTGCCGGTGCAGGCGGCACCGGCACCCGCCGACGGACCGCTGGGCCTGAGCCCGGCGGCCGGCGGCGGATACCAGGTGACGCCGGGCTGGACGGTCAGCGAGCACAACGGCGTGGTTCTGTTCGCCGAGTACGGCACCGATCCGGGCACGCTGCCGCCGGCCGCGCCGCCTGGCGGTGTCCCAGTCGTGATCCGGCCCGGCGCAGGCGTGGTTCCGCCCGCGGTGGCCGCCGCCGTGTCCCGGCTGCTGTCCGGGGTGCCCGAGGCGGACCGGCACCTACACGTAGAGGCCGACTCGGGCAGCGCCGGGCCGGACGCCGCCGACGCTGCGGCGCACGGCGCACCCGGCGGGCAGGCACCGACGTTCGTGCCGCCTGCCGTTCCCGACCGGCTGGCGCTGGCACTGGGCGACCCGAAGGCCACCCTTCCCGACCTCGACCAGGTCGAGGAGGCGCTGCGCGCCGAGGCGCAACGTCGTGGGCTGATCGTGCCGGCCGCCGACTGGGAGATGCTGCACCAGCGGCTGCTCAACAATTACCCGCTGCTGGCCGGCCCCGACGGATACCTGTTCCCGCTGGGCGGCATGGAGGTCCGGGTCCGGCTCGACCCGGACGACCCGCAGCTCGTCGCCAACCCGGCCGGCTCCTCGGACACCGCCGTCGCCGATCCCTCCCTGGATGACATCGAACACCGCGGCTTGACGAAGGACGGCCGTTTCCACGCCAACGAGATCATCCAGGGCGTGTTCCAGACCGGCGCCCACGGCCAGGGCGCCGGAACCACCATGCGGGCCAACCGGGTGCACGGCAACCTCAACTTCAGTGAGCCCCTGGGTCCGACCTTCCACTTCGCACCCACGGCCAACTTCGCCATCAACAGGACGGACCAGAACTCGGGCCACCTGATCGACACGGAGAAGGGCCGGGTGCTCGACACCCGCGCGGACTCGACGTTCTACTCCTACCGTCCCGGCTGGACCATCGACACCCGCGGCGATACCGAAGCGTGGCAACCGATCGCGCTGGCACCGCCGCCGGGCACGCAACCGGCCCGGCTGGTGGCCGCGATCCCCGACCACCTGCTGCTCGACCCGGCCGAACAGGTCGTGGCCGACCTGCCCGCGGCCGAACCGGATCACCCCGAGCGGCCCAGCCAGGACAACCTGACCCGCCTGCCGGAGACGTTCTCGGTCAGCAATCTCACCGGCCTGACCGACCTGTACGACCACATCGTGGCCCGGCTGCGAGCCGACGGATTCGACATGTCGATCGGCAGCCCGATGCGGCAGGAGTTGCAGCGCAAGCTGTGGAACACCGAAACCCACCTGGACGAGGCGGTCAACCGGCGGCCCCCCGCCGGCGGTGCCGGTCTTGCTGCCGCCAGTCCGTCGGACTCGAAGTCGCCGGCGCCGGTGGCGACGGACTCACGGGGGTACCGGTTCACGCTGCACGAGAACGGCAAGGCTGCGGCCGGCATCCGCGTGCACGCCCGCCGGCACGGCGACACAGTTCGCGTGGGCAGCACCAGCGATGCCGCGCACATCGAGAAGGTCCGTACGGCGATCGTCGGGCACACCGGCGAGTCCACCCTCGGCCAGAACAGCGGCGTCAGCTTCGGTGGCGATGTGGCGCTCCCGCTGGCCAGGAACTACGGCGATCCAGCCGTGTTCAAGGAGAAGTCCAGGTTCGGAGTCTCCGCCAAGGCCGGGGTCAACTGGAGCAGCAACGACAGCGGCGGCGCCGTCCACGCGTCGCTGAACGTGCTGGTGTCCCGGTACACCGGCATGACCGGCGGCCACACGGTGGACCTGGAGCTGTCCGCCGAGGTGTCCACGTCGCGGCGACCGACCGAGCAACCGCGCACCACCCCCACCGTCGACGCCTCGGCGGTGGTGTGGCTGTCCGAGCCCGACGCGTTCGCGTACGGCTTCGGCGTGGACGCCGGCGCGTTCACCACCCCGCCGCCCGCGGCCCCGGCTCCGGGGCAGCAGCGCACGCTGCCGTACCAGGACTGGAGCGGGCGGCTGCGCAACACGGGCAAGCATCCCGAGGACGCCGGCGGGAACCTGGTCCCGGAGCACGTGGTGGCCGGACGGGGCCTGGGGCAGAGCCTGGCCGACATCGAGCCGGCTGCGGTCGCGCAGCTCAAGGCGAACCTGAAGCGGGAACTGGCCGCCAGCGGGTTCCTGCCCCCGGACGAGGATCGGGTCTGGGGGAGGCCGGGCACGGCCGCGCAGGGGCCTGAGCCCGTCGGCATCACGGCGGGACTGCTGATGGCCAAGGCCGCAGCGTTGCGGGGCATCGGTGCGGCGGTGCTGTTTGCCAAGGGGGGCGCGCCGGACGTCGACGCCTGGGTGGACAACCTGGATCTGGTCGACAAGATGATCTCCAACAACGGTCTCGAATCGCACTTCGACACCCTTACCCAGGACGGTCTGCCCTTCTCGCTGCACAGCTGGCGCAACGGCGTCATGCGCACCGCGGAGGTGACAGTCCACGCCCGGTCGCGGGTCACCGACGGCGTCGGACCTGACGGCAACTCGGTGCATTTCGACCGGCTCACCGACGAGTACCACGTGGTGAACCTGTCCATGGGACTGGGCATTGCCGGCCAGGGAGCCGGCGGCGCCCAGGGCTGGTCGATCGAGGGCGGGTTCAAGTTCGACCTGTCCAAGCGGCAGGACCCGTTTGAATCGGTCGACGTCACCGGCGGTGCGCTGAGCCGCAGCGTCGGTGCCTCGGACCGGCTCACCCGTATCGTGAACCGGCCGGAGTTGCTGGAGTACCCGGGCCGGGTGAGCATGTTCCACCTGCCGTACGACTTCAGCTTCACCGTGCGCTACGACGACGGTGCCGCGCCGCGGTTCGATCCGCCGGACGTACGCGGCGACGTGCACGCCGCGCTGCTGAGCTTCAATAGTGATCCGTCGACGTTCAGCGAGGAGGCCGAACAGGACACCGTGCCCTCGGTGCTGCACCAGGGCGTGGTCTATTTCCTCGACACGCACGGTCTGAACGCCGCGATCCGCAACCAGTTGCCGGACCTGACCGGGGCGGGTCATCCGATGGCCAAGCCGCTGACCAGCCTGGCAAACCTGATCGCGGTGCAGTCGCACTTCAAGGAGGTGCTGCACGGCCACTACAGCACCGACACGCTGGTCGAGCCCGGATTCTTGGCCAACACCGGCGCCGCAGCGTCGATCAGCGTGGAGCGTATCGGCCCGGCCCGGTTCGTGGGTGCCACTGCCGACAAGTACGTCACCGGCCTGATCGAGCTGTACCTGGCCGAGACAGCCAACACCGCCAGCCGCTCGTTCGCCAAGACGGTGAACCTACCTGACCTCAACCTCGGGCGAACGTTGACCAAACGGGAAAAGGATCTGTTCAAGCTCAGCTACTCCGAGTCGGTGAACGTCAAGTTCAGCGACAGCTCCGCCGAGGAGACCAAGCGCACCGGCGGCCTGGAGATGCTCAAGCTCGCCTTCAGCCGCGCGTACGCGTTCCGCACGCAGGTCGACTACGGCGTGCGGACCGGCACCCGTACCCAGACCGGCTTCATCTTCAGCAGCAACAGCGCGGCGGCGCCCACCCAGGTGCGGGGCCGCGACATGATCTTCCTGCTGCCGGAGCCCGAGGCCCTGGCCCGGTACGCGGACTACCAACTGCCGCTGAGCGAGCCGCAGCTGATCGACGCGATGGGCCGGTGGGCCGCCGGTGAGCTGACCCTGCCCGGCAACACCGTGGCCGGCCTGCTGCACCGGTGGCGGGAGCAGGTGGCCGCGGGAGCCGGCGTCGGTACCCCCGACCTGGGCACCTTCCTGGTCCAGCACGAGATCCAGCGATGGGCGCACGCCCTGGCCGCCCGCCACAACGATCCCACCGCCCGCGACGTCGTACTGCACGAGGATCGGCGCGAGCAGTTCCGAAACGACTTCGGGCCCACGCTCGACCCGGACAAGAATCCGTTCCACGCCCTGACGGTGCCCGCGTACATGACCCGCACCGGTGACCGGTCCCTGGGTCACTCCGGCGTGGACAACCTGACGCTGTTCACCGGCCCGGCCACGCACAAGGGCACCCGTCCCACGACCACCCTGCTCGACGCGGTGGTGGACCGGGTCGAGGCGGTGGCGCCCGGCCTGCTCGGCGCCGACGCGAGCACCTGGCACCGGGCCGACGGCAGCTGGGGCTTGCTGATGTTCTCGCCCGGCAAGCAGATCATCGGGACGCTGCCCGGCGGCCTGGAGTCGTTGCAGGCCACCCTGGCCGGCCAGCGGGCCAACATCGTGCTGTCGGACATGCTGCACCAGCACAACGGGGTCACGTTCTACTTCGTCGGCCGCAAGGCCGGGGTCCTGGCCGACGTGGTCGAGGTGAAGGTGTCGGCCGCCCTGGATGGCCGGCCGCACTACACCGACTGGGTACCCGACTACGGCATCGAGAACTACGGCCACGCCTACGCCGCCTACGCCGAGCAGCTGAGCAGCTCGCTGGCTTGGAACATCACCCCGGCCAGGTTCGGCTTCAGCAAGGATGAGAAACCGATGGTCGGCAATGTCTCGGTGTCGTACGCGCCGCAGGGCTCGCGCAGCCTGAAACGCTCCGAGCAAGTCACGCGGGAGCAGACCGTATACGACTGGACCGGGCACTACCGCGCCTCCACCAGCGCGCGGATCACCGTCAGCGTGCGTCGGCTCAAGATGTCCCACCGCCCGTTGAACTCCTTGCTCAGCGGCGTCTGGGACGGCTCAGCCAACCTGCTGGCCTTCGCCGGCAGCTGGGTCGACGCCAGCCTGCCCACCCCCAACCCGCCGGCGGCCGGGAGCGCGGCCACGGCCCAGGTGAGCTTCCAGCTGACCAAGGGCGCCAAGGCGATCGCCGCCGCACTCGCCGGCGCGAAGATCGTCCGGGCCGACTCCGTCGACTTCGACGCCCGGCTGGACTTCAAGGTGCCGAAGGGGCTGGCCGAGGCGACCGCGGTGACCCCGTCCACGACGCTGGACCTGCGCCCGCTGCCGCCGCTACCCGGCGACGTGTACGTGAGCGGCGCACTGGTCGACGACCTGTTCCCGGCCGCGCGGGAGCTCATGGCCGGCGTGCTCAGCTCGGCGGGGCTGCTGTCCGGGCTACCCGGCGACGTGTACGTGAGCGGCGCACTGGTCGACGACCTGTTCCCGGCCGCGCGCCAGTTCATAGCCGGCATGTTCAGCTCGGCGGCCGACGACGAGAACTACCGCGGCAGCGTGGCCCTGCCCGGGCTGCTGTCCCGGCTGAGCGTGGACAACCACCTGCCGGACATGGCGGTGGAGGGCGGGTACCCCCTCGCCTCGCACCTGTTCACCGCTGGAGCGTCCAACAGCCGCGTGGCCATGCGGGCATACGTCTCGCTGCACTCGATGGAGATCATCAGCAGTATCGTCAACAGTACTGGCACCGGCCGGTACACGAAGTTCCAGGTGGGCGCGGCGGCCACCCAGTCGCGCAACCGTTGGCGGGTCAACGTCGACGGGGGACTGTCCGGCGAATGGCGGATGCGCGAGACCCACGTCGGCGCCCAGGAGGACACCACCGCCAAGGGTAGGTTCGGCAGCGATGGCAACCGCAACGCCCCGATGAGTCACAGCGCCACCTACGAAGACAACAAGCGCAACGAGACCCACGTCAAGATGCAGGGCGCGGTGTACCTGGTCAAGCTGCGTGGCCGGTTCCGCCTCGCCGCGGTGCCGCACACCCACAGCCCATTCCTCCCGTCCGCAGGGACGGGCCCGATCGGGCCGGAGCGGTTCGGCCCGGATGCCGCCGCCACCGGCTGGATTACCGGCGACGTGTACGTGGAGATGTTCGCCGACGAGGTCCGCGAGATGCAGCGGCAGATGGACGATCGGCCGCATCGATGGAACCTCGGCGTCGCTGGGAGCTGGCCCGCACCGTCCGCCGGTGCGCACCAGGCCGACCTGGACCAGCTGCTGGAACGGTCCACGCCCGCGGCGATGGCGGCGGGCACCGGCACGGGCGCCACCGCACCGGCCGGGCGGGCCATCGGCACCGTCGCCGGCCGCCGCGTCGAGCCGGGCGACTTCGACCCCGGCCAGGCCGCCCCGCACGCCGCGCTGGTCATCCGCGACCAGCTCGGCAACCACCACGGCGCGGTGCCACCCATCCGGTTGTCGGCCGACGCGAGGACGCGGTCGCGGCGGCGGTACGAGCTGTTGCTCAACTGGGCGGTGCACCACCTCAACACCGCGACGCCCGGGCAGCAGGCCGCCGCCGACCTGGCCGAGCTGACCACCTGGCAGGGTCAGGTCGGCGCCGGCGACGCGCTGACGACCCAGCAGCTGGACCGCCGGGCCGCCGACATCGTGCGGCGGGTCGGCCAGGTCCAGCCGCCCGGCGTGGCCGCACCGGAGCGGCCGCACGAGGTCCAGATGCTCGACCAGGACCCCATGACCGTGGCCCGGGGAGTTGCGTTCGAGCTCGCTACCCACGTCGACTTCACCGCCACGGACGCGCAGGGCACCGTGTCGCGGTACCGGATCGATCCGGTGGGCCTGGTGGTCGAGCTGGTGGACCAGGACGGCGCGTACACCCCGGTCACCTCGACCCAGGTGGTGCGGGCGCTGCCCGTACAGTTGCGCGTCGACGCCGTGGTGGCGGGCATCGGCCCGGCGCAGCAGTGGCGGATCTACGAGGAGCTGCTGGAGCGGACCCCGATCCAGATGGAGGCGGCCGCCAGGCTCGTTCGGGAGCTTCGCCGCCGCATCGACCAGGCCCAGGACGACGCCGATGAAGATGCCCGGACCTGGATCACCGGCGGCCTGCCCCGCCCGATCGGCACCCCACGGGCCGGCAACTCGGCGCGGGGTACCGTACGCGTCACCACCGAGCTGCCCCACCGCCGCGCCGGACGGGCCCGCCGGCTGATGTCCGCCGACCTGCCGCCCGGCTGGTCCAGCACCGGCCCGCTGCGGCAGCTGCCGGACAACCCGCGCCCGGGTACCCGGCTGTGGATCGAGCGGCCGCAGGGCGCCGTCGCGGCGTACCTGCACCCCGACGGCGACTACCGAGTCCACATCCCGCGGGCCGGCTTGGACGTGCAGACCATGACCGCCGCCGCGTTCCGGCAGCAGTTCGGCCGCCGTCTGGCCTTCACGCTGGTCGAACCCGACGTGCTGCACAGCTGGCTCGAGCACGACCGCTACTGGGCCGCCTCGCAGCAGTTCGCCCAGAACAACCTGGCCGCGCTCATGGCCGACCCGAACGCCGCCAGTCTGGCCCAGGCGCAGCAGCGGGCCGCGCAGCTTTCGGTCCAGGCCCGGCCCGCGCCCGGCGCCGCGGTGCCGCCCGCGGCTGCACCCGGTCCGGGCAACCCGGTGCTGAACCGGCACCGGCCGCTGCTGGACGCGATCCGCGCCGGCCAGATCACCGCTGCCTACGAGTACCTGACTGCGACCACCCCGGCCGCCCGGCACGCGGTGCTGACCGGACTGCTCGGCAACGCCGGCGCGGTTACCCCGGCGGCGCTGCGCGCCATCGCGGATCTGGCTATCGCCGCCCCGGATCCAACCGCGGCGCCGGCCGCATCCGGCGCGGCCCGACACGCACTGTCCCCCGACACGGCGCGGGACGCCGGGATGCTGCGTGCCCTGGCGGACATCCTCGACCCGTCGGCCGGCCCGATCGACCGGGTCCGTGCCATCGCGGTCGCCACGTGGGGGGTACCCGACCCGCAGGCCTGGGCGGCCACCCTGCAGAACCTGGCCGGCCAGTTGGCCGGACACGTGGCCGGCCCGGGGCAGGCCGCGGATGTACAGGCCCTGCACGACAGTGCCACCGATCCGACGCAGCGGATGGCCTACCACCGCAACGAGCGGATCTTGGACGGCATGACGCCCGAGCAGATCACCGGGTTGACCCAGGCGGTGGCCGTCACCGGGCTGGGCGCGGCCGCGCTCGCGCCGCTGCTGCGCCCCGCCGACGACGCCGCGCAGATGCTCGTCGCGGTGCAGGCGGTCCCGGCCGGCGCCGGGCCCGCAACGGTGGCGCCGGCCGTCATCACCCATGGGGTACCGCCCGGCCCGGCGACGCTGGACCAGTGGACCGCTCTTACCGACTGGGGCCGCTCGTTGGCCTTCCTGAACACCCACGGGCCCGAGCTGCTGTCCGATCCCACCCATCGCGAACTGCAACGACGACGTGCGCAGGCGCCGGACGAGGACGCCACCCTGGCCGCCCACGACGGCCTGCTCACGCTGGCCCGGTACGGCCTGATCCAGGACGGCTACCGATACCTCACCGGCGGCGTCGCACCGGTATCCGCGCCGGCCGCACCGCCGGGCCAGCCGGCCGCCGACCGGCCCACCGACCGGCAGCGGTTCCTGCACCGGCTGCTGAGACACCCCGAGCTCGCCGAGCCGGCCGCCGTCGGCGCGCTGGCCAAGCTGGCCGCCGCCCTTCCCGAACCGGTCGACCGCGCCGACGCGGCGATCCTGCAGACCGTCGGCGACACGCTGGCCGGGCTGACCGTCGACGACGCACAGGTCACCGCCACCGTCCGGCGCGCCCGTGAGGCACTGAGCGAGCCGCAGCGGCAGCAGTGGGCCGCCACCGTCCGTACCCTCGCCGCCGCCACCCCCGGCGCCCGCGGGGCGGCCCTGAGGCACCTGTCCCAGCGGCTGTACCCTGCGGCGCCGCCGGCCCCGCCGGCCGCCCCGAGCGGTACCGCGCGGCAGGACACGTTCGCGCGGCTGCAGCAGGCGGCCCAGGACCTCCGGAGGGCCCAGGTCGCGCTCGATCAGGCCCGCCGGTCCCAGGGGCGGGCCGAGGCCGACCGCGACAGCGCCGGTACCGAACATGAGCGGGCAGGCACCGACCTCACGGACACGCTCGCGCGGGTCCGGACCGCTGAGGACACAGTGCGCCATCGCACCGACGAACTGCCCGGCCTTTCGACGGCCGCCCAGCAGACGAGCGATGCGTTCGAGGCTGCGCAGGACCGGGCCGTCGCGGCCGAGCGGGCCCGCGACGCGGCTCCCGACGACCCGGACCTGCGCCAGTCGGCGACCGACCTGCACAACGCGGCGAACCTGCTGCGGGAGCGGGCCGGGACCGCGCGGCAGCGGCTGTCCGACGCGCGGGAAGCCATCGAGGAAGCCAACACGCTCCTCGGCCGGCTCAACCCGACCCTGCCCGATCTGCGCCAAAGGGTACGGGAGACCAGCGACGTGCTCGGCGCCCGCGAGGCGGCCCTGCACATTCACAACCGGATCGCGGAGATACGCGATCAGCAGCAACGGGAGCGGACCGCGGCGCGCGACGGCGCTCAGGCCGACGTCGACCGGCTGCGGCCGGCGGATCCGCCGGCCGTTCCAGGGGTCGTGGCCACCGACCTGGACGGCCTGCTGGCCGAGTTGGCCAGGGCGGGTCACGACACCACGACCGTGGTACAGGTGCTGGCCAGTCGGCTGAGCGAGCAGGCCGGCGGTACGCTGCCGCCGCGCCTGGTCCTTTCCACCGCAAGGGACTGGCAGCCCGAGGACGGGCCGTTGCCGAGCGACGAGGCCGCCGTGACCGGGCTGGACCGGCGGGCCCTGGCCAGCCAGCTGGCCGTCACCCTCAAGACCATGGTGGAGCTGCGCGTGAGCGAACCGGGCTCACCCCGGCCCCGGTCGTACCTGGCCTATGAAAGCGGCGAAGTCGTCCGGCTCAACAGCACCGATGGCCCGGAGACCATGGAGCAGGCGGTGCAGCGGCTGCCCGAGCACATCCGCGACGAACTGGGCGCGTACCACCGGTCGCCGGACCTGACCGACCGGCTGGAGATCCTGCACCAGCGCGAGATCGAGAATCTCAGCGATTTCGCCGCCGACGTGACCGCCCTGGTCGAGCACGTGAACCGCTTCCAGCCGCTCCTGGCCCGGCAGTGGCTCGGCCAGGCGGACCCGCCCACCACGGCGGACGCGGCGCTGGGGACGGGCGCCGGCCTGAACCCGATGAGCTCGCCGGCCGGGTCGACGGGATCGGCCACCGCGACGCCGGGCGATCCCATCGACCTGGCCGACCGCGAGCAGGTCGCCGCGGCCTGGCTGGACCGCGACGCACGGGGCCGCGCCGACCTCATGGCCGCCCTGCTGAGCCCACCGCCCGGCTTCACAGCGCAACCGCCCACCCAGATCCGGCCCGACCTGCCCGCGGGGGCCCGGGTGGCGGTCCTCGCCGGCCCGGCCGTGGCCGTTGGGCTGGCTCAGGCCAACGGCGTGCTGTCCTGGTACCAGCCGGCCGGCGACCGGCACCAGGTCGGCAGCATCGCCATGTTGGCCAACTGGGCCCGCAACCGGGGCGGCGGCGACGTCTGGTACATCGTGCTGCAACCCAGCGCCGCTTAGCTGATGGTGCTCTCAGGTCATCAGCCAACTTCCCATTCAGCGATCGGCGAGTGGCTGTGCGGCGTTGGCGACCGGCGGACACGCCGGCGTCTCGTGCCGCAACAGCAGCTACTTCATTTCGCTGAGCACACAGTTGAACGACCCGGACCGCCGCTCCGTTGTGGGTGCCGCACGAGACCAATCCCGATTGGGTAGGCGTAGGGGTGGCAACAGTGGATCAGGCTCATTTGGACGTCGGCGCGACTGCGTGGTTGCTCACCTCTGCGGCGCTCGTCCTGCTGATGACGCCGGGCGTGGCGTTCTTCTACGGCGGCATGGTCCGTGCGTCCAACGTTCTCGGCACGGTGATGCAGAGCCTGATGACCATCGGTACGGTCAGCGTCATCTGGCTGCTGCTCGGGTTCTCCCTGGCGTTCGGCAGGGGCAACGGTTTTGTCGGCGGGTTCGGCTTGGCTGGTCTCACCGACCTCACCGCCGTCGTGCCGGGCGTGCATCTCGACGGCGTGCCCGTCCTTGCCTTCGTTGTCTTCCAGATGATGTTCGCGGTGATCACGCCGGCGCTGATCACCGGGGCGGGCGCCGAACGTTGGAGGTTCAGCGCGTTCGTGTTCTTCGTCGCGCTGTGGTCCTTGCTGGTGTACGCCCCGATCGCGCACTGGCTGTTCTCGCCCTTGGGGTGGGCAAGCCGGCTCGGGGCGCTCGATTTCGCTGGTGGGGCGGTCGTGCATGCCAACGCCGGAGCCGCTGCACTGGTAATCGCTGCGCTGCTGGGCCGACGAGCTGGCTGGCCCACGTCGCATCACCGGCCGCACAACCTGCCGCTGATGCTGCTGGGCACCGCGTTGCTGTGGTTCGGATGGTTCGGCTTCAACGGTGGATCGGCGCTCACCGCCAACAATGTGGGCGCCTTGGCGGTGACCAACACCCAGGTCGCCGCTGCGGCGGGCCTGATGTCCTGGGCGTTCGCCGAGCAGATCCGTTTCCGCAAGCCGACAACGTTGGGCGCGGCGTCCGGAGCGGTTGCCGGTCTCGTCGCCATCACTCCGGCCGCCGGCTACGTGACGCCGGTCAGTGCCGTACTGATCGGCGTTGTCGCCGGGGTCATCTGCCACCTGGCGGTCGCACTCAAGACGCTGTTCCGGCTCGACGACGCACTGGATGTGGCCGCCGTGCACCTCGGCGGCGGCGTCGTCGGTTCGCTGGCGGTGGGGCTGTTCGCGACCAGCTCCGTCAACCCGGCCGCCAGCAACGGCCTCTTCTACGGCGGTGGCTACCGGCTGCTTGGCGTCCAAGCGCTCAGCGTCCTGACAGTTGTCGCGTATTCGGCCGTGGCTTCGCTGCTCATCGCCGGACTGGCAGATCGCATCTTCGGCAACCGGATCAGCCCCCGCGCGGAAGGCATCGGGATGGACCTCTTCCAGCACGGCGAGTCCGCCTACGCCATCGCCTCGCCACAGGAGACCCCGGTCAAGACATCCGCCAAGGCCCCGGCGGTCAATGACCATGGCTGAGCAGGCGCGTACCCAGGTGGCTCAGTCCGTGACCGGTCGGATGCGGCGCCGCACACGGCGTGGGCTGCGCATCGCCATCGCCATGCTGCTGATCGCCGTGCTTGCGGGCCTCTACAGCCTGTCGACGGCACAACTCTGGACAAGCGCCGACGCCGAGACGGCGGTGGTGGCCGCCGAGCGGCACGGGCTGCACTATCTGCAGTGGACCACCCGGCTCATCGACGCGTTGACCCAGGCCAGGTCCGCGGCGGTACGCGGCGAAGCGCCGGACCTGGGCGCTCTGAACAGCGCCCTGGTTGCAATGAACGAGGCCGACAGTTCGGACGGTGACACGCTGCGTACGAAGCAGCGATGGGCTGATCTCCGTACCGCGATCAACGCAGTGATGCTCGACCGGCCGGTCGGCCGGGAGGCGTCGCGGCGCTACGGAGACGTCATCACGCTCGCCATCCAGTTGGCCGGCAAGGTCGGTTCGACCGGACGGCTCGTTGTCGACCCGGACCTCTACCGGCATTACCTCGCGGATGCCGTGGTCTTGCGCCTGCCGGTCGTGCTGACAGACGCCAACCTGGCCGCCGACCTGCTGTACCTGGATGGTCACAGCTCGGGTCCAGCCGCTGCGCGGGCTGCGCTGGCGATCTCGGTGATCCGGTCAGACCTGGCGAGCGTCGCGGTGGCGGTCGATACCGGTCTGGGTGACGTCACCGACGCTTCCGGTGTCGCGGTCGGGCAGGCTCTGGCGGCGCCGCTGGATGCTTTCCGCGAGGCGGTCGGCCGGCTGGCCGGCCCGACGGCGTTGGACAAGAGTCAACCGCTCACCGACGTGGCCGGCACCACCACCATCGCCCGTCAGGTGCAGGAAGCCAGTACATCGCTGGCGTCTGTCATGTTCGCGGAGCTGGGCGGGCAATTGACCAGCCACGAACGAGCACTGGAGCAGCAGCGGCTGCGGCCGCTGGCCCTTGCCGTCGGTGGTGTTGTGCTCGGCGTGATCCTGCTGTTCTGGGTGGTGCCAGGCAGGAGACGCGACGGGGTGGACGATTCGTTCGATGATGCCGCGTCCACACTTCCGGCCGACGTCGCTTCGGTCTCCATCACGCTGCCCGAGGTGGATGCCCGTGACCTGCTCGCCATCGAGGAGCTGGTCCACGTCGGACGTGGAGTCAGGGCACGGCCGAGGGGCGATGCCGACGATGCTGAATAACCTTCGGATCACCCAGCGGCTCACCCTCCTGGTGGCTTTGTCGTTGGGCGTGATGGTGATGGCGAGCGTTCCACTCGTGGTGGACCGGGTCGACGGTGCGCGCGCAGCCGCGGTCGTGGTCCGCAGTGCGAGCGACGCTCGTCTGGTCGGCGCGGTGATCGAGGACCTGCAACGGGAACGGCTGCTTGCGCTGGGCTATGTCGCCTCCGAACGGGTGAGTCGCGACGCGTTGGTGGCCCAGATCCAGCAGACCGATGACAGCCGCGCCCGGGCCCGCGCCGAGCTGTCGTCGCCGTATCCACCAGACCTGTATGCGTTGTTGTCCGACCCGGGACCACTGCACGATATGCGGCAACTGGTGCTGCGGCGCACCGCGGCTGCGGAGCAGGTGGCACAGGCGTATCACGCCGCCGTCGTGGCGCTGCTGGACCGGCTACGTCTGGCCGACCAGCCGGGCGCCGATCTGGCGGGCCTGCGGCAGACATCCGCGTTGGACACGCTCCTGCGGCTCAACGAGGAGGTGAGTCAGACCGACGCGGCGCTGGTCATGGCGGCCGCGGATCCCGCAGCCGCCAGTGAACTGGCGGTGAGCGCGGGACTGCTTGCACAGGTCTACCATGAACGCTTCCAGCAACAGGGCGAACCGGTCCACGTCGCGATGCTCGCGGCAATCGAGGCGGGTCCGTCGGTGCAACGTGTCGCAACGGTGGTTGTCACACTCACCAGAGCCGGCGCAGATGCCGCGGCCGTTCCGGTCGAGCAGGGACTGCCTATCGCGCAGGGCGAGGCCGCGGCCCGGCACAGCGGGCAGGACAGCATTACCCGTGACATCGCTGTCTGGGCATCCGAGCGGACGGATCAGGCCCGGGCCGCCGCCGCCGCCATCATCGGTGTCGCGGTGGTGCTGCTGATCGGGGTGTGCTGGCTCGGCGCGCTGGTGAGTCGCTCGGTCGCCCGGCCGTTGCGGCGTGTGACCCTGGCGGCGACTGCGGTGGCTGACCTTGCCACCCGGGAGCTGCGGCGGGTGCATGACACCGATTCCGACGACGGACCGCCCAGGCTCGCGGCCGTCATGGTGCGTTCAGCCGACGAGATCGGCGAACTCGCCTCCGCGTTCAACCAGGTTCAGGCCACCGCGACTCTGTTGATGCAGCAGCAGGTGACGACCCGCCGCAACGTCGCCGTCATGTACGGCAATATCGCGAACCGCACCCGCAGCCTCGTGGAGCGGCAACTGGCGCGTATCGACCAGCTGGAACGGGAGGAAGCCGACGAGGAACGATTGGCGCAGCTCTACCAACTCGACCACCTCACCAGTCGGCTACGTCGTAGCGCGGAGAGCCTGCTCGTGATCGCCGGACGTCGCGACGACGGCCAACTCGAAGCGCCGGCCCCGCTGGCAGACATCGTTCGCTCAGCCGTAGCGGAGATCGAGGGCTATCAGAACGTCAGGCTGGGTCGGCTGCCCGATGTGGTGATCAGGGCGGCGGCTGTCCCTGACCTTACCCTGATGCTGGCCGAACTCCTGGAGAACGCCACCTCATTCTCGCCGCCTGAGGCGTTGGTCGACGTGTCCGCGACGCTGCACTCCGACTGTGTCCTGCACATCGTCGACCACGGCATCGGGATGCCACCCGGCCGTCTGGCGGAGGAGAACCAGCGCCTGATCTCGCCTGAGCGGCTCGACATCGCTCCCACCACCATGCTGGGGCTGCTCGTGGTAGGCCGGTTGGCGCGCCGGCACGCGATGACGGTCAGGCTGCTTCCCTCCCCGACCTCTGGTGTCACCGCGGAGATCGTCGTACCGGCTGCTCTCGCCTTGGGCGATGCCGGCCTTCCGACGACCGCCGAGCGGATGCTGCCGAGCGTTGACACGGTCGCCGGGAAGGTGGTACCCGGAGAACGCCCCTTCCCAGCCGGCGGCGGGGCGGGCCGGGCGGCGCCGCCGATCCGGCCGCTGCTGCCTTCCCTACCGGGGGCAGACTTCGCTTGGTTCGACCCGGCGTCGCGGCTGCCCCCAGCGGGGACGAGCATGTCCGGCGCGATGTCCCTTGCCACGGGTGCAGGTGGCGCTGCGCCCCGCGCCGCGGATGCGCCGGCGGAAAGCCGAGGCGGACTACGCCGCCGCGACGCTGGGGCGAGCCTGCGGGACACGCCGGCACCTCGTCGGTTCGAGGATGCACCGGTCGAGCGCCAACCGGAGGCGGAGCGCGCTGAGCTGGACGCCCTGGTTCAGGGCACCGCTCGTGCCCAGTCCACGCCGCCGTCGTCAATGCCGGTGCCAGACACCGGTGCGACGCTGCGGGGGCCGGCGGCTGCACCGATGTCCCAATCAAGTACCGCATGGGGGTCGGAGCGACCGGTCGGCCCGACCGACGCCAACCACCGAAGTGGACTTCGGCGGCGTCGTCCCGGCGAGCATCTCGCAGCAGCGCTGCGCATCGACTCCGGCGCCGAGGACCGGCAGCGCACGTTGGTAGGCGATCCCGCATCGATGGTGATCTTCCGGGATCCCGAAGCCGAGCGGGATGAACTTGAGGGATTCCTGCATGGACTTGCCAGGGCGGCAAGTACTGACCCCAACCGGAGCTCATGGTGACCGTTCCTGCTTTCAGGATCAGCAACGAGGCGCAGCAGTTCAACTGGTTGCTGGACCGCTTCGCCAACGAAACGGCCGGGGTCGCTCAGGCGATCGCGGTCTCCTCCGACGGGCTGCTCATCGCGATGTCCTCGGAGATGCAGCGGGCGGACGCCGATCGCCTTGCCGCTATTGCCTCGGCCATCGCCAGCCTGGCCAGTGGCGCCTCCCGGCTCTACGATCTGGGCGGAACTAACAAGATCATTATTGACTTGCAAGGCGGTTACGTCCTCGTCAGCACCATCCGGCCGGGCTGCTCGCTCGGCATTCTGGCCAGCAAGGATGCCAACCTCGGCAACCTCGGCTACGAGATGGCAGTGTTCGCCAACTACGCAGGTGGGGTGCTCACGCCGCAGCTCATCGACGAGTTGAAATCGACGGTGAGGGCCTAACCGCGATGTCGGCCGACCCACCGTCTGTGCCGCCGGGACCTCCGGGCTCGGCGGTGTCCGGCGTACGCCCGTACTTGTTGACCGGCGGCCGTGTCCGCCCGCTCAACGCCGAGCGCCTCAACATCGCGGCGCAGGTACTGACGACCAAAGACGGGCGAGCGGCATTCGACCGGCTCAGCTACGAGCATCGCGACATTGTCGCGTCGTGCCTCCAGTGGTCCTCCGTGGCCGAGATCGCCGCGCACCTTCACCTGCACCTGGGCGTCGTCCGTGTCCTGGTCGCCGATCTGATGGCGCTCGGCTATCTGGTGGTACGAGAAGTGGAGGTGCCCGCCAACCAGCATGGACAAATTATCGAAAGGGTTATCCGTGGACTCAACGCAATACGTTGACGCGGCCAGGGGAACCAGCCGGCCTCCCCTGCCCGTGAAGATCGTCATCGCCGGAGGGTTCGGGGTAGGCAAGACCACGGCGGTCGCTCAGATCTCTGAAATTCCGGTGCTGACCACCGAGGCCCCGATTACGGAGATCGCCGCCGCCATCGACCGCACCGGTGAAGTCCCGGACAAGACCACCACGACCGTGGCACTCGACTTCGGTTGTATCACCATCGATGACGAGATCAAGCTCTATTTGTTCGGTACTCCTGGCCAGGACCGGTTCGGGTTCATGTGGCGGGATCTGACCGAAGGCGCGCTGGGAGCACTGGTCATTGTCGACAGTCGCCGTCTCGACGACGGGTTTCCCGCCGTCGACTATTTCGAACGTGCAGGCGTGCCGTTCGGCGTCGCCATCAACCTCTTCGACGGGGTGCTCAGCCATGACCTCGCCGATATCCGCTGGGCGCTTGCCATTGCCGAGGACACGCCGCTGGTCACGTTCGACGCCCGGGACCGGGGATCGGTCCTCGACGCCCTGCTGGCCGTGCTCGGTCACAGTCTGGCGCGCGCGAACTGATCGGCTGAACGGGCCGGTGCGCCGGAACGACACCTGCTGACCAATCTGTTCGGCGAGCACGGCCGCTGAGCAGCCTTCAACGCGTCCCGGTCTTGCGCTGCTCGAGCAGCGCAGCGCGCTGCTGATCTTTCTCAATGCCTCGTGCGCTCGTCAGGTCTCGGACATCTACCCTTTCCCGTGCGCGGGTCAACTATTGCCATGACCCGCCTGCACTTTGCACTGCTCCGAACCAGCTCCGTCACGGATTGCCGCCTCCGCACCACATCTTCCACGTTTGCCGGCGGAGGGAACGGATTCGCCGACGGCCGTCGGTCGAGCCTGTGCGAACCGGCTTCATCCGGTCGTCGGTGGTGTCTGTCGTGGCGCGGCTGAGGACGGTCCCGCGATGGCTATCGAGGCACCTGACGGCGTGGCGACGTTTCTGGAGTGGCTGACTGGCGAGAAGTTTCCGGGAACCGACGAAGACCGCCTCCGCGGACTGGCGAGCGCGTGTCAAGCGACCGGAGACGGCCTGGATCAGGTGCGATCGCTGTGGACATGGGCGGTGGCGACTGTTCGTGAGGGTCTGCAGGGCATGTCGGAGCTGGCCTTGGTCGAAGCGATGCAGGTCTGCATCGCACACGACGGCTTTCTTGCGCTCGCATCGAAGTATGTCCGACGCCTCGGGTTGTCGCTGACGGACACCGAGATGATGCTCGTATATACAAAGCTGGCGATCATCGTAACCGTGGTTTCGCTGATGATCGAGTGCGCTGGCGCGTTGGCGATGGCGTGGTTCTTCCCAGAGTTGCTGGCAAAGCTTGCGGCCAAATTGGCGGCCAGCCGGCTGCTGATATCCGAGCAGCTGGCACGGCTGCTGGTCGTTGCGGCATCGGCGCAGATCATCGGCATCGGGATGCAGTCACTCATCGACGCCATCGCACAGATGATCCAATTGGCCAACGGCACCCGGAAGCGCTGGAACCCGCATCTGACGGCGGAGGCGGTGAAGGTGGGCTCATTCGGCGGCGCGTTCGGACTGGCCTTGGGCGAAGCAGCGGGGACGGCAGCGAGACTGGTCCGGGGAGGACATGGGGCCGCTGAGCCGCGAGGTCTGCGCCCCCCGAAGCACGAGTCGGGTCCGCTGACGGCGGCGAAGTTCGCCGAGGATCTGCTCCACGAAGCCACGACCGAGGTCCTTGTCGAGGGCACGTACGGGACGATGACCGGAACAGGCTGGCAATGGAGTGTCATGCCGGCAACTGCCATGTCGGGTGTCTGGTCATCGGCGGCGACGTCCGGAGGCGGTGCGCTCGGCTACGCGTTGCGGCATCGCCACGACGGACCGGCCGAGCGGGTCGCGGAACATGGCGGCGTGGAGCCGTCCGGCCCGCAGACTCGAAGCCCGGACACCATCGACCTGCTCCAGGATCCGCTTGACATCCGCAATTCCGGTACAACTGTCGTCTCCGACGCTGGTCCAGGCTGGGATCCCGGGCAGGCGTTCGACGGTGGCCCCGGTCGCGGTCCGGTTGCCGTTCCCGGCGATGGCGATGGCCCTGCCGGCACGTGGGCCGGCGGCGATCCACGGACCACGCGGCCGCGCACCGCACCGGTCACTCCGGTTGGCCGCAGCACGTATGCGCATCGGGTGCCGGGCCCGGGGTCGCAGATTCCCGGTGGTCCACCGTCCAATACATCGGTCGGCGGCCCGGTAGTGGCCAACGGCCATCCCCCGGTCGCGGCGGCCGCCCATCCCGAGGCCGCCGGGCGGGACTGGGCCGTGAATGCGCATCCGGCGGTCGCCGGCCCGGACCGATCCGACTCGGTCCAGGCCGAGGGCGCGTCGGACGATTCGGCGGTGTTGCGGCATCTGACGCACGGTGCGGTAACCCGGCCAGGTTCGGCATTGGACGTCAGCAACGGGCTGCACATGTTGTTGACGGACCCCACACGCCCGGCATGGGCCGGGGCACCGGGCCACTATCCGGGGTTGCTGGCGTCGCACCTGGCCAAGCATGGACTTCTGGTGAGCCGGACGGCGGATGAACAGTTGCTGTGGCTCGGCGATCCTCGGGAATTCGCCGCGGCGACGGGCGGATCGTGGGAACCGTTCGCGGGAGACGGCGAAGCGTTGCGCACCCTGCTCGCCGGAGCCGGCGGGGGACAGCGGCCCGGATGGAGCGCATACGTGTGGGTCCACGCACCCGGTGGCGATGCGCACATGTTCGAACTCCACGTCGACGCGACCGTCCCAGTAGCCCAGCCCGGCCGGCTGAAATGGGTTGACCTGCAGCAACCCGACGGTTGGCAGGACGCGACACCCGGATTCGATGACGGCCGGACGATGTCGTTGCCGTCGGCGAACGTCATGGTGGTCGACCAATCGGGTGCTCCGGTGCCGCTCGGCGGTCTTTCCCCTGATCCGGCGTCGTCACCAGATCAGGGGGGTGAGCTCGATGCGCTGCCGGACCCAACCGAGTTGCCGCACGAAATAGACAATGCCAGCCGTCTGGGAATGCTCGCCACCGAACTGCGAAACGCTGTGCGGGAACGCGTGCAGGCCCGGGTTTGGGCGCCCTTCGCGCGCCTCACCCCTGGTGGCCGCACCGCGGTCGCGGTCGACACTTCCGCTATCGAGGCCGCACTGCGCGCCGACCTGCGGTCGTTCATCGTCACCGGCGGACGGACCTTCGACGTAAGGGATGGCTGGGGGGGATGGCACACCGTCACCATATCGACGACGACGACGAGCGATCAGCATCAGGTGGACCGGAGCGCCGAGAATGCTGCAGCGACTTCCAGCGACGGTTTCACCATCGGTGTCGCAACGTTGGTCGGCGGTCGGTTCGGGTCAG
Source organism: Dactylosporangium darangshiense (assembly GCF_039537565.1). NCBI lineage: Bacteria > Bacillati > Actinomycetota > Actinomycetes > Micromonosporales > Micromonosporaceae > Dactylosporangium > Dactylosporangium darangshiense. The sequence goes on from NZ_BAABAT010000065.1 coordinate 26,219, forward strand.
GCGGAGGAGTGCCCGGTGAGGCGGCGCCGGCTCAGGCGTCCGAGACGAGCGAAGCTGCCACGGCGCTGCTCGACTCGCGCACCATCCGCGCTGGCGCCAGCTCGCGTCTGCTGGTCTCGCAGGTGCGCTTCGCCGTCACGGCGAGCAAGCCGGGCGGCAGGCCGGATTCGTCGCCGCCCGTTCATCAGGCTGGCCAACAGCCGGACCCGGCGGTACGACCGGGAACCGAGCGAGCAGCCCCAGCCGTGCCTGCCGTGCGCCAGCGCCGGAACGAAATGGCCGGGCCGGCCCTTCAGCGGGTCAAGCCGACCGCGACCGTCGCTGCGGGCAGCCACGGTCGGGACCAGGTGCGGGCTCTGCGCGGTGGTGCTCTGGCCGACGGCACACCCATCGTCTCGTCGGTCCTGCCCGACGCCGGCGGGCTGGCGCTGGTGTCCCCCGACGATGCCGAAGTGCTCGGCAAGCTCGGACTGATCCCGGCGGGTGGAAGCATTCCCGTGTTCGTGCACGGTGCCGCGACGCACGTGATGGTCACGGTCGTGCAAGAGAACGGCTCGCCGAAGCAGGTCCGGATCACTGCGGATCAGCTCGCCACCATCATCAATGGTTGGTTGGGTGAGGAGGCCGCGGGCATTCCGGTTGCGCTGATCGCCTGTGGCATCGGCGGGGTTACCGCCGGATTCGCACGGAGGCTTGCGTCGGCGTTGGGTCGGGACGTGTTCGCTCCGTCCGGCGAGGTTGCGATCGTGCAGCGGGGCGACGAACTCAAGCTGGCGGGCAGCGTCGACGGGTGGTGGCAGCTGGAACTCGTCAACGGCCTCGGCGGCGGCTACGTGGTCCCGACCATGGACGAATTTCTCGATCCTGATAGCGCCGGGGTCCGTCCGTCAGCTGAGACCCGGCCCTTCGGCGGTATTGAAGTCGTGACGTTGACGCCCGACGACACCCCGTTGCTCACCCTCGCGGCGAACGTCGGCCGGTCCTCGACTTCACCGGTGCCGGCCACCGATACCGCCAGCCCGGCCCGGACGACCGCCCCGATCACCGCCACACCACCGGAATCCACGCCCACCGACCACAACGAGCACGCCTGGCCGCGTCGTGATTCCGCGCCTGTTGGGCTCGCCGTTCCGGACGAACTGAGGCCGGTCCTGCCCACCATCGACGAAGCCGACCTCGACCGGGACCTGCTCCCGGAGTTGCGGCTGCACGGCATTGTCGACCTGGTGAACCAGGTGCTCCCGCGCAACCGCCCCGACACGATGGAGGAGACGATCGACCGCCTCAACGACGCGGTCGTGCATCAGCGACAGAACCCCGACGGCATGGCGGACCTGCGCAGGGACATCACCGCGAAGCTGGACTCGGTGAGGAGCCGGCCGGAAAGCGAGCGCTTGGATGCGCTGCGTAACTATCTCACCGCCCTGGAGCCTGCTGCTGCGCAGCCCTCCGGCGGGCTGGCACGGACCCCGGAGCAGTTGCAGCAGTGGGTGCGCGAGTCTGGCGAGGTGGCGGCGCGGCTGATGCGAGAACCTCGTGGACCGGAGGATGTGCGGGCGAGCCTGCTCTTCGCGCGGTACCCGCTGTGGGCTATTGACGTGGACCGCGACCCCGCCAAACACGAGAACGACGACTACCTGCCGCTGGTGCAGGAAGTCTTCGACGTGTCGGAGGTCACGCCGGAGCTGCTGACCCGGCTGGACGAGCACATCAAGAGGATAGGGGACTGGCCGCACATCACCGTCGATGCGCTGAAGCGGCGTGAAGCGTTCACCCAGGAGGCGCTGAGGGAGATCGGACTGCCGTCGCAGGTCGAGGATCGGATCGCCGCGGCGGTGACTGGTACGGAGAACATCCGGTGGGACGACTGGGCGAACCGGGCACCGGCGACCCATCAGGAGCGCGGGCTGGAGCTGCGGTCGCTGGTCCGGGCGTTCAGGGAGCAGGAGAACTTCGGCTTCGACGACGCCGACCCGGAGCATTTCCGGCGTCTGAATCGCGTCATCGATTCGGTGTATCGCCACTATGACAAGCACCGCGCCGAGCCCCGGCCGTCGCGTCCGGTGCATCTCGACGACCTCGAGATGTTGCTGCGGCACAAGTACGGCGCGCGGGTGCCGTTGAATTGGGATCAGGTATCGCGTATCGCCGATCGTGTGATCGAGCGTGAGAAGAGTCGGCTCCCGAAGGTGCTGGCCTCTTTAGCCCGCACCGGACCCGTGTCACTGGCCAGGGCGGTCCGTCTATCTCGCACCCAGCTGTACCGTCGGAGGGTTGCCGCGGCGGTGCGCCGCTACGAGAAGCAGCCCGGTCGTACGGACTCGAAGGAGAAGCGTCGCGACGAACGGGAGGTGTTGTGGAGGATCATCACGCTAGCGATACCGGGCGCGCGAGATGCGACAGATTCGGTGACGGTCAGGTGGCGGCGCCGGGTGGTCTATGTATCCAAGGCCGACCTGGACGTGTTGGTGTGGGCACGGCGCAAGTACTATGCCGACCCGCGTGATCGGAAGTTCCGGTCGGCGTCGGACTACGAGTCCATGATGCTGGAGATCCTCGGCAAGAGCGGGCCTGTCTCCGCCACCGACCTGGTGGTCTTGGCGGAGAAGGTACGAGAAGCCTACTCGTGGGTGAGGCGACGAGCGCCGAGAGTCAGCGTGCGGACAACGTTGGTCGACAGGGTGCTCGCGGGCTGGCGTCGCGACATGCCGGGCCCCGGACCCACGCAGCAGGGGGACCGCAGTCGGTTGGTCACCGGGTTTCACACGGTCGGCCAGTTGGACTTCGTGCCGGAGCTGACGGGGTGGTTGAACGGGATCGTGCCGCTCGCGGACGGCGCCATCGAGACGAGTGAGGTGCGGCGGAAGCTGACCTCTGGTATCGCGCAGGCGACGGACGAGGGGATCGAACTTCGGGTCAGCACCGCTGCCGCCACCGCCACCGGCATACGCAGGAGGGATTTCGACATAAGGTTGTATGCGGTGGCGAAGGGCCGGCCGCTGGTGCAGCCGGCAAGCCTGCTTCCCTTCAAGACTTCCGGGAGTACGCGGTTCTCCGGCAAGCAGGAGAACCGGATCTACCGCTACCTGGACGCCGCCCAATCGATGGCAGGCTCCGCTGGTTGGTCGGTTGATGCCGGGCTGGCTGGACGGTTGGCGCTAGATCCGGCCCAAACGTCTACCCCATCGTCGAAGGATTTCGGACACGTGGATCTTTCGCTGACCGGCGGATACGGTCGTTCGTCTGGGTCGCGTCACCTGTCGGGAATGGCGGACTCCGACTACCAGTTCCTGCGGATCAAGGAGCCATTGGGCTGGGTCGATCTGGAGGTCGCGTGGGTGGCGCGGGTCCAGGACCGGGACACCGGACGGTGGCGGGATTTCACGTATCGCCGGGCTGATGACGGGAAACCGAGGGTCGACAAGGTGTCGTACTCGGTGGCGCAGTTCCAGCTGCCGTACACGACGGAACAGGTCGGTGGCCTGAACCCCGAGGCGGTGGACAATCTGGCTCCCGGGCTCGCGGACAACGTTGATCCCGGCTACCTGCAGCGCCGGGAGATCGCGGAAGCGGAGGAGTTCCCGCTGTGGAAACTGGACCATGCGGTGACGCGGGTCCAGTTGGCGGACAAGGTGCTGAGCCAGCTGCGGTTGGCCAAGACGGAACAGGGCGAGCCGGTGCTGTCGCTGGCGGACTACATGTTCTGGAAGCCGGTCCTGGAGGCGAAACTCACCAACGATGCGTTCGCGATTGCGCTGGCCGACATACTGCACCCGCCGACAGGCCGCAACTTCCAGAGAGTGTTCCGGGAGGTGTTGGAGCGCGACGGTCGACGCCTCAGCCTCGCGCTGTACGCCGACAAGGAACAGCCCATCTCCTCGGTCACGCGGATCAGTGAGATATCGCGCAGCGGTGAGACGAGGTTCGACCGCATCCTGGCCTCGGTCGGCAAGTCGTTGTCCAGCCGGGACGCGTTGCAGTTCGCTCGCGGCACCTTGCTGACCCGGGTGAGTTTGTTTGGCGACTTCTTCGGTGTGGGTGCGCGCGGCCAGCACAGTCCGTGGCGAAAGGGCAAGCAGCACACCCGGCACCACCGCGCGTGGCTCACCCGGGCCAAGCGGCTGGTCGGCCGGGTGCAGGTCGTGCTGCTCGACTTCGACGTCCGACTCGACGTCAGCCACGCCACCCACGGCGGCCCGACCCGGACGGGCACGAGCAATATCGATGGCTACGCGCATGCCATGGTCGCCGCCGCCGACCTGCGCCGGCTGAACCTGGCCAGCGAGGCGACGCTGCAACAGCACCGAGACGAGGATCAGGCAGAGGACGAAACGAGAACGGAACGTGCGAGGCCGAACAGGACAAAGACGTGGTGGAACCTCGGCGCCGGCTTCGGCCTGGGCGTTGATTTTCCGGACCGTCTCAACGGGGTCGACACGCTCTACAACCAGATCGTCACCGCGATGGTCAAGTACAACTACCTGCCGGCCGTGGCGAAGGGCAGGGAAGGGGAGACGCCGTGGCAGGCCCTGCATCGCCAGCCGCTCACCGGCGAAACGTTGAACCGCCCCGGTGAGGAGTACCGCAACTGGCGGACACTGATCAAGCAGTTGTCCGAGGAGTCGCTGCGTCGGCGCGGCGACGACGTGCTCGACATGGACGCCGGAGCGTGGGGCGTCACGTGGACGTTCCGGTCACCGGCCGAGCCCAACAACCGCCGCCTCGACTTCGTGCTCGGCCTGTCGGCCGATATCGTCGGCGCAGGGCAGCACGCCGGTATCCCCGGCCCTGGCTACGAGGTGCAGTACAGCCACACCAGTGTTGACACGTTCCAGACCAAGCGGACCGCCGGGAAGACGACAGACGCCTCGGGCTACGGGCTGCTCGACCTTACGAACCTGCCGACCGGCAAGCTCCCGCACGGTCTTCCGGCGCGGCTGCAGGGGGGCGGGCAGCGAACGTGGTTCCGGACGAACCGGTCCGGACAGAACCAGTCCACGTCGCTGACCGCCGACACCGATGGACAGAAGATGCCCAGCGCGCGGTACACGGTACCCATCCGCTGGCGCTGGGCCGGCGAACGCAACGGGCTCAGGCTCGCCCGCGGCAGGTTCAACGCGGAGGCCGAGCTGCTGCAGCCGGACGAGCTGCATGGCGGCCCGGCCCCATCGGACGGTCATTTCCCGCCGGACCGTCCGGCACTGCGCAGCAGCAATGACCCCGACAAAGAGCTGAACCTCAACAGTGACACGTGGGCCGAGGACGCCGGTCGCTCGGTGCTGACGGACACCGACGCAGCGGTCTACACGTTGCTCGGGGCGGCCGGTGTCGGGGCGCTCCGGAAGGCGGTCGTCGAGACGACCCAGGTCAATCCGGTGGCGGCGCGCGTGGATCTGACCCGTTCGGCCTACAAGGCGGCGGCGCTGCGCGCCCTGGCCGGCGCCGCGACACTCCCGGTCGGGGGGACGGAGCTCTCCCTGACGACGGTGCCGGTCGGCCGTCCCCGCGTGGAGAGGGTGTGGTTCCCCTACAGCCAGCAGGTCCTCGAGAGCCAGTCCGGCAAGGAGCAGAGCAAAGAGGGCGGCGCCTACGGGGGTTGGCAAGGCGCCGGTGGATTCGAGCTCGAGCACGGCTCCGGCACGGGGAACATGACCCACGAGACGGGCACATCCATTGGCGATGCCGACCTCTACACCGTCGGTGCGTACCGTGCCGTCTTCCAGGACAAGAAGATGGCGGCGGTGCGTACCCTGGTGATCAACGAGGTGACGCTGCCTGACGGGACGAGAGTGAAGCGTCCCGGCGAACTGGTGGTCAACGTATTGCTGAGCGATGTGGTGGCGCACGCGGACGAGTACGACGACCCCGGCGACCTCCTGGCACCGCATCGCAGTGACTCCCCCGACGGGGTGCGGCCGGCGCTGAAGACCGACTTCGACCCGCCGGTCAGCCTCCAGGACGGATACTCCTGGTCGGTGACGTGGCCGCTGCTGTACGGCGGCGCCGCGGGCCTCCACGAGACCGACGGGCACAACCCGTTGACCGCGGCACTGGGCGAGGCGGCCAGGGCCGTGGGCGGGCACGAGGGGGAAGAGCTGGCGGTGCAGGTGAGCTCACTGGCGGCCGGCCTGAGCCCGCACATGCCGAAACTGCGCGACGGCGGCGCCAAGTGGGAGTTCGTCACGTCCAGTGGCCGGCAGTTCGAGGTGGTCATCACGGCCGAACTGGAGGGCACGGCCAAGAAGGACCGTGAGGGAGGCACTGGCGAGAAGATTTACGCCCGCGCCAACCAGTACCGCGACTTCAGCCGCAAGAGCATCGACTCGACAACCCGCGGCATCACCGGAGCCGGCACCGGGACCGCCCACGCTGGCCACAGCCACGACATCAACCTGCTTTTCAGCGTTACGGTCTCGAAGACCACCCGCGTGGAGCAGCTGGCCAAGCGCGCCTCGAATCTGCTGAAAATGACCGGCCTGCGGGCCAACAAGCTCAAAGACTTCAACCACAACGTGCAGTTTCACCTTCGCGTCCGCGAGGTCCCCGGCCCCGTGGCCAAGCTGATGCGTAAGGGGCGCGCGGCGATCAGCCAGCCCGTACCGGAGAACGTGGTCACCGTCGATGTCATCGAGGAGCACGTCGTGGCCGCCCCGGCCGAGGGCAGCTTGCCGCGCGGGCAGGCCCCTCTCGGTGCCGGTCTGCTGCTGAACAACGTGATGCCGCAGCAGCACCGCATCACCGGCATCCACGGGGTGCAGAACATCTTCACCGCAGTCAAGGACCTGCCGGGTGCGAAGGAGTCGGACGCGGACGGTGTGCCGCCCGACGGTGCGCTCACCTTCGAGGACCTTCCCGACCGGCTGTCGGACATGTTCTCCGCGCAGGGCAGCCCGATCAGTATGGTGGCCACCGCTGACAAGCTGGTCGGTCACAACGGCGCCGAGATACGGGTCAGGGCGCGGTACGGCCCGGTACGGCAGCTGTACTTCATGACGAAGGCCGAGTTCGAGAGTTACGACCACGGCACCGACCAGGCCGCCACGGCGGAGATCGTCTTGAGGCAGACAAAAACGGACGCCACCTTCAGCGCCACCGTCATCCCGGAGCCGTCGGGGACGATTCAGTTTGGTCCACGGGTGGCGATCGGCCACCAGCGTGGTCGGACGACCGCGACCGAGAAGACCGACTGGATCGAGCATCGGGCCTGGCTGCGCGCGGACAGCTCGGTCTACTTCGTCTACGCCACGCTCATCTTCGACATCACCGTCGGCGGCAGAACGGTCAGGGCCGCGGGCGCGGTGGAGCTGGTCGTCAACAAGCAGGGCGCGCTGGAGTTGGGCATCCCGCTCGACACGCTCGAAGCGGCGGAGCAGCAGCACGCCGATGGCTCGAAACAGAAGGCCGCCAAGCCGTCGCCGGAGGGCGCGCCGTCGCGAGAGCGACCCCGGGCCTCGTCACCGCCTGACGTGCGGGTCCACGGCACCGTGCCCGAGCAGGCTGTGTTCTCCGCCGAATGGCGACGAAGCCGCGTCGGACCAGCCATCATACGGGGCCGGGCCGTCGGATCGCTCCCTCACCGGCGGCGTAGGGCTTCCATCGACGGGCATGCCACGATCGATCGGCGGGGGGATGCCGGTCTGGGCGGAACTGATCGACCGCCTCGACGCCAGGCCCCAGATGGGCAACCCGCGGCCGGAGGGGGTGTCGGGCCGTAGTTCGACGCCAGACTGAACCGGGGCCGGTTCCGCTACGTTGTCACGTCGGACGGCGGCTTGATGCGTGTGCCGCGTCTGTGCGCGACAGGAAGAGGGCAACGCCATGACTCAGGCGGTCGAGAAGTCCAGCGACCAGCTCGGTGACTTTCACCAACTTCTGCTCCGCATGGCTGGTCGCCTGCCCGACGAGTTGATATCGGTGGCCCGCCGGTGGCTGGCTGAGGGCGAGCTCGTGGAGATCGCGCAGACGGTCGTGTTCGGCGCGTTGACCGGTCGGGTGGCGTTGACCGAGGCGGATGCCGAGCTGCTGGCGCAGACGTTGACAGCGGCTGGCGAGGACGTCGATGCGCTGGCTGACGTCGAGCTTTCCGAGGTCGATCCGCAGCCACTGTACGGGTTGGCGCCGGTGAGTCCGGAGGTGCTGGACGAATATGGTGACGAAGTTCCGTACAGCATCGATCTGACCGTTCCCTATGAGGGCCCGGGTCAACCGGACGAGGTCGACGCCGTGCTGGCTGCAGCGGTGGCTGATGCGCTCGAAGCGGGAACTCCGGCGGTCGCGCTGTGGCGATGCTGGCGGTTCCCGGCGATCGACACGCAATGGCCCCCACCCCGGCGGATGTACCTGGTGCAGGCGGATGACCCGGCGGTGCTTCCCGCCCTGACGGCCCAGTTGCAGGCAGCGCTGGAGGACGTCGGCGAGGAGAATCCGCAAGTGGAGGTATTTTTCGACGCTGACGAGCTGCCGGCCTACCAACGCACCGCGCTGGGTTTCTCGGCATTGCTATGGATGGCGTGGGCGGCTACGCCGCTGCTGGTCGCCCGCGTGTTCGACACCTACGACGAGCAGGAGGGCGCGGGCTTCGACGCGATGCATCCGCTGCTCGATGAGGACGAACGGGACCACGTGCTCGCCTATCTGGACGAGGGCGTTCCGTTGTTGATCGCGCCCGGCTGGACTGAGGACGTGGTGGACCGAACGCGGGGTGATGTGGTGCCGACGGCGTTCCGCACCGACGGGCGGTGGATCTGGACCGATGCCGTCGCCTACTACTTGCGGGAACACAGTCTCGCTCCTGACCTTGATCTGCTCGATCAGATCCGGGGGAGGGGCTATGCGCCGCCCGAGGTGAGCGTTGTGGAGCTGCACCGGGCGTTGGCCGCGCTGTACGCACCGGTCGTCGACGAGGACGTGTTCGACGAGGACGTGTGGGATGAGTATGCCCCCGGCTTCGACGTCACCGAGCCACAGGCCGCACACACGTGGGATGCGGTCGGCGTCGGGCATGACACGTCCGAGCGTGACATGGACGGGACAACCAACGACCGTGCGCCGTCGTAGCGGGCAACCGGGCCCGCGTTGGCGCCGATCGCGTTGAACCAGATGCCGGTGTGCTCCGTCGTGTAGCGGAGTGCGCGAAGCAATAGGGAGACCGAATCATGCACGTGGTGTCCTCGGGCGCCGGTGTCGTTTCGCGGCGCGGATGTCGCTGCGTTGCTACGGCCGGACACGGCCGGACGGTCTGGCAACCCGGTGCGGCCAGTTGATGGTTCGACGGTGCCTGTCGTTGAGAGCCTCGGGGCCCGGGCTGGCTCGATGGAGAAGATCGGGTTGATGCCTGCGGGCCGGTCGATGCCTCCTGCCGCAGGTGACGTCATCGTCGAGCAGTTCGGCGAGGCGCTCCTGTTGCGGAGCGCACTGGACGTACGCACGCCGATGGCGGCCCTGGCGGGTGCGTTGCCGGCCGACCCGCGGCGGACCGTGGTCTTGACCGCGCCGTCGGTGACCGGCCGGCCGGACCTGTTCGATTTCCTGTCCGAGATCCTCGTCAGGCATCTCGGCGGCAGCGCGGCGGGGATCAGATTGGTGCCGCTCGGCCGGTACGACGGGTCTGTCGAGGTGCGGCCGGCGGCGCAGGAATTGGCCGCGCGGATCGGCCAGGAGGTTGCTTTTCCCCTCGCCGGGCTGACGCTGGCGCCGGACGACGACGCCGTGTGGGCCGGGGGCTCTCCACCGAAGCTGAGGGTTGCCGTTCCGGATGCGTCCGGCGGAGCCGTCGATCCCGACGCGGCCGCAGACTGGGCAGTGAGCGGGCCGGACCGGCAGGTGCACCCTGAGCCGCCTTGGCCACCACTCCCGACTCCGGACTCACCGACTCCCGTCCCTCAGCCGGTGTTGTGGCTCCCCGAGCCGCCGTCGACCGTTTCGGAACGGTCGACGCTCCCTCGGCGGCCGTCGGTGGCGAATCTGCCGGCCGCCGTTGCGGAGCCGGCGGGCAGGCACCGGCCGTCGGCGACCGATGGTCGACAACGGCTCCTCGAGCTCACCGGATTGAGCGACTTGCCACGTGATCGTCCGGCCATCGTCTGGCGGCCGTCGCGTGTATCGCGCAGACCCGAGCAGCCGATGTCGGCCGCCGTCACGGCGCAGATGGTGGTGCCCGGAGCCCGGACCCGCGCGGGTTGGTCGTTCCTCGGCACATCGTTGAGCGGTGCCAGTCGAGTGCTTGCCGGATTCCTTGTCGAGGTCATCGTGGAGGCGACCGGATTTCGGGTCGCCGGCCGCCCGGTGTCGCCACGGTCGCTGGGAAAGATGATCGCCGACTGCCGCGACGGCCTAGGCCAACCGATCGTGGTCATACCGCACGGTATGACCCTCAGCGGACCGGCCGCCGGCCTGCTCTTCGGTGGCTTGGCCGACGCGGTTGCAGCCCCGGTGCTGGCGGCCGACGCGGAGGTCACCTTCAGCGCGACCGGCATCCTGACCACCAGCGGCACGTTCCGCAGATGGAATCCAAGGACCCCACACACAGGTGGGTGGAGCCGGTCCCGTCGTGTCCATGACCTTGGTTCGGTCCTGCCGCCTCGACCCGTGCCAGCACGGCGTAGGTCCGATTCGGCACGGTCGGATCCGTTGACGGACCTGATGGCCCCGGCCGAACAGGTACCGGCCGGCACGGACCGGGCCGTGGCGTTGCCGCCGGTCGCAGCCACGACGGTCGCAGTAGGACGGTCCATTGTCGACGATGCTGCCGCCACGCCTCGCGGTATCGACCCAGCGATGGCACCGGCATCGATCGCCCCGCAGCTTGCCTCCCTCCTTGCGCCTCGAGCCCGGCCGGTGGCGGCCGGACTGTCTTGGATCGCCGCAGCTCCCGACGCCGACGTCGGGCCGAGCGGTGTTCCGAACGAGACGACAGTGCCGGGTGTGGTCGCAGCGCCGGTCGAAGTCACATCCGAATCCGTCGGCCGACCGTTGGCAGCCAGCCCGACGACCGAGGCCTTCCAGCAGCCGTCGTCCACACCGGAGCACATTGTCGGGGGTGGAACCGGCAGGCTGGTGATGCCGGTTCAGCCGTTGACGTCGCGTGTCCAGTCGGCCGTGTCGGTGGTGCGGATGCGTCCGGATGTCACGAAGTCGCCAGCTGCACCAGCGGCACCGTCATGGTTGCGGATGTCCGAAGCCGATATCGACGCGGCGGTCGCAGATCGTGCTGCGCTGCGTCTGGCGCTCCGTGGACGATACGACGCACACGCCCGCGTGGTCTCCCGCACCCTGGCAGAGGAGCCGGGACTGCGGTCGAGCGCCGGTGCACTTGCCGAGCTTACGGCTGGGCTCGTTGCGGTTCTGGCGTACTGCGAGGGCGAGCGCGACCAGATCAACGATGTGCTGCGCGGTGGCGGCGCGCAGGAGGAGGTCGAGCGGGCCGCGCTCCTGGCCCGCGCTGCGATGTATGGCTTGCGTCGGCTTCCGGCGGTACTCGGTCCGGTCTTCCGGTCCGGATTCGCCGACCCGGACGTCATCGCCGGGTATCGGCCCGGAGACGAGTTGGTCGAGCCGGCGTTCGTCGACGTCGACCTGCAGCGCGGCACGGTGGCCGCCTCCGGCGTGGAATTCGCCATCTGGTCGGTCAGCGCGCACCGGCTGAAGGGCCTTTCCTCGGGCGCCCAGGGCAGTGCGCTGTTCCCGCCGGGGAGCCGTTTCGTCGTGCTGGCCGTTGATGACTCAGACGTACCAGACGTGCCGGTGCGGGTACTGCTCAGTGATGTCGCCACGTCGTCCGGGTCTGGTCGGGTCGGTCCGTCCGTCGACAGCCCGGACGGCGTCGAGCGGGTGTTGTCCCGGCTGCGCGGGCCACGGCGAGGGGCGGGGATCGCGAGCGCACCCTTGGCCTTCGCCGTCGGCGTGGACGATGCGGGTCGACGTTTCTTACCGCCGGTGGCGGGCGCCGGCACCGTCGGAACAAGCGAGAGTGGAAATACGCCATGACCAGTGTGATATCAGTGTCACAGACCGATCTGGGAGGGCTGTCGACCATCACAGCCGCGCTGGCAGCGGCCGGCCCCGGCGCCACGATCGTTGTGCAACCAGGCATCTACCGCGAGCAACTGCGGCTGGTCGGTCCGGTCACCATCGTTGCCGAGGACGGCAAGGGCACGGTCATTGTCGATGGCGGGGACGGGGTTGCGGTGTTCGCTGCAGCCTCGGTGACGCTACGTGGCCTGAGCCTGCGTGGCGGTGGAGCCGAACTGCCGGCTTTGCAGGTCGCTCAGGCTGAGGTGAGGATGGTCGAATGTGAGGTACTGGCGAATGGTGTCGTAGCCGTGCACGTTCCGGGGGGACGGCTGAACATGCGCGACTCTCTGGTCAGTAACCCGATCGGTGCCGGCTTCCTGGTCGAAGGCGGAGCCGGCAGTGTGGTGAGCACGACCATGGTGCGGGACGTGGGCAGCGTCGCGATCGTGATCGTCGGAGGAGCTGATCCGGTATTCCGGCAATGCACGGTGACTGCGGTCCGGGGCGCCGGAGTGCTCTGCACCCGCAACGGGCGGGGTGTCATCGAGCAGTGTGACATCAGCATGGTCGAGGGCCCCGCGCTGGCCGTGGAGGACGGTGGTGCGATCCGCGTGGTGCAGACCAGCGTGCACGACACGGCGGGCGTCGGCGCGCTGATCGCCGGCGGCAAGCCGATGTTGGAGGGATGCGAGATCCGGAACGTCGGCGGGCATGGCGTGATGCTCTCGGCCGAGGCGGATCCGCTGCTGCGGGGCTGCCGGGTGAGCGGTACCGGCGGCCACGGCCTGTTCGTGCTCGACCAGGCGACCGGCGCATTCGCTGGCGGTGAGATCAACGGCACGGCGTTGGCCGCGGTGGCGGTCACCGGCACCGCGGCACCGCGGATCGAGGGCGCCCGGGTGGCTGGTGAAGGCGGCGTGGGCCTGCTGTTCGAGGGCGAGGCGGGGGGAAGCATCCGGGGTCTCACCGTGCACGGCGGGAACACCGGCATCTTGGTCCGCGGTGCGGCGCGACCATCCCTGGACGACATCGCCATCAGTGACTGCGACCTGTACGGTGTGCAGTTGGCCGACCGGGCAGCGCCCACGCTTCAGCGAGGCACGATCGAGCGGTGTGCGGGCGTCGGCATCATGGTCGGCGCCGGGACCGAGCTGACCGCGACCGACGTTGCTGTTCGGGGCGGGCGGGCAGGCCTGGTGCTTGCCGCCGGTGGCAGAGCGACGCTCATGTCCGGCGTTCTGGCCGCTGCCAGGGACGCCGGCATCGTCGTGCAACACGGCGCCGAGCTGTCGCTGACGCGTTGCCGGGTACTGGGGAGCGGTGGTCCGGGGATCAGGTTCGCGGCCGGCTCGACCGGGCGGCTCGACGGGTGCGAGGTGATCGAGAACTCGGGTGACGGCGTGCTGGTCGAGACCATGGAGTCGGTGCTGATCCAGGCCACCACAATTCTTGACAACGGCGGCAACGCGATCCGCCGGGCGGTACCCAGCACGTCGCTGGAGGTCATCGACCCGGTTGTTGCGCGGCGGGCGACGCATGCCGAACGATCGATCGAACCGACAGCGCCGGTCACACGCGGTCCGGCCGCAGAGGCAGGCGGTGCGGCCGGCCGGGACGGGCGGGGTCCATTGGTGGATCCGGGTGATCCGGTAACTCCACTGTTGGCAGAGCTCGAAGCCCTGGTCGGTCTCACCGGGGTGAAGCATGAGGTGGCGACCCTGGTGGGCTTGCACCGGGTCAGCCAGCGGCGGGCCGCAGCTGGATTACCCGCACCGCCGATGTCGCGGCACCTGGTCTTCGCGGGCGCACCCGGCACCGGAAAGACCACCGTTGCCCGGCTGTACGGGAAGATTCTCGCCGCGCTGGGCGTGCTGCGCAGCGGTCAACTGGTCGAGGTCGCGCGGGCCGACCTGGTTGCCGAGCACATCGGCGGCACCGCGGTGAAAACCACGGAGAAGTTCAACGAGGCGCGTGGTGGCGTGCTGTTCCTCGACGAGGCGTATGCATTGTCGCCGGTTGAGGGCGGTTCCGGTCATGACTTCGGCCGCGAGGCGATCGACACGTTGGTCAAGCTGATGGAGGACCACCGCGACGAGGTGGTGGTCATCGTCGCGGGCTATTCGGCGCAGATGCGGGCCTTCCTGGACAGTAACCCGGGTCTTGCCTCCAGATTCTCCAAGACGGTCGAGTTCGAAAGCTACTCGACGTCAGAGCTCGTGAGCATCGTGGAGAGGCTGTGCAGCACCCACCACTACTCCCTGGAGTACGACACCCGGGTGGCCGTCTCCGCGCTCTTCGACGGGATGGCCCGGGACGCGAACTTCGGAAACGGTCGGGTGGCCAGGAAGGTGTTCGAGGAGATGATCGGACGTCAGGCGTTCCGGCTGTCCAACGTGGGTTCGTCAACAGGTGTCGAGTTGGCCCAGTTGTTGCCGCAGGATCTCGGTGCGTCGCAGGGCAGCGGGGTACGCGCAGGCGAGGCCCGAACCGACGAGGTCGGGCGCCTGCTCGGCCAGCTCGGCAACATGATTGGGTTGAGCGACGTGAAGCGCGAGGTGGCCGACATGATCAATCTGTTGGCCACCATCAGGACCCGGGTGAGTGCCGGGCTGCCGGCGCCGTCGATCTCCCGCCATCTGGTCTTTTCCGGGCCACCTGGCACCGGCAAGACCACGGTCGCCCGTTTGTACGGCGACCTGCTGGCCGGACTGGGTGTTCTTGCCAACGGTCAGGTGGTCGAGGTGGCCCGTGCGGACCTGGTCGGTGAATACGTCGGGCATACCGCGCAGCGCACTCGGGAGGCGTTCGAGCGAGCTCGGGGTGGTGTGCTCTTCATTGATGAGGCGTACACGTTGGCCCCGCAGGATGGTCGCCAGGACTTCGGTCGCGAGGCGATCGACACGCTGGTCAAGCTGATGGAGGACCATCGGGACGAGGTGGTGGTGATCGTCGCCGGCTACGAGCACGAGATGGAGGCATTCCTGGCCGCGAATGTCGGTCTGGCATCTCGATTCTCTCGCCGGATCCATTTCGCGAACTACAGTGCTGACGAGTTGGTGGCGATATTCCAGGGGCTGGCCATGGCCAGCGGATACGAGTGCCCGGGCGACACTCTGGTCGCGCTGCGTGAACACTTCGAGCGTGTGCCGAAGACAGTGTTCTTCGGCAACGGCCGATATGCGCGGCAGGTGCTCGACGAGGCGGTGACTCGGCAGGCAGGTCGAATTCGGTCGATCGGCTCGCCGACGGTCGACGAGCTACGGACGTTGCTGGTATCGGACGTCACGCCGGCGGTGAGCGCAACCGTATGAGCCGGCACCGCTACCAGCCGTGCGTGCGTCATATCGGGGCGCCGCAGTCCCGTCCGACAACGAGCGATCAGTTCTGCTCGCTGCCATGAACATGTCCGACAAGGATCCGCTCACCGCGTCGCTGCTGCCGGGTCGCCGGGCTGTCTCGCTGCGCGTACTTCTGGCCGGCTTGGTCGCTGCCGTCGTGTCGCTCGCGTCAGTGCTGTTGCTCGTCGTCACTGCCGGCGCAGATCCGCACCAGCCGACATGGGCGTCGGCGGCACCGCCGTCGCCGTCTCGGCCACCGGCGGTGGATGTCGCCACCGCCGACCTGACCGTACGCGTGCGCCTGCAGACGCTCGGTGATCAGGCTGAGTGGGTGTCCGCCGATAGCTGCCTGGGTGCGTACAGCCAGCTGCATGTGCAGCGACGGGTCCACTCCGGCAAGGTCGCCGTCGCCTTCGACAACCTTCAATGGCGCAAGGCCGACGGCGCCGGCTGGTTGCTTGAACGGCGTCTTCCCGATGGACCCGACGTGTCGGATCTGGCGGGCGGCACTGACCCGGATGCTCTGCAGCAAACTCCGGCGACCGTTGTCGAGTACCCGCCGGGTGCGCTGGACCTGCACCTTCCCGAGCCGCTTCCAACCGATGCCGCACAGCTCGAAATGGCCCTGCTCGGGGACAATCCGGCCGGCATGGACTCCGGCTATCTGCTCGCCCGCATCCTTGACCTCGTCAGGGTCCGATACCTGGATCGAGCCGAACGTGCTGCCGTGCTGCGCGTCCTCGCCGACCTGCCCGGCCTGGAATACGACGGCCCCGGGCAGGACGTCGCCGGTCGGCAGGGGCTGACCTTCGGGCTGACCGGCGAGGGGTCCCGGATCTTGTTGACGATCCACAAGCAAACGGGTGAGATTTTGGCGTGGCAGCGGGAATCCATGGTAGGCCGGGACCCTGACCCGGTCGAGGTTGTGCTTGTGCTGGACCGGACGCGTGTCGACCTGCCGGATGGTGTTGTGCACGGTCGTATGCCGACGTCACCACAGCCGATGTCGAGATGCTGCTCCGGCAGCGCCGAGACCCCTGTCGAGGGCGTATGACAGGTTCCTGAATGCAGCGTCCGCTGCCCGTTGATGTCCGCCTGTCGCGAGCTCGCGCGCCGGCGGTGTGCGTCACATTTGCTTAGGTAGACCTGTCTGTCTAGACTCGTGGGCGAGGGCTGCCGGTGCGGTTCAGCCCGCTCAGGCGCCCAGCGCACTGCCGGGCCGTTGGGCACGCCGCCCACATCCGGTCGGAAACCGAAGAACCATTATTGAAATCGGAGTCAGAAATGCCATTGCACGGCGAGTACGAGCCCAGCCCGACGGACTTTGTTCGGGACCAGGTTGCGTTGTACGAGGCGACCGACGGAGTGGAGGGTGGTACCTTCCAGGACCGGCCGGTTGTCGTGATGACGCACAGAGGCGCGAAGTCGGGGAAGATCCGCAAGAATCCGTTGATGAAGATTGAGCACGACGGCACCTACGCGGTAGTTGCCTCCAACGGGGGCGGCGCCCTGCCGGTGTGGTACCAGAACCTCGTTGTCAATCCGGTGGTCGAGCTGCAGGACGGTTCGGTCAAGCAGGACATGCGTGCCCGTGAGATCTTCGGCGAGGAGAAGGCGCAGTGGTGGGACCGGGCAGATGAGGCTTACCCGGATTTCATTCAGTACCGGGTCACTGCGGGGCGGGATATCCCACTCTTCGTCCTCGAGCCCGTCCTGGCGTAACTGCCGTCGATAGGGGGACCGCCTGTAACCGCCACCGACGCCGGTGACGGTTACAGGCGGCTCCGGATCGCTCGCCGCCACCCGAGACGAGGTGGCAGCGAGCCGGTCCGTGACGTGACGACCCATCACCTTCTCCCGAGTTCCGCAGTGTGCGCCCAGAGAGCAGGAGGCGCAGCCGTGCGCCGGCCATAGCGCGCAAGCGTCTGCAGAGAGCAGTCCGCCGTTGCGGGCACGGCCCCTCGGTGCCGCACACGGTGCACAGGGTCTTCAGCAGTGGATTGGTATGTTGAGCGAACCTGCGGGAACCGGACATTGCGCCTCGCCACGGGTTGAGAAAGTGTCGGGCCTGCGGCCGCTGATGATGGTGTGAGGCGATCGGGTGACGGCGGCGACGGCAACCGCCACCTGTACCGCCCACCGTGGGGTCGTTGAGGCCACCGGTCGGCTGCGCAGCGCTGCGGCGCTCGCGCAGCGGGTTGGTTGGATGTCGAGCCTGGTGCGGGACATGACCCGCCGGCTGCTCGAGCAGCATTGGACCGTCGAGGTGCTCGCCGCGCTCGCCGCCGGTGTCGGCCCGGACGGGCGTGCCCTGCCGACCAACGAGTAATGTAGCGCTGCGCCGGCTCGGGATCACCGCGACCGCCCCGGAGGGCGTGGTCGCCTCCGACCTGGTCCGGCGCATCGCCGAGGAGCACGCGGCGCGGTTGCTGCGCCCGGCCGTGTACCGCGATGGCCTGCTGCGCACGGCCGCTGCGACGTGGCCGGCCAATCCGGCCAAGCGCACCGGGCCGGTCACGCAACCGACGCCTCGGCGGGCACGTGCGCGGCATGATCTTCGACGCGCTGCGGCACCTCGCTGCGATCGAGGGCATCGCCGTGGTGACCGTGCCCGCCCGCGGTACGTCGGCCGGCTGGTGCCCGCACTCGCGACCGGCTGTTGAGTCGAGGATTCCACCTGCACGTGACGGCCACACCACCGGCAGAACCAGTACCCTCGACACAACCTTCCGTAGGATCTCAGCGACGCTTCTGTACTTCCGGCGAAGATGCACCGGCATTTCGGACGATGTCAGTCCGGAAGTCGATCCAGTTGGGAGCCTGCCTCGTCCACCCGAACGCGGCTGCCATTGTCGGACGACTCCGCGAACAGATCGATCAGCCTGTGCATCCGGACGGCGTCGTCCATTGTGGGCGCCGTGCGGGTACCTTCGGCGGCATCCCGTGCGAACGCGGCATACACATTCGCCAGTTCAAGGACACTCGACGCCAGGCCCGATTCGGGCAGCCAATTATATGAGGGCGGAATCGGGAGCGTCGCAAGTGGGATGTCGTCGCCGTGCGCCCCTTCAATGACGTAGTCCTCGCCGATGTCGCCGAATGCGGACACGTTCGTGATTCTTAGATCTCCCTGATCGCCCGTGATGTCGATCTGGACACCCGAGTTGTTCCGTTTGCCGCCCTCGATGTGAACAGAGAACACGGCCCCGCCCTCGATGGTCCCGGTGGCGACCAACTGGTCCGGATTGGTGGTCCGGAGGACTTCACCGGTCTCTGCGATGGTGATCTCGTTGAATTGGTTCACCATCAGGGCCGAGAAGGTCCTGGGCCATCCTACGGCGGAGAAAATCATATCGAGAAAATGCCCGCCGTAGATCGCGATGACGCTGGAAAAATTCTCCGGCGGGACCGTCCAGCGCAGCGCCTGGGACAGTCGCGCCTGAAAATAGTTCATGCTCACATGCATACGTACTGAGCGGAGCGCGCCGACGTAGCCGTCCGCCAGTAGATCGCGCAGGTACCGGTTGTGCGGAGCCAGCCGGCGCTGAAGGCCGACGACATGGCGCACACCAGCGTCGTGAGCGAGCCGGGCCAGCGCTTCGGCTTTCTCGGTGCTCGTCGTCAGGGGCCACTCGGAGTACACGTCCTTGCCGGCAGCTATCGCAGCCCGCACGCCGTCCTCATGCTGAGGGGCAGTGGTTGTGATGACCACCAGATCAACGTCCGGATGCGCGACCAACTGCCCAGCGGTATCGACGACGTGCGGGTAGCCGAAGCGTTCTGCGACGGCAGCGGCGGCGTCCTTCCTGCGGCTGTGTACCGCGACGATCTCATAGTCGGGAAGAAGATTCAGAACCGGGATATGACCACGTAGCGCCCAGTTTCCGACCCCTACGACGCCGACTCGGATCCTCGGCTTCTGACGAGCACGTTCGTGTGTGTTCACGTCGGATCAGCTCCGCCCATCTTCGCTGGTTGATCAAGTCTTGGCGGCACCTGTGATCGGTCCGTCACCGTGGACGACCGGTGGCAGCGGCCGCCAGTAGCCGCGACGTGTGTGGGCCGAGGCCGAGACGTCTCGCGATTCTCAGGTCTTCTTCGGTGTCGACATCGAGACGGACGCTGTGCGCATCGACGTCCGTAATCTCCCAGGCGCCGCTCAGCATGTGCCTTTGCCGTGAGGACCCCTCGAACGCGGGCTGCAACTGCGCCGGACACTGGGCGGTCAGCAGGGTGGTTCCTCGGCCTGTGTGGTCCGCCAGGAAGGCGCGGTGGTGGTCCCGCGCCGCTGCCAGGACCTCACTGAGCTCGGATCCTCTCAGGGCGGCCAGGTCTGAGGTGAGCGCAACTACCGGAGCGCCGGGGGCGATGGTCTGTGCGTGGGCGGCGCCACGCAGAATTGCCGCGTTGAGTCCGGCCCGAGGGTGATCGGGAATCGCCAGGACTCCTCTGGCCACCGCCAGTGCAGTTGCGTCAGGGTCGTCTGTCACCACGACCACTGCCGCGACGTCGTCCGTGGTGCGCAGCGCGCGCAGCGTGTCGAGGAACAAGGTACGTGCCAGCTCCTCTCGGTCGGCGCCGGGCCAGGGTTGGAGGCGGCTCTTGGACAGTGCGAATGGTTTCACCGGGAGCACTGCGACCCAGGGACGAGCCGCGCAGGGCCCCGGACCTACTTGACCGATCATGATCTGATCACTTCCTCCTCGCGTCACCTGTCGCTGGCGAATCCAGCACCGGGAGCAGTTCGGGTAGATGGCCGTCCGACGCAGCGGCCGCCGCCACGCGGTCCGGCGGCACCTCGCCGTAGAGCGTCGTCCGCGGTTTCGCCGACCGGCCGGCGGCTCGCGCGATGGCCTCGAGGTCCCGGACAGAGCGGTACGAGCCGTAACCCGAGCCAGCCATGCGGGAGATGGTTTCCTCCATCAACGTGCCGCCGAGGTCGTTGGCACCGGAGCGCAACATCCTGGCCGCACCCTCGGTCCCGAGCTTGACCCAGCTCGTCTGGATGTTGGTGATGTGTGGGTGGAGGAGAAGGCGGGCCATCGCCGTGACGGCGAGGTTGTCGCGGGTCGTCGGACCGGGCCGTGCGACGCCGGCCAGGTACACCGGCGCATTGGTGTGAATGAAGGGGAGTGTCACGAACTCGGTGAAGCCGCTCGTTTCCTGCTGGATCCGTGCCAGCGTGCGGAGGTGCCCGAGCCAATGGCGGGGCTGGTCCACATGCCCGTACATCATCGTCGAGCTGGAGCGGAGGCCTACCTCGTGGGCGGTTTTGACGACCTCGATCCAGGTAGCGGCGGGCAACTTGCCCTTCGTGAGGACCCAGCGCACCTCGTCATCGAGGATCTCGGCGGCTGTGCCCGGAATGGAGTCGACTCCGGCCTCCTTGGCGGCCGTGAGCCACTCGCGTATTGACAGCCCGCTGCGCGACGCGCCGTTGACCACCTCCATGGGGGAGAAGGCGTGCATATGCATGGCAGGCACACGGTGCTTCACCGCGCGGGCCAGATCGAAGTACGCCGTGCCGGGCAGATCGGGATGGATGCCGCCCTGCATACATACCTCGACCGCACCAACGTCCCAGGCCTGCGCAGCCCGGTCTGCGACCTGGTCCAATGAGAGGGTGTAGGCGTCGGCGTCGGTGCGGCGCTGGGCGAAGGCGCAAAATCGGCAACCGACGTAGCAGACGTTGGTGAAGTTGATGTTGCGTGTGACGACATACGTAACGTCGTCGCCAACCACCGCTCGGCGTAGCTCGTCCGCGATGTGTGTCAGCGCATCCAGCGCCGGTCCGTCGGCGTGCAGCAGTGCCAGCGCCTGCGCGTCGGTCAGCTTCGTGGGGTCGTCGGCGGCCTGTTTGAGGGCGGCGCGCACGTCCGTGTCGATGCGTTCCGCCACCATGCCGGGCACCGCAGCCTCGCGGAGCGCCTCCCAGTCGCCGTATACCTCATCGAAGTCATCCCGGCGGTCGGCGGTACGGCCTTCGGTGTCGATGGTGCGATGGAGGTCGGTGCGGCCGATTGACACAAAGCCCTCGTCCGGCTCCTGCCAGGGCAGGCCGGACGGCCGCACGTCTTCGAGGGCGAGGCCTGTATCCGGATCGGCCAGCGCGCGTACGTGCGGCAGCAGCCGCGGGTCCAGCCACGGTTCGCCGCGCCGGATGAACTCCGGATAGATGGTGAGCCGTTCGCGCAGCCGGAAGCCAGCAGCCGCCGTGTGCGCTGCAAGCTCGTCGATCTGCGGCCACGGGCGTTCCGGGTTCACGTGATCCGGGGTCAGTGGGGACACGCCGCCCCAATCGTCGATGCCGGCCTTGATGAGCAGGGCGTACTCCTGGTCGACCAGGTTCGGAGGGGCCTGGATACGGGCGCTCGGCCCCAGAATGTGCCGGGCCACCGAGACCGCCGCGGCCAGCTCCTCGAGCTCCGCGTCGGGCATTCCCCGCATCGCGGTGTCCGGCTTGGCGCGGAAGTTCTGCACGATGACTTCCTGCAAGCCGCGATAGGACCGAGCGATCCTTCGCAACGCGAACAGGGAGTCGGCACGCTCCTCGTACGACTCCCCGATCCCAATGAGAATTCCGGTCGTGAAGGGAACGTTGGAGCGTCCTGCGTCCTCCAGGACACGCAGCCTGACTGCCGGTTCTTTGTCCGGAGAGCCGTGGTGCGGACCGCCTGGCTCGGACCACAGTCGGGTCGCAGTGGATTCCAGCATCATGCCCATGGATGGGGCGACGGGCTTGAGTCGTTGCAGATCCGTCCAGGACAGGATTCCCGGGTTGAGATGCGGCAGGAGTCCGGTCTCCTCGAGCACCCGGATCGCCATGGCCCGCACGTACGCGAGTGTGTCGTCGTAGCCTTCGGCCTCCAGCCATTCGCGTGCCTCGGGCCAGCGGCCCTCCGGCCGGTCGCCGAGCGTGAAGAGAGCCTCCTTGCAGCCCAGTTCGGCGCCCTTCCGGGCGATGTCCAGGACCTCGTCAGGCGAGAGAAACATGCTGTGCCGGGCTCGTCGCAACTTGTTGGGCACGGTTGCGAAGGTGCAGTAGTGGCACTTGTCCCGGCACAGCCGGGTCAGCGGAATGAAGACCTTGCGCGAGTACGTGATGACGCCCTGGCGGCCCGCAGCCTCCAGGCCTGCGTTGCGTACACGTGCGGCCGAAGCGGCAAGGTCCTGCAAATCGTCTCCGCGGGCCTGCAGCAGTACGGTCGCCTCGGTCTCGTCGAGGGCGACCCCGTCTCGGGCGCGTCTGAGTGCT
>NZ_BAABAT010000066.1:0-47802 GCF_039537565.1 Dactylosporangium darangshiense
GCGCAGGCTGCTGCCGCTGAGCCCGCCCCACCAGCTCGGCTGCTGCGAGTGCCACGCAAGGGTGTGGCCGCGCACCTTCATGCCGCGCTGCGTGGCCCAGTTGTAGATCTGGTCACCGGCGCTGAAGTTGAACTGCCCGCGCTGGGGCTCGGTCGCGTCCGGCTTCATCTCGTTCTCGGCCGTCACCATGTTGAACTCGCGTCCGGCGATCGTGGTGTACGTCGAGTCGCCGAGCCGGCCCGCGGCGATCGCGGTGCCGAAGTACCGGCCGGACTGCGCGGCCGCCGCTCCGAGGGTGCTGGCGGCGGCGTTGGCGGCCGGGATCATCGTCGCCGCACCCGCCACCGCTGCGACGGCGACGGCGGCGCCGAGCGCGAGCCGGATCCGCAACGGCCGGACGCGTTTTGATGGACTGCTTGTCACTTCTGACCTCCTGATCGGTCTCCGCGTCCGGGCAGGCTGAAGCCGCCCTGCGCGAGGGATGCCGATGGATTGATGTTGCCCGGCCCGTAGCGGCGGGCTTCGATGCCGCCATGCTGGCACGGCAACATCGGCGAAACAATATGTTTCGGAAAGTTTCCGGAACGACCTTGATGGATAATCGGTGCCGTACACGCGGTTGTACGCACGGCAAGGCACTCCGGCTCGCTGGTCCGAGCCGAAGTGCCGTTGTGCCGCTGAAAAGTACCGGAAATCAGGTCAGGAGCGCGACCACCTCTGGTTGCTGCCGCCGGTGCAGGTCCACAGCTGGATGAGCGAGTTGTTGGCCGTGGCGGCGCCGGTGACGTCGAGGCACAGCCCCGACTGCACGCCGGTGATGGTGCCGTCGGCGTTGATGTTCCACTGCTGGTTGGCCTGGCCGTTGCAGTCCCAGATCTCCACCTTGGTGCCGGCCGAGGTCTGGTTGTTGTACGCGTCCAGGCACTTGCCGAGCACCTGCAGCTGCTTCGTGGCGGTGTAGGTCCACCGCTGGTTGGTGCCGCCGTTGCAGTCCCAGATGACCAGCTGGACGCCGTTGGTGGTGCTGCCGTTGGGGTCGTCGAGGCAGCGGTTCGACCCGGCTCCGCGGATGGTGCTTGTCGTGTCGCCGGTGCCGCCGCCCGTCGTGCCGCCCGCGACGCGGTACATGACGACGCCGTGCCCCGGGACGCTCGCCGAGATGGCGCCGCTCGTCGTGCTCGTCGCGCCGGTCCACAGGTCGGTGAGCGTGTAACTTGCAGCGCCGGTCTTGCCGATCGCGGCGGCCGTGGTACTGATTGTGGCCGTCGAGGTGTTCTCGTTGAACAGGACCACGGACACGTCGCCGTTGGCCAGCGGCTTGGCCAGCACGTCCAGCCCGCTGGTGGAGCTGACCATCCGGCCCTGCTTGCCGGCCGGGTCCTGGTCGACGGCGATCACCGCCTTGTTGCCCAGGATGGACAGCGTCGTGGCGCTGGCGTTGACGAGGTTGTTGCCGGCCAGCAGCGGCGCGGCCATCTCGGCCCAGAGGCTGAAGTGGGCCCGGTCCTCGGTGGCCGACATTCCGTTGCCGACTTCCAGCATGTCCGGGTCGTTCCACTGGCCGGGGCCGGCGTAGGCGGACAGCCCCACGTTCTGGTGGAAGATGGACAGCACGCTGCCGAAGTTGGCCTGGATGTCGCCGGTGGTGCGCCACAGGTTGCCGACGCTGCCGGCCCAGGTCCACGGCGCGTTGACGCCC
This sequence comes from Dactylosporangium darangshiense, assembly GCF_039537565.1. Taxonomy (NCBI): domain Bacteria; kingdom Bacillati; phylum Actinomycetota; class Actinomycetes; order Micromonosporales; family Micromonosporaceae; genus Dactylosporangium; species Dactylosporangium darangshiense. The sequence continues at coordinate 1,700 of NZ_BAABAT010000066.1, forward strand.
CACTCGCAGATGCTGTAAACGATCGGGCGCCCGGTGGCGGCCAGGGCGTCGCGCATCGCCGAGTAGCGGGCGATGTACTGCTGTGTGGTGGTGCTGCCGTTGTTGAAGCAGTTGTCGTACTTGAGGTAGTCCACGCCCCACGCCGCGAACGTGCGCGCGTCCTGCGCCTCGTGCCCGAGGCTGCCCGGGTAGCCGGCGCAGGTCTGGGTGCCGGCGTCCTCGTAGATGCCGAGCTTCAGGCCCTTCGAGTGCACGTAGGCGGCCGTGCCCGAGATGCCGTCCGGGAACTTGGCGAAGTCGGGCTGCAGGTTGCCGGCCGCGTCGCGGCTGTGCTGCATCCAGCAGTCGTCGATGTTCACGTACTGGTACCCGGCGGCGGCCAGCCCGGACGAGACCATCTTGTCGGCGGTCTGCTTCACCAGCGCCTCGGACACGTTGCAGCCGTACGCGTTCCAGTCGTTCCACCCCATCGGCGGGGTGAGTGCCAGGTTGTTGGCCAGGGCCTGGGCCGGCGTGGCCGGGCCCGCGCCGACGAACCAGAGGCCCGCCCCGGCCACGAGCAGCAACACCAGCCTGTGATGCAAGCGCACTGCGGTTCTCCTTCCGTTTGTGAGCGCTAACAAGAGGGCCGTTGGCGGTGACTGGCCCACGTGTGGCGCGCCGATTGGCGAGCCTGCCACATCGCTGCGGGCCGTTCAAGAGCTGGTCATCGATAATACGAGGCAGTAGTGCGCACCCGACTTCCGCCGAGCCTCGTTCATAACGGAAACCCGGCACCTTTTTGCGGCGCGTCCGAGCCTCGCCGAAAGTTGATGAGAGCGCTAACATCCGCACAACCCGCAGGCAAACTCATGAAGGGAACGCGTATGCGCACACGCAGACGCCGGCTTGGCCTGGCCGTGGTCATGGCCGTGTCGGCGGTATTGGGCGCCCTGGTACCGGTCGGGAACGCCGCCGCCGAGTCCAACGGCGGCGTCCGGGTCATGCCGCTGGGCGACTCCATCACCGAGGGCACGCAGGTGCCGGGCGGCTACCGGATCGGCCTGTGGCAGCGCATGGCCGCAGGCGGATACCGGGTCGACTTCGTCGGGTCGCAGTACAACGGCCCGGCCAACCTCGGCGATCACGACCACGAGGGTCACCCCGGCTGGCGCATCGACCAGATCGACGCGAACATCACCGGCTGGCTGGGCGCCACGACCCCGCACACGGTGCTGCTGCACATCGGCACCAATGACGTGCTGCAGAACTACAACGTCACGGGCGCGCCGGGCCGGCTCTCGACGCTCATCGACCACATCACCGCCGCCGCACCCGGCGCGGAGGTCTTCGTCGCGACGATCATCCCGCTCGCCAACGCCGGGCAGGAGGCGGCCGCGCGGAACTTCAACGCGGCGATCCCCGGCATCGTGCAGGGCAAGGTCAACGCCGGCAAGCACGTGCACCTGGTCGACATGCACAGCGCGCTGACGGCGGCCGATCTCATCGACGGCATCCACCCCACCGCCGCCGGCTACGACAAGATGGCCGCCACCTGGTACAACGCGCTGCTGTCGGTCGCCGGCAGCATCGGCACCGCCGGCGGCACGGGCGGCACCACGACCACCCTGGTCGGAGCGGGCTCCGGTCGCTGCCTGGACGTGCCCGGCAGCAGCACCGCCAACGGCGTCCAGCCGATCATCTGGGACTGCAGCGGCGGCGCCAACCAGCGGTGGACCGTCAACGGTGCGACGCTGCAGGCGCTCGGCAAGTGCCTTGACGCGCCGCTGAGCGCCGCCGCCGGCGCGAAGGTCCAGCTCTGGGACTGCCACGGCGGCACCAACCAGCGGTGGAACCTCAACGCCAACGGCACGATCAGCAGCGTCTCGTCGGGCCTGTGCCTGGACGTGTCCGGTGCCGGCACCGCCAACAACACCCCCGTGATCCTGTGGACCTGCACCGCGGCCGCCAACCAGCGCTGGAGCCGCGTCTAGCCCACCCGGGCCGGGCCGGCGTCCTCGAGGACGCCGGCCCGGATGTCGGCCACGGTATGGGCCAGGACGTCGGGCGCCGGCCCATTGCAGTACCGGGCCACGATGGCCCGCACGTGCCGCTCCGCCGCCGCGGCGAGGCCGTCGTAGACGGTGGTGAACACTTCCAGGGCCGCTCCGCGGCGCCATCCGCGGGGCAGCAGGCGGATCGGCAGCCGTGGGTCGAGCACGGCAAAGCGCCGGTAGGTGTCCATGACCTCGGTGCGGGCGCGCACCGCCGCCGCGCCACCGACCCGTCCCGTGCGGATGCGCGGCAGCATCGGGCGCCACCGCGCGATGAACGTTTCATACTGTTCGGCGATGTCCGCGACGTTCCAGGCCTGCAGCGGAGACCGGGGCGCCGCGGCGCCGAGCTCGACGTGCCGGGCCCGGAACACGGTGATCGCCTCCGGCGCGGCCTCCGCGAGCTGCGCCATGGCCGGGCCGGCGAGCGGGTGCGGCGAGACCCACAGGCCGTCGTAGAGCGGCGCGCAGCCCATCCACCGCAGCCGGCCGCGCAGGGCCCGGCGCCGGCTGCGCTCCTGTTGCGGCAGCGAGAAGGCGATGAGCGTCCACCACTCGTCCCACGGCTCGGCGTCGGCGGCGGACGACACGAGCCAGCGCCCGCCGTCGGAGACCTGCGCGGCGGCGGCGGGTGCGAGCCGATAGGCGCTGTGCCGGCCCCGCCGGTCGCCCTCCAGCACGCCGCGCCGGGCGAGCCGGCTGATCGCCGCCCGGGCCCCCGCCTCGCTCGCGCCCGCCTCGGCCAGCAGCGCCACGATGGCGGAGGAGGGCAGCCAGGCGCGGCGGCGCAGCGTGTAGTCGGCCATGAGCGTCACAGCCAGTCCCTGCGGCGCCGGGCCGGACTGGCGCCGCGGAAGCCGGACCGGCGCGACCTCCTCGTCGGGAAAGATCTCCTCGATGTCGAACGGGTTGGACACGCTTCCTCCGGTGGCGTCGGATCGGGCGGCTGGGCCGACTCTAGCGGCCCCGGAGGCATCGGTTCCTCTCGATTGACACTTTTGTGCCCCGGAAGCACACTAAGTGCCGCGCGTGACCCTCCCACAACCATCGAAGGAGTAGGCGCATGAGCTTCAACCGCAAAGTCCTGCTCGGGCCGGCCGCCCTACTGGCGGTCGTCGGGCTCACCGTCGTGGCGCTGCGGCCCGCCTACGCGGCGACGCTGACCGAGGTCACCAACTTCGGCGCGAACCCGGGCGGCATGCGCATGCACGTGTACGTCCCGGACGCGCGCCCGGCCAACCCGGCGATCGTGGTCGCCATGCACGGTTGCGGCGGTTCGGGCCCCGGCTTCTACTCGGGCAGCGAGTTCGCGTCGCTCGCCGACCGGTACGGGTTCATCGTCATCTACCCGAGCGCCACGCAGCAGGCGGGCTTCGGCAACTGCTTCGACACCTGGTCGGATGCGGCCAAGCGGCGCGGCGGCGGCAGCGATCCCGTCTCGGTCGTGTCGATGGTGACGTACGTCGAGCGGCAGTTCGGCGGCGACCCCAACCGGGTGTACGCCACCGGCAGCTCCTCCGGCGGCATGATGACCAACGAGATGCTCGCCCTGTACCCGGACGTGTTCAAGGCCGGCGCGGCGTTCATGGGCGTGCCGTTCAACTGCTTCGCCAACGCTGCCGACTACCCACCGGGCAGCAGCCGGTGCACCGGCGGCGGCATGGATCGCACGCCCCAGCAGTGGGGCGACGCGGTGCGCCAGGCGTACGCGGGGTACACCGGGCCGCGGCCTCGGGTGCAGCTGTGGCACGGCACCAGCGACACGCTCGTGCCGTATCAGCTGTTGCAGGAGGAGATCGAGCAGTGGACCGACGTGTTCGGCCTCAGCCAGACGCCGATGGCGACGGACACGCCGCAGTCCGGCTGGAACCGCCGCCGCTACGCCGACGGGTCCGGCACCGTGCGGGTCGAGGCCTACAGCATCCAGGGCGCCGGGCACAGCCTGCCCGCGCCCGGGATGGCCGCCTACGCGATCGCGTTCTTCGGCATCGACGGCACCGGCGGCACGCCGTCCTCGCCCGGCTCGCCCACGTCGTCGCGCCCGTCCAGCCCGCCGGCATCGAGTCCGCCGGCGTCGAGCCCGCCGCCGGGCGGCGCGGCGTGCCGGGTCGCCGACACCGTCAACGCCTGGAACACCGGGCTGACCGAGAACATCACCATCACGAACACCGGCGGTGCGGCGATCAACGGGTGGGCGCTGACGTTCACGCTGCCGGCCGGGCAGTCCATCACCTCGGGCTGGAACGCCGCCTACAGCCCGAACAGCGGGGCGGTCACCGCGCGCAACGTGAGCTACAACGCCGTGCTGCCGCCGGGCGGGTCGACGAGCATCGGGTTCCAGGCCACGCACACCGGCAACACGGCCCGGCCGCCCGCGTTCGCGCTCAACGGCACCGCCTGCGCCGCCGCCTGACCCGGGCCCTCGGCCGCGGCGGTGTTCGCCGCCGCGGCCGGGGTGCGCACTACTGCAGCGAGGCGTCGTCGATGTAGAGGCTGTCGGTTCCCGCGGACGTCTCGACGTAGAGCGTGGCGCCGGTCAGCGTGCCCGTCCACGACACGGTGGCGGTCCCCGTCAGCTGGGTCCAGCCGTTTGCGTTCACCGCGGCTGCCGGCGTCAATTGGACGTAGCTTGTCGAGCCGTTCGCGGTCAGCGCCAGGGTCACCTTCGCGCTCGGGGTGCCGCTCTGCGTGCGGACCCACACGCTCGTCGCGTAGCTCTTGCCGTTGGTGAGCTTCGACGTCACGTCCTGGCCGGGTCCGTTCCACGACGCGGTGCGGCCGGTCAGCAGCAGCGACTGCGACCCGCCGTGTACGACGGCGGTGTTCGCCGCGAGCGTGCCGGAGCCGAACACCGCCCAGCCGCTGGTGCCGCTCTCCATGGCGGCGTTGGTGAGCAGGTTGCCGCCGGAGTTGCCGCCGGCCGCGGTGAACTGCCACCAGTTCACGTTGAACAGGTTGCCGCTGCCGCCGGTGAACTTGAGGTACAGGTCGTGGGTCCCGGTCGCGCCCGACACCGGGCAGGTGACGGTGGTCCACGTCTGCCAGCCGCCGGTGCCGGCGACGGTGCAGGTGCCCACCAGCGAGCCGTTGGCGCCGTCGAGGCGCAGCTCGATGCGCCCACCGGTGGTCGCCGAGGCGACGTGGGCGCTGAACGACGCCGCGCCGGCGCCGAAGCCGACGCCCTTGACCTTGATGTAGTCGTTGTTCTCGATCCAGCCGACGTCCATACCGCCCTCGGCGGCCGGCTCCGTCTCCACGCCGGACTCCCAGGCGATCGTCTCGGCCTCCTGACGCACGTACGGGTTGAGCGTCCCGACCTGCGGCGCCCCCGTCGTGGTCATGTTGATGGTCGGGATGGTGCCGTCGGCGTTGTAGCTGAACTTCTCCACGGCCACCGAGCGGGTGTAGCCGCTGCCGCCGGGCAGCGCCCCGTTGTGGTAGAAGAAGTACGACCCGCCGTTGAAGTCGACGATGCCGGGGTGGTTGGTGAAGCTGGCGCCCTGGCTGGGCATGACCGTGCCGCGGAAGGTCCACGGCCCGGTCGGGGCCGGCGCCGTCGAGTAGGCGATGTACTCCGAGCAGCACCGCGCGGCGAAGACGTTGTAGTAGAGGCCGTTGCGCTTGTACACCCACGGCCCCTCCTCGAACAGCGTCGGCCGGCTCGCGTTGCCGGTGCGGGTGCCGAACCCGGCGGTGGTGAGCGGGATCTGGGCCGGGCTACCCGAGTACGAGATCATGTCGGCGTTGAGCTTCACGTACCACAGGTTCGGGTTGCCCCAGTAGAGGTACGCCTGGCCGTCGTCGTCGATGAACACCGTGGGGTCGATCTCGCCGGTCTCCACGAGCGGGTGGCCCAGGGCGTCGCTGAACGGCCCGGTCGGGCTGGTGGAGACCGCCACCCCGATGGCCATGCGGCCGGTCGCGCGGTTGGTCATGGGGACGTACCAGTAGAACTTGCCGTTGCGGTAGACGGCCTGGCCGGCCCAGGCGTTGGTGCTGGCCCAGCTGAAGCTGGCCAGGCTCAGCGGCGATCCGTGATCGGTCCAGTTCACCATGTCCGCGGAAGACCACACCCGCCACTCCCGCATGGTGTAGTTCGTCGAGCCGTCCTCGTCGTGGCCGGTGTAGAGATAGACCCGGCCGTTGTACACCAGGGGCGCCGGATCGGCCGTGTAGATGGTCTGCACGATCGGGTTGTCGGCCCGCGCCACGGCCGGCAGAAGGGCCGCCGCGCAGAGCAGGCCGGCCGCCGTCGCCAGCACGCGCCACAGCGCCGCACCACGCGGCCGGCGGATGGAAAGTCTCATGAGGGCTCCCGACGCTTGTTAACGCTAACACGAAATTGGCGGCCACATTGCCACAGTGTTTCGTCTCATTCAAGTTCGTCGACGGGACCTGGTGGCCACGCTGCACATAACACTTTTTTCGGTATTGAACGTTGCGGAGTCTTCTGGCACCGTCGGGCTCAGGTACGCGTCGCCTCCACGGTGCGACCAATTGAGTTAGCGCTCACATGCTCGGTTTCGGTTGCCGTGGCGACGCCCTGCAGAGGAGAGCCTGATGCAACGAAAGCTGCGGGCGCTGCTGTTCGCCGCGGCAGTGCCCTTGGTCGTCGCCGCCGTCCTGGTGTCGACGCGGCCGGCGTCGGCGGCCGGGTTGACCCGGGTGTCCGGGTTCGGCAACAACCCGACCAACCTCAACATGTACATGTACGTGCCGGCGACCGTGGCGCCGAAGCCCGCGCTGCTCGTGCTGGTGCATTACTGCGGCGGCTCGGCCGGCGGCATCTTCAACGGCAACGGCCACGACTACGTCAGCGCGGCCGACCGCTACGGCTACGTCATCGTGCTGCCCGAGGCGACCCGCAGCGGCAACTGCTTCGACGTGTCGACGCCGGCGGCGCTGCGCCGGGGCGGCGGCGGCGACTCGACCGGCATCATGTCGATGGTCGCCTACGCCCGGTCGCACTACCCGATCGACGCGTCCCGGATCGTCGTCTCCGGCTTCTCCTCCGGTGCCATGATGACCAACGTCCTGGCCGCCGAGTACCCCGACGTGTTCAGCGCCGCCTCCGCGTTCTCCGGCGTCCCGGCCGGCTGCTTCGCGACCACCGACGGCTCCCTGTGGAACAGCCAGTGCTCCGGCGGCAACGTCATCCGCACCGCCCAGCAGTGGGGCGACCTGGCCCGGGCGATGTACCCCGGCTACACCGGCCGCTACCCGCGCATGCAGCTGTGGCACGGCACGACCGACACCACCCTCGCCTACCCGAACTTCGGCGAGGAGATCAAGCAGTGGACCAACCTCAACGGCCTGGGCCAGACGCCCGGCCTCACCGACCACCCGCAGAATAGCTGGACCCGCACCCGCTATGGCGGCACGGGCACCACGGCCACCGTCGAGGGCGTCAGCATCGCCGGCGTCGGGCACCAGCTGCCGATGGCGGGCCAGCTGGCGTACGCCATCGCCTTCCTCGGCCTCGACGGCAGCAACGGCGGCGGCCCGACGTCGCCCCCGCCGGCCGGGACCACCGCCCTGGTGGGCGCGGCCTCCGGGCGCTGCCTCGACGTGCCGGGCGGCAGCACCGCCAACGGCACGCAGCCGATCATCTGGGACTGCCACGGCGGCGCCAACCAGCAGTGGACCGTCAGCGGGGCGACCGTGCAGTCGCTCGGCAAGTGTCTCGACGCGCCGCTGAACGCCACGGCGGGCGTCAAGGCGCAGCTGTGGGACTGCACCGGTGCGGCGAACCAGCAGTGGAGTGTCGGCGCCGACGGCACGATCCGCAACGCCCAGTCCGGGCTCTGTCTCGACGTCAACCACGCCGCGACGGCGAACGGCAGCACGGTGATCCTGTGGACCTGCACCGGCGCGGCCAACCAGCGCTGGAATCGCTCCTGATGGGCCCGCGCCGCGATGACCTGCGCCCCTGGGACGGGGCGCACCGGTCGAGCCTCGACGCCCCGGCGCGGGTCGCCATCGCCGTCCTGGCGCCGCTGATCGTGGCCACTGTGGTCGCCGTGGCGGTGGTCGGCCTGGCCGTGTCAGGACACCTGTGAACCGGCCGCCCCTATCGCTGCAGCCGCGCCGCGTCGCTCGGGCCGCCGCGGCGGACCAGCCATGCGTCGGTGATGTGGGTGAACATCGCCGCGGCGGCGCCCTCGGGGTCGCGCGCGGCGATGCGCTCATAGACGCGCCGGTGACCCAGGTTCGACGCGATGCAGAGCGTGCGGTCGGTGCGCCCGACGTAGCGGGCCGTATGGATGACCTGGCTCTCGAGGGCCTTCACGACACCGCGGGCGATGCGGTTTCCGGACGCCTCCATGATCATGTCGTGGAAGGCGCGGTCGTGCTCCTCGTACGTCACGTGGTCGTTGACGAGCTCGTCCATCCGGGCGACGGTCGCGCCGAGCCGCTCGACGGTCGCCTCGTCGGCGAGGCGCGCGGCGACGTTGGCCATGTCGGACTCCAGCAGGCGCCGCGTGACGACGAGGTCGTCGAGGACGGACAGCGTGTCGTCCTCGGCGATGGTCGCGGCGAGGACCAGCTCGTCGAGAATGTTCCAGCGCGTCGGCGGGGTGACGATGGTGCCGCTGCCCTGGCGGACCTGCACCAGGCCCTTCTCCTGCAGCACCTTCATTGCCTCGCGGATCACCGTCCGGCTGACCGAGAACATCTCGCACAGCGCCGGCTCCGGCGGCAGCGGCGAGCCGGGCGGGTGTAACCCCCGTACGATGCGCTCCACCAGCTCTGCGGTCACCGCCTTGGCAAGGTTGGTCGGACGCCGCGCCCACTCCGGCGGCGCAACGGCGTGGCCGGCCGGCTCCGCCCGGGATGTCGTCATGTGCCCTCCACGGTTTTGCACGCCACGGGCGGCGTGACGACCGGCGCTCAGTGTACGCCTACCAGACGTACGTCAGACGTATTATGTTCGTGGCTGCGTTCCGGACGTCGAGCGCGACCTGCGCCGATCGCAGCCGGTGCGGGCTCGTGGGTGGAGAGGAGCCGGTCCGCCGAGGCGGCCGGGCCACGGTGGCGACCGTGCGAACCTGACCGGCCACGGAGGGTCCCCGCGGGCGATCCCGCCGGGCCGGTCCGCGCATCGTGCCAGGCGCACCGGGGACGGCGACCTATCCGGCGTCGTCCCGGTGCGGGAGCAGCCCCGCGGCGCGCAGGGCTGGCCAGAGCGCGTCCGGCACGGCGGCCGACGCCCGGTGCAGCGTCTCGGCCACCTGAACGCGGCTGCGTAGGCCGACCACAGTCGACACCACGGCCGGATGGGTCCGCACGAAGGCCAGCGCGGCCGCGGGCAGGCTGACGCCGTGCGCTTCGCAGACCGCCGCGATGCGCCGCGCGCGGTCGATGAGCTCGGCCGGCGCCGGCTGATAGTTGTACGTGGCGTCGTCCGGCGGCCGGTGCTGGGCGAGCAGCCCGGAGTTGTAGACGCCGGCGATGACCACGCCCACGCCGCGCTCCGCCGCGGCCGGCAGCAGGTCGTTCAGGGCGCCCTGCTCGAGCAGCGTGTACCGCCCGGCGCACATGACCAGGTCGACGCCGGTCTCCCGGACGAACCGGGTGAGCAGCGCGGACTGGTTCATGCCGGCCCCGACGGCCCCGATGACGCCCTGGTCGCGCAGCTCCACGAGGGCCGGCACCGCCTGCGTCGCGGCCTGCTCCCAGTGCTCGTCGGGGTCGTGCAGGTACACGACGTCGATGCGGTCCAGACCCGTCCGCTGCAGGCTCGCCTCGAGCGAGCGGTAGACCCCGTCGCGGCTGAAGTCCCACTCCCGGCGCAGGTCGGCCGGCACGGCGAAGCCCTCCGGATCGCGCTGGTGTGCGGTCTGCGGCGACGGCACGAGCAGCCGCCCGACCTTCGTCGAGAGCACGAAGGCGTCGCGGGGCCGGGTGCGCAGCGCGGCGCCCAGCCGGCGCTCGGACAGTCCGAGGCCGTAGTGCGGCGCGGTGTCGAAGTAGCGGATCCCGGCGTCCCAGGCGGCCTCGACGGCGGCGTGGAACGTCTCCTCGCTGGTCGCGTGGTACAGGTTCCCGCCCTGCGCGGCCCCGAAGCCGAGGCCGGTCAGGCGCATCGCCGGGCGCCGGGGGAGTGATCGGCCGGTCATCACGGTCGCGGTCATCGGCCCAGCCACCCGCCGTCGACCGCCAGGACGGCCCCGTTGACGTAGTCGGAGGCGGGGGCCGACAGGAACACCGCGGCACCGGCCAGGTCGTCGGGCCGTCCCCAGCGGCCGGCCGGAATCCGCTCCAGGATGGACCGGCTGCGGGCCGGGTCATCGCGTAGCGCCCGCGTGTTGTCGGTGGCGATGTAGCCGGGCGCGATGGCGTTGACGTTCACGCCGTGGGCCGCCCATTCGTTGGCGAGGGCCTTGGCGAGCCCGGTGATCGCGGACTTGGACGCCGTGTAGCCGGGGACGTTGATGCCGCCCTGGAAGCTCAGCAGCGACGCGGTGAAGATGATCTTTCCGCGGCCGCGCCGGATCATCTCGCGGCCGACCGCCCGGGACAGGACGAACTGGCTGCTGAGGTTCACCTCGAGGACGCGGTCCCACAGCTCGTCCGGGTGTTCGGCCGCCGGCCTCCGCGCGATGGTGCCGCCGTTGTTCACAAGGATGTCGATCGGGCCGCGGGCGTTGAGGTCTTCGGCGAGCCGGTGCACGGCGGCCCGGTCGGCGAAGTCCGCGCTCAGCGCGGTGAAGCGGCGGCCGGTCGCGCGCACCCGGCGCTCGACCTCGCTGCCGGCCGGTTCGAGCTGCGCGGAGACGCCGATGATGTCCGCCCCGGCGGCGGCGAGGGCCTCGGCAATGGCCAGGCCGATGCCGCGCCGCGCACCCGTGACGACGGCGGTGCGTCCCGAGAGATCGAACAGCGCCGTCACCGGGCCGGCTCCTGCCAGTCGATGAGGACCTTCATCACGCGGCCCCCGGACTCCAGCGCGGCGAAGGCGGCATCGACCGCCGCGACCGGCTCGATGCGGGAGATGAGGCGCTCAGCCGGCACGGCGCCGGTGGCGAGCAGCTCGATGGCCGTGGTCACATCCGGCCGCTCGTAGAGGCGCGCGCCGAACAGTTCCAGCTCGCGCCAGAAGACGCGGTGCAGGTTCACCGGCCGGGGGCGCGGATGGATGGCCACCATGACCAGCCGGCCGCGGGTGGCGAGGACGTCGACCGCGGTCTCGACCCCGCCGGGCGAGCCGGACACCTCGAAGGCGATGTCGGCCCCGGCCCCGGCCGTGCGCTCCTCGACCGCCGCCACCACGTCGATGGCGGTCGGATCGAAGGCCTCGATGCCGAGCTCGGCCGCCACGGAGCGGCGGAACGGGTCCGGCTCGAGCAGGACGACGTGGGCCCGGTGGCGCTGGGCGACGATCGCGATGAGCGTGCCGATCGGCCCCCCGCCGACCACGACGACGTGATCCCCGGCCGAGACGTCCGCCCGCCGGACGTCGTGCACCGCCACCGAGACCGGCTCGACGAGCGCCGCGTGCTCGAGCGGCAGGTGCTCGGGAAGCGCCAGCACGAGGTCGGCCGGCACGTTCCAGTACGACTGCATGGCACCGGGGGCGTCGATGCCCAGGAACCGCATGGCGTGGCAGATGTGGGCGTTGCCGCGCAGGCAGGCCGGGCAGTGGCCGCAGGACAGTGTCGGCATGACGGTGACGGGCTGCCCGACCGACCAGCCGGACACGCCGGGCCCGATCGCGTCGATCCGCCCGGACATCTCGTGCCCGAGCACCGCGGCCGGGCCGACGCGGGCATCCATGTCGCCGTGGAAGATGTGCAGGTCTGTGCCGCAGATGCCGGTGTAGGCCACGGCAATGCGCACCTCGCCGGCGCCCGGGGCGAGCACGGCGCGGCCTTCGATCTCGACACGCCGGGCCGCGCGGTACACCACTGCCTTCATCGCATGCCTGCTCTTCCTCCGGGTCGGGGTATGGTCGCCGGAAACGTAACTCGTATGATGTATGGCGTCAACCGGCGGGCTCATCACGCGGCAAAGGGGCGACCGGGCCGGATGACCTGACGCGCCCGGCTCCGACCCGTGGCATCGGGCGGGAGTCGGCGAAACTTTCACGGGTTCACGCATCGGTAACGAAGGCGCGGTCGTCCGGCAGCGGACCTGCGGGGCCTGAGCGCGGCCCGACGCCCATGACGGTATCTGAGCGACGGATCGCGGTTGATAACACGTCATACCTATGATGAGCTGATGGTGCTTTGTCCGGCCGCCAACCGGCGAAGCCTCCACACCCCCTCGCGCGAAGGAGCACCGCCGTGCCCACATTGCGAACACATCGTCGACTCAGGAGCGCCGCCGGCGTGGCGGCCGCCGGTCTCGTGGCGGCCGGCACTCTGGGGACGCTCGCGCCGCCGGCCGCCGCGGCCGTCATGACCACGCTCTTCGTGTCGCCGACCGGCTCCGGCACGGCGTGCTCGTCCGCGCAGCCATGCTCGCTCGCCCAGGCACAGGCCGCCGTCCGGGCGAGCGCGCCGTCGATGACGGGCGACATCGTCGTCCAGATCGCCGGCGGCACCTACGCCCTCAGCGCGCCGCTCACCTTCACCGCCGCCGACTCCGGCACCGGCGGCCACACGGTGGCGTGGCAGGCCGCGGCCGGTGCCACGCCGACCATCTCCGGCGGGCAGAAGGTGACCGGCTGGACCCTGGCCGACTCGGGGCAGAACATCTGGCGGGCCGCCGTCGGCACCGGTTTCGACACCCGCCAGCTCTACGTCGACGGCCGCATCGCCACCCGGGCGCGCACCCAGGTCAACCGCGGCGACTTCACCGCCTCGGCCACCGGGCTCAGCTTCACCAACGGCGCGCTGTCCTACCTCAACAACCTGGCCGACAAAAGCCGGGTCGAGGTCGAGTCCGTCGACTCGTTCACCGACCGCTACGTGCCCGTGCAGACGATCGCCAACAACGTCCTCACGATGCAGCAGCCCGCCTGGAACAACAACACGTGGGGGTACGACACCCTCAGCAAGCCCTTCCGGGCCGGGCCGATGTATCTGGCCAACGCGCGCGAGTTCCTTGACAGCGCGGGGGAGTGGTACCTCGACACCGCCGCCGGCAACCTCTACTACAAGCCCCTCGCCGGTCAGGACATGGCCGCCGCCGATGTCGAGCTGCCGCGGCTGGAGTCGCTGCTGCGCATCGGCGGCACCTACGCCGCGCCGGCGCACAACCTGTCCTTCACCGGCCTGCGGTTCGCCAACACCAGCTGGCTGCAGCCCAGCACCAGCCAGGGCTACGCCGACCAGCAGACCGGCGCCTACATCTACGGCAGCTGGAACCGGCCGGCCGACGCGCTGACCTCGTGCCAGTCCGGCTGCCAGCTGTTCGAGGCGACCCGGCCCGGCTGGCGGCAGATGCCCGCCGCGGTACAGGTGTCGGCGGCCAACGCCATCACCCTGGCCGGCAACCGGTACACCAACCTCGGGCAGGTCGGCCTCGGCATCGGCAACGACGCCAACGCGAACGGCACCGGCGTCGGCCTCGGCGCCAGCAACATCACCGTGACCGGCAGCACGTTCGAATACCTCTCGGCCGGCGGCATCGTCGTCGGCGGCGTCCAGGCCGACGCGCACCACCCCGGCGACTCGCGGATGACCAACAGCAACATCGTGGTCAGCAACAACGTCATCCACGACGTCGCCGTCGACTACCGCAGTCACGTCGGGCTGCTCATGACGTACACCGCCGGGTCCTCGATGGCGAACAACGAGGTGTACAACCTGCCGTACTCCGGCATCGCTCTCGGCTACGGCTGGGGGGCCAACGACCCCGGCGGCAGCCAGGACTACGTCGACCGCGGCCTGTACAACTACCAGCCGAAGTACACGACGGCGACGGTCGCGGCCAACAACCGCGTCACGGCGAACTACGTCCACGACGTCGTGCAGCAGATGACCGACGGCGGGGCGTTCTACAACCTCTCGGCCAACCCGGGCACGACCGTCAACCAGAACTACTTCCGCAACACCAACGGCTGGCTCGGCATGTACTTCGACGAGGGCTCGCGCTACGTGTCCGCCGCCAGCAACGTGCTCGAGAACATCGGCACCTGGGCGTACACGCAGGCCTGGGCGAACAACAACACCGGCAACCTGACGCTGACGAACAACTGGACCACGAGCAGCACCACCAACGTCACCACCGGCTCGCGCGGCAACACCAACTCCGGGACGGTCGTGGTCACCGGCGGGAACTGGCCGAGCGGCGCGCGCGCCGTCATGGCCGCGGCCGGCGTAGGCGCCACGCCGCCGAGCGGCACGTTCGCGCTGCGCGGCCAGGCCTCCAACCGGTGCCTGGACATCGCCGGCGCGTCGCAGGCCAACGGGGCGCTCGCGCAGATCTGGGACTGCCACGGCGGGACGAACCAGCAGTTCACCCTGACCGCGGCCGGCGAGCTGCGGGTCTACGGCAGCGCCAAGTGCCTGGACGTGACCGGCCGCGGCACCGCCAACGGCACCGCGGTGGAGATCTGGGACTGCAACGGCCAGACGAACCAGCAGTTCCGGCTCAACAGCGACGGGACCGTCACGGCCGTCGGCGCGAACAAGTGCCTCGACGTCAGCGCGAACGGCACCGCGAACGGCACCAAGGTGCAGATCTGGGACTGCCTCGGCGCGACCAACCAGAAATGGACCCGCAGCTGACTTCGGCTCGGCGAAAAGAAGGCGGCGAAAAAGTGTAATGCGACGCCGCCGCAACGGGTCACGCTCGGATTCAATGGTCATTCCCTGAATGGCTTGCCAGAATTACAGGCACCACGTTTGTTCCGGGAGGCGAGGATGGCGGATGTTCCACCCGCCTCCCGGGCGCGGCCGCCCGTGACCACGGCGCTGGTGCTCGGCGGCGCCGGGCACAAGCTCGCCGAGCTCATCCGCCCCGCCGTGGACAACGTCGAGGTGCGGCGGCTCGCCGACGTGCTCGACGGGGACGGCGCGGGCGCTAACCTGATCGTCCTGCCGACGCTCGCGGCCGTGCGGGAGCTGGCCGCCCTGGCCGCGCTGCCCGCGCCCCGGCCGCCGGTGCTCGTCGTGACCCCCGCCATCGGCCCTGGCGACGTGCTGACGGTCCTGCGCTCGGGCGTGCGCAGCATCCTGATCGAAGGGCAGTACACCCTGGCCGACCTGCTCGACGCCGTGCGAGCGACGGCGGCCGGGCACAGCCGGCTCTCATCGGGGCCGCTGGCCGCGGTAATCGACCACGTGCAGACCGGGCCGGCAGGGTCGTGGCCGCCGCCGACGCGGCAACTGCTGACGCGGCGGGAACTGGACATCATGGAGCTGCTCGCCGCCGGCGAGGCCAACGCGGCCATCGCGCGGCGGCTGGCGCTGGCCGAGAAGACGGTCCGCAACCGGGTCAGCCAGATCTACCTGAAGCTCAAGGTCAACAACCGCGACGAGGCAATGCTGTGGTGGGCCGGCCGCGCCGGCGCCGGCTGAAACGCACCGGAAAAGTGTTATGCGGGCGCCCGGAAAGTGGTCCCGCCGGTGGCGCTTGCCAGCATCCACGGCGATCTGAGACATTCGTTGTGCGTCGATGTGAGCGCTAACACGAGACACGACGCCGACGTCCGGCACGACCGCCAATGTGCCGGCGAACAGGGGCGCGGCCGCCTCGCGCCCACACCCCACCGCGCCGTCTCGCCCCGGCGCACAGACGGAGGAAACGGATGAAGATCCGCAGCAGTCTCAGGAGCTCGGTGACGACGGTGGTGGCCGCCGCGGTCACGATCGTGGCCGGGACGATCATCGCACTCACGGCGTCGACGACCGCGCAGGCGGCGACGACCGGGCCGTGTGACATCTACGCCTCGGGTGGCACGCCCTGCGTGGCCGCCCACAGCACGACCCGGGCGCTGTACGGCGCGTACAGCGGCCGCCTGTACCAGGTGCGCCGGGCCTCGGACAACGCCACCCGTGACATCGGCGTGCTCAGCGCCGGTGGCTACGCCGACGCCGCCGCGCAGGACTCGTTCTGCGCCGGCACCAGCTGCCTCATCACGATCATCTACGACCAGTCCGGCCGCAACAACCACCTCACGCAGGCGCCTCCCGGCGGCTTCTCCGGCCCCGCGGCGGGCGGCTACGACAACCTGGCCGATGCGACGGCGGCACCCGTCACCGTCGCCGGGCACAAGGCCTACGGCGTGTACGTCGCCGCGGGCACCGGCTACCGCAACAACAACACGAACGGCGTGGCCACGGGCGATCAGCCCGAGGGGATGTACGCCATCTTCGACGGCACCCACTACAACGGCGGCTGCTGCTTCGACTACGGCAACGCCGAGCGCAACAGCCGCGACAACGGCAACGGCACCATGGAGGCCATCTACTTCGGCAACATCAAGGTCTGGGGCTACGGCACCGGCAACGGCCCGTGGATCATGGCCGACCTCGAGAACGGCCTGTACTCGGGCGTCAACGCCGGCTACAACGCGAATGATCCGACGGTGAACTACCGGTTCACGACCGCGATCATCAAGGGCGAGGCGAACCACTGGGCGATCCGGGGCGGCAACGCGCAGTCCGGTGGCCTGTCGACGTTCTACGACGGCCGGCGGCCCAACGTGTCGGGGTACAACCCGATGAAGAAGGAAGGCGCCATCATCCTCGGCATCGGCGGTGACAACAGCCACGGCTCGGCCGGCACCTTCTACGAGGGCGTCATGACGTCCGGCTACCCGAGCAACGCTACCGAGGACGCCGTCCAGGCCAACATCACCGCGGCCGGATACTCGACGTCGAGCGGCGGTGGCGGCGGGCAGAGCAACGTCGAGATCGTCGGCGGTCAGTCCGGCCGCTGCGTCGACGTGCCGAACGGCAGCACCACCAACGGCACGCAGGTGCAGCTGTACGACTGCTGGGGCGGTTCGATGCAGCGCTGGACCTACACGTCGAGCAGGCAGCTGACGGTGTTCGGCAACAAGTGCCTCGACGCCAACAACCAGGGCACCAGCAACGGCACCGCGGTCATCATCTGGGACTGCAACGGCCAGGCCAACCAGCAGTGGAGCCTCAACGCCAACGGCACCGTCACCGGCGTGCAGTCCGGGCTGTGCCTGGACGCCAACGGGGCCGCCACCGCGAACGGCACCAAGATCATTCTTTGGTCCTGCAACGGCGGCTCGAACCAGCAGTGGAGCCTGCGCGCCTGAGGCGTGGTCCTTTCAGCGGCGGGCGGCTCGGGCCGCCCGCCGTTCGGCCTACATCTGATGTATGAAGTCGAAAAGCGCGGTTTGTGCGGCGTCAATCCGTTGACGGCGGCCGATGTGTGTGCTTAACGTCAGATGTCTGGCGCCCGCCCTGCGCCATCCGATCTCTCCTGGAGGCATCTCCATGTCCCGCACCCCGTTCACCCGGCGGTCGCTGCTGACCGCCCTCGGCGCCACCGGAGCCGCCACCGCCCTCGGGTCCTCCGGCCTCCTGCACGCGGCCGCCGCCGCGGCCGCCATTCCCGGACCGACGAGCTACTCCGCCACGTGGGCGTCGGTCGACCAGCATCCCCCGGCGCCCGAGTGGTTCCAGGACGCCAAGTTCGGCATCTACTACCACTGGGGCGTGTTCAGCGTCCCGGCGTACTCGAACGAGTGGTACCCGCGCAACATGTACAACAACGGCTCGAACGAGAACAACCACCACAAGTCCGTCTACGGCGATCCTTCGGTGTGGCCGTACCACAACTTCATCAACGGCGCCCGCGACAAGGCCGGCAACTTCGTGCAGTTCGCGCCGAAGCTGACCTCGGCCGGCGGCGCCTTCGACCCCAACGCGTGGGCCCAGCTGTTCGTCGATGCGGGCGCCCGGTTCGCCGGGCCGGTGGCCGAGCACCACGACGGCTTCTCGATGTGGAACAGCAGCGTCAACGAGTGGAACTCGGTGGCCAATGGGCCGCGGCTGGACCTGCTGCGCCTGCACGCGGACGCGATCCGCGGCAAGGGCCTCAAGCTCATGGTCGCGATGCACCACGCGTACCACTTCACCGGCTACTACCAGTGGGTGCCAGCGCAGTCGGACTCCAGCCTCAAGAAGCTCTACGGTCAGCTCGGCGCGGCCGCCGAGCAGCAGCTGTGGTACGACAAGCTCCGGGAGGTCATCGACGGCTATCAGCCGGACATCCTGTGGCAGGACTTCAACCTCTCGCAGCTGCCCGAGTCGCGGCGGCTGGACTTCCTGTCGTACTACTACAACCGCGCGGTCGCCTGGGACAAGGAGGTCGTCGCCACCTACAAGGACGGCTTCAACACCAACGGCGAGGTCTTCGACTACGAGCGCGGCGGGCCGGCCGGCATCCAGAGCCCTTACTGGCTCACCGACGACAGCATCTCCAGCTCCAGCTGGTGCTACACCGTCGGCATCGGCTACTACTCGACCAACGCGCTGCTGCACGCCCTCATCGACCGGGTGAGCAAGAACGGCAACATGGTGCTCAACATCGCGCCGATGGCCGACGGCACGATCCCGTCCGGACAGCAGACGGTCCTGCGCGGCATCGGCGACTACCTCAAGCGCTTCGGCGAGTCCATCTACGCCACCCGCGCCTGGGGCGCCTACGGCGAGGGTCCGACCCAGATGGGCGGCGGCTCGTTCCAGACCCCGCGCACCGGCACGGCGCAGGACTTCCGCTTCACGCGAAGCAAGGACAACCGGGTGTTGTACGCCACCGTGCTGGGCTGGCCCGGCGGCTCGACGACCATCACGACGCTGAGCTCGAACCGGATCAACCTGAGCACCCTGACGTCGGTGCAGCTGTTGGGCAACACCGCCGGCGCCTACATCGACCTGCCGACCCGCAGCCAGGACGGCGGCGGCCTGCACGTCACGCTGCCCGGCAGCGCGCCGTTCAGCGCCCCCGCGTACGTGCTGAAGCTGACGTTCTCCGGGACGATCCCCGCCCTGGGCACCGGCGGCGGTGGCGGCATCCCGACGGGCTGGGCCCGGGTCGCCAACGTCACCACGGGGCTGGTGCTCGACGGCGGCGGCAGCGTCGCGTCCGGCTCGGTCGTCAAGCAGTGGAACTACGACGGCAGCACCAACCTGCAGTGGCAGTTCGTCGCCCTCGGCAGCGGCTGGTACCGCATCGTCAACCGCACCAACGGCATGGTCGTCGACAGCTGGGGCAGCACCGCCAACGGCGCCAACGCCCGGCAGGCGGCCTGGAACGGCGGCAACAACCAGCAGTGGCGGCTCAACGACACCGGCAACGGGCGGTACCAGATCATCAATCGCGGCACCGGCACGGCGCTGGACGGCATGGGCAACGCCACCGTCGGCTCCACCGTCGGCCTGTGGGCGCCGAACACCAACACCAACAACCTCTGGACCATCACCGGGGTATGACCCGCCGCGCCGCCCGACCCGAGACATCAGATGTATCGTGGATCGCGGTCGGGCGGCGTCGCCTCGAGTTCGTGTTGTTTGCGGTGGCACTGGACATCAGATGCATGCTGGCCTATAAAGACATCAGATGAATGTCGCCCGCTGGGTGGGCGACAGGCGTGAAGACACCCCACACCCCAACCGCACCCCGCGCATCGCCGCGGGTCGGCCGGGCGCGCCCATGAAGGAGACCCGGTGAACCGCAACGCTTTACTCGGCCTCGGCCTGACGGCGGTGCTCGGCACCGCCATGCTCGCCGCCGGCTGTGGCGACAACAACGCATCCTCGGGCAACGGCAGCGGCCCGGCCGCGGCGCCGCTGATCGGCGTCGACTACCCCCGCTCGGACACCGACTTCTGGAACTCCTACATCAAGTACGTGCCGCAGTTCGCGGGCGAGCTCGGCGTGCAGATCAAGACGACGAACTCGCAGAACGACATCGCCGCCCTCATCTCCAACGTCCAGGCGTTCCAGAGCCAGGGGGTCAAGGGCGTGGTGATGGCGCCGCAGGACACCGCGGCGATCGCCCCGACCCTGGACCAGCTGGCCGGGAAGAAGATCCCGGTCGTCACGATCGACACCCGCCCCGACACCGGCAAGGTCTTCATGGTGGTGCGCGCCGACAACCGGGCCTACGGGACCAAGGCGTGCCAGTTCCTCGGCGCGAAGCTCGGCGGCAAGGGCAAGGTCGTGATGCTCGAGGGCGGCCTCGACTCGATCAACGGCCGGGACCGCACCGAGGCGTTCAACGAATGCATGAAGAAGGACTTCCCCGGTATCACGGTGTTCGGTGAGGCCACCGACTGGAAGGGGGACGTGGCCGCGACGAAGCTGCAGACGCGGTTCACCTCCGACCCGGACATCAAGGGCATCTACATGGAGTCGTCGTTCGCGCTCTCGGGCACGCTGCAGATTCTCAAGCAGCGCGGGCTGCAGGTCCCGCCGGCCGACCCCAAGCACGTCTTCGTGGTGTCCAACGACGGCATCCCGGAGGAGCTCAAGGACATCCAGGGCGGTCTCATCGACGCCACGGTCAGCCAGCCGGCCGACCTCTTCGCCAAGTACGGGCTCTACTACGTCAAGGCGGCGATCGAGGGCAAGACCTTCCAGGCGGGCCCGACCGACCACGGCAGCACGATCATCCAGGTCCGCGACGGCGTGCTCGAGGACCAGCTGGCCGCCCCGCTGGTGACCGTCGACGGCGCCACCATCGGCGGGCAGCCGACGACGAAGTTCGACGACAAGTCGCTGTGGGGCAACAACGCATGAGCCCCGCAACCGTCGAGGCGGCCAACGTCACCAAGCGGTTCGGCTCCACGGTGGCGTTGGCCGGCGCCGGCATCGTCGTGCGCCCCGGCGAGACCCATGCCCTGGTCGGGCGCAACGGGGCCGGCAAGTCGACGCTGGTGAGCATTCTGACCGGGCTGCAGGCGCCGGACGAGGGAGCCGTCACCTTCGACGGCCGCCCGGCGCCGCCGCTCGGCGACCGCGATGCCTGGCGGCGCCTGGTGGCCTGCGTCTACCAGAAGTCGACGATCATCCCGACGCTCACCGTGGCCGAGAACCTGTTCCTCAACCGGCAGGCCCGTGGGCCCGCCGGGCTCATCGGCTGGGGGAGGATGCGCCGCGACGCGCAGCGGCTGCTCGCCGAGTGGTCCGTCGACGTCGACGCGCGCCGGCCGGCCTCGACGCTGACGGTGGAGCAACGGCAGTTCGTGGAGATCGCCCGGGCGCTGTCGTTCGGCGCCCGGTTCATCATCCTCGACGAGCCGACCGCGCAGCTCGACGCCGCCGGGATCAAGCGGCTCTTCGCCCGCATCGGCAACCTGCGCGAGCAGGGCGTGACCTTCCTGTACATCAGCCACCACCTGCCGGAGATCTACGAGATCTGCGACCAGGTCACCGTGTTCCGCGACGCCCGGCACATCCTGACCGCGCCGGTCGCCGAGCTCGGCCGCCCGGCGCTGGTGGCGGCGATGACCGGCGAGGACGTGACCATGCCCGAGGCCGTGCGCCGGGACATCCCGCCCGACGTGCCCGTCCGGCTGCGCGTCCGCGGCCTGGTGACCCGCACCTCGGCGCGCCTGTCGCTGGAGGCGAGGGCCGGCGAGGTCGTCGGCATCGCGGGCGGCGGCGGCAGCGGCAAGGTCGACGTGGCCGAGGCGGTCGTCGGGCTGACCCGACCGGCCGCGGGCACCGTCACGGTGGACGGCCGGACGCTGCGGCCCGGTAGTGTCCCCGACGCCATCGCCGCCGGGGTCGGCCTCGTGCCGCAGGACCGCCACCGGGAAGGCCTCGTCCCGCTGCTGTCGATCGCCGAGAACGTCACGATGAGCGTGCCGGAGCGCATCCGCCGCCGCGGCCTGCTCTCCCCGAAGCGCCGCGACGCCCTCGCCGGGCGGGTCATCGCCGAGCTGTCGATCAAGGCCGATGGACCGCGGGTCCCGGTCGGCGACCTGTCCGGCGGCAACCAGCAGAAGGTCGTGCTGGGGCGGGCCCTGGCCGCCGACCCCAAGCTGCTCGTCCTCGTCACGCCGACCGCCGGAGTCGACGTGCGGTCCAAGCAGACGCTGCTCGGCGCCGTCGAGGAGGTCCGGCGGAGCGGCACGACGGTGCTCGTGGTCTCCGACGAGCTCGACGACCTGCGCATCTGCGACCGCGTCCTGGTGCTGTTCCAGGGCCGGGTCGTTGCCGAGATGGCCGCCGGCTGGAGCGACAACGAACTGGTAGCCGCCATGGAAGGGGTCGATCTCGGCCATGTCTGACACGCTGTCCACCGACGCCATGCCGGCCGCGGCGGCGCCGCACCCGCCGCGGCGCGGGCCGGCCATCGCCCGCCTGCGCGACCTCGCGCTGGTGCCGGCGATCGTCGCGGTCGCGATCGTCGGCTTCATCGTCAACCCCGTCTTCCTGCAGCCCGACAACATCGTCAACGTGCTGCAGAGCATGTCCGAGATCTCCATCGTCGTGCTGGCCGAGACCATCGTGCTCATCGCCGGCAAGATGGACCTCTCCCTCGAGTCGACGTTCGGGCTGGCCCCGGGCCTCGTCGCCTGGCTCGTCGTCGACCCGGCGGTCACCCACGGCCTGGGCCTGCACGTGCTGCCCGCCGCCTGGGCGGTGCCGGCCGTGCTGCTCACCGGCGCCCTCATCGGGGCGTTCAACGGCCTGCTCATCGTGCGGTTCGGGCTCAACGGCTTCGTGGTCACCCTCGGCCTGCTGATCGTGCTGCGGGGGCTGCTGACCGGCATCTCCGGTGGCAAGACGTTCTTCGCGCTGCCCGCCTCGATGACGTACCTCGGGTCCGCCGAATGGCTCGGCGTGCCCGCATCGGTCTGGCTGTCCCTCGCGCTGTTCGGGGCCGGCATCGTGGTGCTCGGCTTCACCCGCCCAGGGCGGGCGCTCTACGCGATCGGCGGCAACGTCGACGCGGCCCGGGCCGCGGGCATCCGCACCGACCGCGTCCTGTGGCTCACCCTCGTGGTGGCCGGCGTGCTGGCCGCCCTGGCCGGGCTGCTCATCAGCGGGCGCCTGGCGGCGGTGCCGGCCGCGCAGGGCAGCGGTGCCATCTTCCAGGTGTTCGCGGCGGCGGTCATCGGCGGCGTCAGCCTCAACGGCGGCAAGGGCACCGTCTTCGGTGCCTTCACCGGCGTGCTGTTGCTGTTCATGATCCTCAACGTCCTGACCCTGGCCGGCGTGCCCGCGCAGTGGACGAACTTCCTCAACGGCGCGGTCATCCTGGTGGCGCTCGTCCTGTCCCGGGTCACCGGCGGCAAGGCGCAGACGTGACCCCGACGATCCCGGCCGCGGCTGTGCGGCGCCGTCCAACCTCCAGGAGTATCGGTGACTGAGCGCATCTCGTCCGTCGACGTCCTCGACGTGCGGTTCCCGACCTCACGCCATCGCGACGGCTCCGACGCGATGAACCCGTTCCCGGACTACTCCGCCGCCTACATCGTGCTGCGGACCACCGCCGGCGCCGAGGGGCACGGCCTGGTCTTCACCGTCGGCCGCGGCACCGAGATCGAAGTGGCGGCGGTGCGCTCGCTCGCCGCGATGCTGATCGGCCAGCCGGTCGACGACCTCGTCGCCGACCCCGGGGCACTCGCCCGGCGGCTCGTCGGCGACAGTCAGATCCGCTGGCTCGGCCCGGAGAAGGGCGTCGTGCACATGGCCGCCGGCGGGCTCGTCAACGCGGTGTGGGACCTGGCCGCCCGGCGGGCCGGCCGGCCGCTGTGGAAGCTGCTGGCCGGCCTGACGCCGGAGGAGCTCGTGGCGCAGATCGACTTCCGGTACCTGCGCGACGCCCTCACCGAGCAGGACGCGCTCGAGCTGCTGCGCTCCGCGGCGGCCGGGCGGGGCGAGCGGGAGCGACGGCTGCTGGGGGAGGGCTATCCGGCCTACACGACGACGCCGGGCTGGCTCGGCTACGACGACGACAAGCTCGCCCGGCTGTGCCGGGAGGCGGTCACCGCCGGCTACGAGCTGATCAAGCTCAAGGTCGGCGGCAACCTGGCCGACGACGTCCGGCGGATGGCCATCGCCCGCGACAGCGTCGGGCCGGGCATCCGCATCGCCGTCGACGCCAACCAGATCTGGGGCGTCCCGGACGCGATCCGCTGGATGCGGGAGCTCAGCCACTTCGACCCGTACTGGATCGAGGAGCCGACGTCGCCGGACGACGTGCTCGGCCACGCGGCCGTGCGCCGGGCCGTCGCCCCCGTCAAGGTCGCCACCGGCGAGCACGTGCACAACGCTGTGATGTTCAAGCAGCTGCTGCAGGCCGGCGCCGTCGACGTGGTGCAGATCGACGCCTGCCGGGTCGGCGGCGTCAACGAGAACCTCGCGATCCTGCTGCTGGCGGCCCGGTTCGGCGTGCCGGTCTGCCCGCACGCCGGCGGGGTCGGGCTGTGCGAGCTGGTGCAGCACCTGGCCATGTTCGACTACCTGGCCGTCAGCGGCACGACCGACGACCGCTACATCGAGTACGTCGACCATCTGCACGAGCACTTCGTCGACCCGGTGCGCATCCGGCGTGGCCGCTACCTGGCGCCGACCGCGCCCGGTATGAGCGCGCAGATCGTCCCGGCGTCGCTGGCCGCCTTCCGGTTCCCGGACGGCCCCGAGTGGGCGACGGCGGCCGCGGCATGATCGTCGACGCGCACCACCACCTGTGGCGGCCGGAGCGCGGCTACCGATGGCTGGACGATCCGGCGCTGGAGCGCATCCGGCGCCCGTTCACCCCGGCCGCCCTGACCGCGGAGCTCGCGGCGGCCGGCGTGGACGCCACCGTGCTCGTCGAGGGCGGGCGCTGCCACGTCGACGAGGCGGCCGAGTTCCTCGCGTACGCCGCCGACACCCCGCCGATCGCCGGCGTGGTGGCTTGGATCGACGTGGCGGCCGACGACGTCGCCGCCACGCTGGCGGGCTACCGTCGCCGGCGCGGCGGCGAGCTGCTGGTCGGCGTGCGTTCGCAGGTGCAGGGCGAGGCCGACCCCGACTACCTCGACCGGCCAGGCGTGCGGCGGGGCCTGGCCGCGATCGCCGCGGCCGGGCTCGCCTTCGACCTGGTGATCCGCGCCGACCAGCTGGCTGCGGCGGCGCGCGCGGCCCGGGCGGTGCCGCAGCTGCGGTTCGTGCTCGACCACCTGGGCAAGCCCCGCATCGACGAGGGCGCGGCGGGGTTGCGGCGTTGGCGGGAGCCGCTCGCGGCCCTGGCCGGCCACGACAACGTGACCGCCAAACTGTCGGGCCTGGTCACCGAGGCCGGGCCGAACTGGACCGCGGACGACCTGCGCCCGTTCGTCGCCGTGGCGGTCGAGGAGTTCGGCCCCGGACGTCTGATGTTCGGCTCGGACTGGCCGGTCTGCCTGCTCGTCGCGGACTACCGCGGCGTGCTGCGGTCCCTGGACGAGGCCCTGCCCCCGCTGCGGGCGGGCGAGCGGGCCCAGATCTTCGCCGGCACCGCCGTCCGCACCTATGGCCTCACCAGGCTGCGCGGGCCGGCCCCGGCCGACGGAGCGCCCGCGTGATCCCCCTCCGGCTGCGCCAGCACCGCGCGCAGCCACGACTCGGAGGTGTTGACGTGCAGCAGCGCGCTGGCCTGGGCCAGCAGCTGGTCGCGCGAGCGCAGCGCGACATAGATGGCGTGGTGCTCCTCGATGGTGGTGTGCGCGGAGTTGCCCTCGATCAGCCCCCGCCACACCCGGGCCCGCAGGGTGCGGCTGGACAGCCCGTCCAGCAGCGACGTCAGCGTCTCGTTGCCGGTGGCCGCGACGACCGTGCGGTGAAACGCCGTGTCGAACTGGATGAGCCGCTCGTGGTCGTCCGCGGCCCCGCGCATATCGTCGAGGATCCGGGCGAGATCGTCGAGGTCGTCGTCCGACATCCGCAGCGCCGCGATGCCGGTGGCCACCGGCTCCAGCATCCGGCGAACCTCCATCACCTCGAGCAGGGTGTCGTCCTGCAGCAGTTCGACCGCAAGGCCGAGGCCCTCCAGCAGCAGCCGGGGGGCGAGGCTGGTGACGTAGGTGCCGTCGCCGCGGCGGACGTCGAGCACCCGGGCAGACTCGAGCACCTTCACCGCCTCCCGCACGCCGCTGCGGGACAGGCCCATCTGCGATGCCAGCTGCGGCTCAGACGGCAGCCGCGAACCCGGCGGCAGCTCACCGCTCTGGATCATGCTGCGGATCTTCGCGATCGCTTCGTCGGTCAGTGCCACGAGTCTCCTTCGAACCGGCTGCGGACGGCCGCAACCCACTATAGGGACATCAGACGTTTGGCGGAGGGCGCGAGATGAACCGCGCGGCGTACTACACCGGCGCGCACCGGTTCGAGGTGCGGGCGGCCGACGCGGTACCGCCCCGGCCGGTCGACCTGCACCGGGTCTTCTGGCGGGAGCTGGAGCTCATCGGCGTGCGGGTGTACGAGCGCGAGGACTACGACGAGGCGGTCCGGCTGCTCTCGCGCAACGTGGTGCCCGCGGGCCGGCTCGTCTCCCGCGTCGTGCCGCTGGACGATGTCGACGCGGCGTTCCGGGCCCTCGAGGCCGGCGGCGACCTCAAGGTGCTCCTCGACTGCGGCGGGACGTCGTGAAAACGCCAGCGGCCCGGCAGCGCCGCATGATGCATGGCCGGGCGGTGATCAAGGATGTCGCCCAGCTCGCCGGAGTCTCGGCCCAGACGGTGTCGCGGGTGCTGAACGAATACCCCAACGTCAGCGACCGCACGCGGAAACGCGTGCTCGAGGCCATCCGCCAGCTCGGATATCGCCGCAACGCCATGGCGCGAGGCCTGGCCGCGCGCCGGTCGCGCATCATCGGCGTGGTCACGCTCGAGACCGTCCTGTACGGTCCCGCGGCGACGCTGTTCGGCATCGAGCGGGCCGCGCGGGCCGAGGGCTACGCCGTCAGCGTATCGACGCTCCAGCGGATCGACCACCGGGGTGTGCTGTCGGCGTTGAGTGCCCTGGCGGACCAGTCGGTGGCCGGCGTCGTGCTCATCGCGCCGCAGGGCGCCGCGGCGCGGGCGCTGCACGACCTGCCATCGCCGATGGCCGCCGTGGCCGTGGGTGCCGACACCGGCGGGCGGACCCCGGTGATCGGCGTCGACCAGCGCGCGGGTGCGCGGATGGCCGTGGAGCACCTGATCGGGCTCGGGCATCGCGAGGTGTGGCATCTGGCCGGACCGCCGGACTGGCTGGAGACCCGGGGCCGCATCGACGGCTGGCGCTCGGTGCTGCAAGACGCCGGCCTGCGGGTGCCCGAGCCGATGACCGGCGACTGGAGCGCCCGTTCCGGCTATGCGGCCGGTCTTGAGTTCGCCGTACGGGCGAGCGCGACCGCGATCTTCGCGGGCAACGACCAGATGGCGCTCGGCCTGCTGCGCGCCTTCCACGAGCGGGGCATCCGGGTCCCCGACGACGTCAGCGTCGTCGGGTTCGACGACATCCCGGAGGCGGCGTTCCTGTGCCCGCCGCTCACCACGATCCGGCAGGACTTCGACGAGGTGGGCCGGCGCTGCGTCGCGGTGCTGCTGCAATCCATCGAGGTGGATCGCCTCGAGCCGGTGCCGGTGCCGGTGGTGGTGCCGACCCTGATCGAGCGCGACAGCACGGCCGGGGTTGGCTGAGCGGTGGTCTGTCTGCATTGTTCGGCGCCGGAATGCACAGGTACCCGGAATGCACAGGTACACAGTCTCTCGGCGCGGAAAAGTGTTATGCGGAGGGGTCAGTCGGAGTCGCGTTACGGGCGTCTTGACAATGTCCTCGGCCGTGTGCCGAGATTGACACTCAACGGGCCGGTGATGGTACTTGCGAGCAACGAAGACCGAAGCGGCGCCGCTTGTCGTCGCGGCGAAAGCCGGGGATGAGCAGGCGCTCGGCGAACTCATGGCGGCGCACTTGCCGCTGGTGTACACGATCGTGCGCCGGGCGCTCGCCGGGCGCCCCGGCGCCGTCGACGACGTGGTCCAGGAGACGATGCTGCGCGCGCTGCGGCAGCTCCCGTCGCTGCGCGATCCGGACAGCTTCCGGACCTGGCTGGCCTCGATCGCCGTCCGGCAGGCCGGCACCCACCTGCAGCGCGAACGCGTCGCCGTCGGGCGGCGG
This sequence comes from Dactylosporangium darangshiense, assembly GCF_039537565.1. Taxonomy (NCBI): domain Bacteria; kingdom Bacillati; phylum Actinomycetota; class Actinomycetes; order Micromonosporales; family Micromonosporaceae; genus Dactylosporangium; species Dactylosporangium darangshiense. The sequence goes on from NZ_BAABAT010000066.1 coordinate 29,745, forward strand.
GCGGCGCTGGACGATCTCACCGCGGCGCCCGACGCGGACGACTTCGAGTCGCTCACCGTCCTGCGGGTGGAGCTCGCCGGCCAGCGGCGGCAGGTCGGGCAGGCCGTCGGCTGGCTCGACTCCGACGACCGGGTGCTGTGGTCGCTCTGGTGGCTCGAGGTCAGCGAGGAGCTGACCCGTCCCGAGCTCGCCGCTGCGCTCGGCGTCGGCGTCGCCCACGCCGGCGTTCGCATCCAGCGGATGCGCGGCCGGCTCGAGCAGGCGCGGGCGCTCGTGGCGGCGCTGGACGCGCGGCCGCGCTGCCCGTGGCTGGAGACGATCGTCGCCGAGTGGAACGGCGTCCCCGGTCCGCTGTGGCGCAAGCGGATCGCCCGGCACGTCAGATCCTGTGTGGCGTGCACCCGGGCCATGGAGGGGGCGGTCGACACGGAGCGCCTGCTGAACGGCTTCGCTCTGCTGGCCGTGCCGGCCGCGCTCACCGGGACCCTGGCCACCGGGGGCAAGTTCTCGTCGATCGCGCCAGGGGCCGGCGGCACCTCGTTCGTCGCGAACGCGGTCACGAGCGGCGCGGCGAAGGCGGGATGGCTCGCCGGCGTACCGGTCGCGAAGCTCGCCGCGGGCACGCTCGTCATCGGGGTGGCGGCCACCATGGTGGCCTGGCCGCGACACGAGCGGCCGCAACCGACGGGGGCGCCGACCTCAGTGGCGTCCCCGCCGGCATCGCCCTCCACCGAGTCGTCGGCGCCGTCGTTGCGTCCCGGGCGGCTCTCGCTCGAGTTCGCGGCCGAGCCGGGCCGCTTCCTCGGCACCGACGGCCAGGTCGGGATCCTCGCCACCGGCGACACCGCGCTCGCGCGGCAGCGGGCCACGTTCGAGGCGGTGCCGGGCCTTGCCGACGCGGACTGCTACTCGTTGCGTACCTCAGACGGGCAGTACCTGCGGCACACCTCCTGGCGGCTGCGCCTCAGCCGCGACGAGGGCACGCAGCTGTTTCGCGGCGATGCCACGTTCTGCCCGCTCGGTCCCGGCAACGGCGAGGTGCTGCTCGAGGCGTCCAACTACCGCGGGTACTTCATCCACCGCGAGGGCGACGAACTCTGGGTGCGCCCGGCCGACGGAACCGCGCAGTTCCGGGCGGACAGCACGTTCCGTGTCCGCCCGGCGCTGGCGTAATCGTCTCGAGGGGCCGGTGCCCGGGCCGGAAGACCGTCCGCTCGGTCGACCGTGGGGGCCGCAGGCCAGGTGTCAGCTACGGATCCACTGCTGGTTGGCGCCGCCGTTGCAGGTCCAGATCTGCACGGCGGTGCCGTTGGCCGTGGCGGCGCCGTTGACGTCCAGGCAGAGCCCCGAGCCGACGCCGACGATGGTGCCGTCGGCGTTGAGGCGCCACTGCTGGTTGGTGCCGCCGTTGCAGGTCAGGATCCGGGCGCGGGAGCCGGCGGCGGTGCCGGGCACGTCCAGGCATTTGTTGCCGTAGACCGTCAGCTGGTTGGCCGCGGTCGGGGTCCATTGCTGGTTGGCCCCGCCGTTGCAGTCCCAGATCTGCACGACGGCGCCGTCGGCCTGGCTGGCTCCGTTGACGTCCAGACACCGGTTGGAGCCGGCGCCGCGCACCTCTCCGCCCGGACCGCCGGAGGTGCCGACCGGGGTGATGGACAGGTTGTCGAACTGCGCGGTCACACCCTGGCCGGTGCCGTACCCGATCTGGCCGGCCACCCACGTGGAGTCCGAGACGGTGCCGACGGTGGTGCCGTCGATCGCCGCGGTGAGGGCGGTCCCGTTGAGCGTGAGCGACAGCGTGTGCCATCGCCCGATGCCGAATGCCGACGTGGTGCCGCTGGTCAGCGTCCGCCAGTTGCCGCTGGTGTTGTTGCTCAGGATCGACCAGGCGCCGGTGTCGGCGACGCGGAAGTAGTAGCCGTTGAGGTTCTGGGGGCCCTGGTGGTTGTACGTGTTGGCGCGGCCGATGAGCTGGGCGTAGCCCGACTTCTCGAGCATGACGTCCGATGAGACGGTGTAGTTGCGCCAGGTCAGGTCGCCCAGCAGCGTGAACGGTTCGGCGTGGCCGGACGTCCAGAAGATGGGGGCCTGCTCGGACATCTGGCGGACGCATTGTCCGGTGCGTCCGCCGCCGCACCCGGTGACCTCGAACGAGCCCTGCTGGTCCATGAGGTACTTCGCCTCGCGACCGGCCGCGTAGCCGTCGAAATTGTCGCTGTAAGGCAGCTTCAGGTTGCCCTGCGCGGGGCTGGTCGCCGCGCCCTTGCCCTGCCCGGTGGTGGTCGTGATGCTGTACACGTAGCCGGGCTGGACGGTGAGCGAGAAGCTGCCGTTCGACGGCGTGATGTCGCCGCCGCGCACGAAGGAGTCGGCCGGGTTGCTGGACCGGACGTTGGTCGACCACACGTGCACGGTGCCGGTGGACAGTCCTCCGGTGAGGCTGAAGGTCAGTGTCTGGGCCGCGGTGGCGTCCATCGTCTCGACGATGGTGCTGTAGTCGCCGGTACCGGCGGATCTGAGCGCGACGTAGCTGCCGTTGTTGCGGTTGCCGCCGATGTAGCCGCTCGAGCTGTCGAGGTAGCGCCATCCGGGCGCGGTGAACTGGGTGGTCTGCGCCATCACCCAGGCGTTCTTGCCGATCGAGTAGTAGCCGGACCACGGCTGCGGCGCGACCGCAACGCCGGTGGTGGCCCACGGGATGTTGGGGGTGATGGCGGCGATGACGGGCCAGTTGATGTAGCCGGTCATCTTGCCGTCGATGTAGCCGCGGTTGATGCCGCGGGCGAGGGCTGCGGCGCCCGCGTTGTAGTCGTCCGAGCCGTTCTCGCTGGCCCACAGCGCCTTGCCGGTCGCCAGGGCGTTGCTGGAGCTCGGGCAGCTGCTCTGGGCGCTGCGGTACCCGCAGACGTAGTGGCTGCCGAAGACCGACACGGCGCCGGCGAAGGCCGAGTCACGGAGCGAGTCGTCGGCGGCGGCCCACCCGAAGTCGTCCGAGGCCACGAGCTTCACGTTGGTGTACCCGCGCGAGTTCAGGGCGGAGCGCAGGTTCTTGTACCAGGTGACGTTGTAGCCCTTCTCGTTCCATCCACCGAGGTAGTCGATCGTCAGCCCGTGCGCACCGGCGCAGTCCAGCCACGCCAGCAGGTAGTCGATCGAGTCGTTGGACCAGAAGTTGCCGTTGCCGATCCAGCCGGGGGTACCCCAGGCCAGCCCCACCAGGTTGATGCGGGGATTACGGGCCCTGGCCTGTTCCATCAGCCACCACTCGTAGCCGCGGTTGCAGTTGATGCTGCCCCGGGTGTGCTCGTGGCTCGGCTCGGCGCCCGACGTCGAGTTGGTGTCCCCGCCGATCTCCACCTTCATGACCTGCATCGCCGCGCCGAAGCCGGGCTTGAACAGGTAGTCCAGGATGTCACTGCGCTGAGGCTCCGGGTAGTCGATCAGCAGGCGCGAGTTGCCCCCGCCACCGCTGACCGCGCCGACGCCGTCAAGCACTCGTCCGCCCGACGCACCGTTGATCGTGATCGCCGTCGCCGCGTGCGCCGGGGAGGCCACCCCCACCAGGATGCCGGCCGCGACCATGGCGATCACGGCGGCCGCGGCCCGATAGCGGCCTGCCGCCCGCAGGCGCGGGCGGTTCGCTCTTGTGGACATCTGACGTGCCTCTCTGTCGTTGGCGGTGATCGGGCCCGACAGCCCGTCGACATAAGACGTCTTACGTTAAGCATCATCGATCTAACGGTCAATTTGGGTGCTGGGCCCGCGTGAAAGTTTCCCGGAGCGAGGTCGGGCGCAGCATCGAAGCATTTACATGGGTTGACACAATACGTCATACGACCTATGTTCCGGGTCGCGCATTCCCCCGTAGGGCAGGTCATTCGCTCCCAAACAAGGAGTCACAGTTGTGAGAACTGTCCAAGGACGACGCCTGGTTCCCCGATGGCTGGCGGTGCTCGGCACGGTCGCCCTGGTCGCCGCGGGAACGCTCGCCGTCATGACGGCGACGGTTCCGTCCGCGTCCGCGGCGACGACGGCCGGTTGCGGCAGGACCCCGACGCTGCGCAGCGGTTCGTACACCATCCAGAGCGCCGGCCAGAGCCGAAGCTTCATCCTGCGGGTTCCCGACGGCTACAGCAACGCGCGCGCGTACCGGTTGATCTTCGGGTACCACTGGCGCGGCGGCACCATGCAGGACGTCTCCTCGGGTGGGACCAGCGGCGCCGCCTGGTCCTACTACGGCATGCAGGAGCAGTCCGGCAACAGCGCGATCCTGGTCGCGCCGCAGGGCATCGGCAACGGCTGGGCCAACACCAACGGTCAGGACCTCACGTTCACCGACGACATGGTCCGGATGATCGAGAACGACCTCTGCGTCGACACCACGCAGCTGTTCGCCATGGGGTTCAGCTACGGCGGCGGGATGAGCTATGCCATCGCGTGTGCTCGAGCCACCGTCTTCCGGGCGGTCGTGGTCTACTCCGGCGCGCAGCTGTCCGGCTGCAGCGGCGGCACTCAGCCGATCGGGTACTTCGGCATCCACGGCGTCTCCGACAACGTCCTGAACATCTCATCGGGACGGGCATTGCGCGACACGTTCGTGCGCAACAACGGCTGCACTCCCCAGAACCCTCCGGAGCCGGCGCCGGGCAGCGGCAGGCACATCACGACCGCCTACTCCTGCCGGGCCGGATACCCGGTGCAGTGGGCCGCGTTCGATGGTGGACACGGGCCCGGCCCGGTGGATGGGTGCTCAGGCTGTGAGGATGGCGTCCGGACGTGGACCAAGGGTGAGGCCTGGCGGTTCATCTCCTCGTTCGGCGGCAGCACACCGCCGAGCTCGCCGCCGCCCAGCTCGCCGCCGCCCAGCTCGCCGTCGAGCAGCCCGCCGCCGGGTCAGTCCAACGTCACGGTCGTGGGCTCCGCGTCGGGTCGCTGCATCGATGTGCCCGGCAGCACGGCGACGAACGGCACGCAGCTGCAGCTGTGGGACTGTCACGATGGGTCCAACCAGCGCTGGACCTACACCGCCGGCCGGCAGTTGATGGTGTACGGCAACAAGTGCCTGGACGCCAGCGGTCAAGGCACGAGTAGCGGCACGGCCGTCGTCATCTGGGACTGCAACGGTCAGAGCAACCAGCAGTGGAACGTCAACGCCAACGGCACCATCACCGGTGTGCAGTCCGGACTGTGCCTCGACGTCAGCGGCGCCGCCACCGCGAACGGCGCGAAGATCCAGCTCTGGTCCTGCCACGGCGGTGCCAATCAGCAGTGGAGCCTGCGCAGCTGACCGATCGACCGGGTGGGCGCCGGCACGCGCGATCAGCGCCGGCGCCACCCCCATTTCATGTCCCGGTGGACAGGGGAGTGAACAGTGAATCTCGTATCTCGACGTCCGGCCAGACGCGCGCTCGCCCTGGCGGCGATCCTGTTCTGCATCACGGCGTTGCTTCCGGGCGTCGCCAAAGCGGACAACCCGATCGTGCAGCACATCTACACCGCCGATCCGGCGCCGCTGGTGTACAACGGCCGGGTCTACCTGTACACCGGGCACGACGAAGACGGCTCGACCTACTTCACGATGCGCGAGTGGCGGGTCTGGTCCTCGGCGGACATGGTGAACTGGACCGACCACGGCTCGCCGATGAGCCTGGCCACCTTCAGCTGGGCGAGCTCGGACGCGTGGGCCGGGCAGGCCGTCTACCGCAACGGCAAGTTCTACTGGTACGTGCCGGTGCGAATGTCCAACGGATCGACCGCGATCGGCGTGGGGGTGTCCGACAGCCCCACCGGGCCGTTCCGCGACGCGCTCGGCCGTCCGCTGATCCAGAACGCGGAGATCGACCCCACCGTCTACATCGACGCCGACGGGCAGGCCTACCTGTACTACGGCAACCCGCACCTGTGGTACGTGAAGCTCAACGCCGACATGATCTCGTACTCCGGCAACCCGGCCCAGATTCCGCTGACCACGGCGGGGTTCGGCACCCGCGCCGGCGACGCCAACCGGCCGACGCTGTACGAGGAGGGGCCGTGGTTCTACAAGCGCAACAACCTGTACTACATGGTGTTCGCGGCGAAATGCTGCTCTGAGTTCATCGCCTACTCCACCTCGCCCGGCCCTACGGGGCCGTGGACCTATCGCGGCACCATCATGCCGACACAGGGCTCCAGCTTCACGAACCACCCCGGTGTCGTCGACTTCAACGGCGGCTCCTACTTCTTCTACCACAACGGTGCGTTGCCCGGGGGCGGCGGCTTCACCCGCTCGGTCGCGGTGGAGAAGTTCAACTACAACGCCGACGGCACATTCCCGACCATCAACATGACCACGACCGGGGCGCCGCAGGTCGGCACGCTCGATCCCTATGTCCGCCAGGAGGCCGAGACCATCGCCTGGGGCAGCGGCATCGAGACCGAGCCCTCCAGCGAGGGCGGCATGGACGTCGGCCGGATCGAGAACGGCGACTACATCAAGGTCAAGGGCGTGGCGTTCGGCACCGGTGCCGGCTCGTTCAGCGCCCGGGTGGCGTCCGGGGCCGGCGGCGGCCGGATCGAGCTGCATCTGGACAGCGCCACGGGGACGCTGGCCGGGACGTGCAATGTGTCCGGCACCGGCGGCTGGCAGACGTGGACGACGGTCTCGTGCCCGGTGAGCGGCGCGACCGGGACGCACGACCTGTACCTGCGCTTCACCGGCGGCAGCGGGTCGCTGTTCAACGTGAACTGGTGGCAGTTCACGGCGGGGTCCGCTCAGCCGGTGGGCTACCCGGCCGGTTATCACCGGCTCGTGATCGCCAACAACGGCTTGTGCCTCGACGTGAGCGGTGTGTCGATGGCGGCCGGCGCCGCGATCACCCAGTGGACGTGCAACGGTCAGGCCAATCAGCAGTTCCAGTTCGTGCCCGTCGCGGACGGCTATGGCCGGTTGCAAGCTCAGCACTCTGGCTACGACGTGGCCGTAGCCGGCAGCTCCACCGCCGCCGGGGTTCCGAACGTCATCCAGCAGGCACCCAACAGCGCGCCGAACAGCCTCTGGCTTCCGTTCCAGCAGTCCGACGGTTCGTACTCGTTCAAGAACCGCAACAGCGGCCTGTGCCTGGACGTGTACGGCGCCAACAGCACGCTCGGGCAGCAGCTCGATCAGTGGCAGTGCAAGAACACGCCCGGCAGCAACCAGGACTTCACGCCAAGCTGACCGGAAACGCCAACGGGCCGGCGGCCGCGTCCGGCGTGGACACGGTAGCCGGCCCGGCCAACGCAGTCCGGCCGGACCAGAGCGGCGATCGCGCGGGGCAGCGACGCCACCGCCGTGCGGATGGCGTTCCCGGACGCCCGGCCGACTCTGTCGACGCCGTCACCTGCGGTGGCGGCGTCGTCGCGGGCGGTGGCGGCGTCGTCGCGGACGGTGCGGTACGCATGCCGCGTCGATCTTTGTGGGATGCTGGCCCGAACCCCGGCAACCGCGGCATTGGAGGGCGATGTCCGGCATCCCGCTGTCACTGCCGCCGCCGGCCCCGCGGGCGGCCGAGTTCGGGCGGGACGCGCTCATCGTCTGTGAGAGTCTCGTGCGGATCTACCAATCCGGTTCCGTCGAGGTTCAGGCGCTGCAAGGCCTCGACCTGGCCGTGAACAGCGGCGAGATGCTCGCCGTCGTCGGGGCGTCCGGTTCCGGCAAGTCGACGCTGCTGTCCATCCTGGCCGGCATCGACGCGCCGACAGCGGGGCGCGCGCGGGTGGATCGGTGGGATCTGCTGGCGATGTCGCGGGCCGAGCGGGTGGAGTTCCGGCGGCGTACGGTCGGGTTCATCCGGCAGCAGACGGCGAGCAACCTCGTTCCCTACCTCACCGCGCGGCAGATGGTCGGCCTGCCGATGACCGCCACCCGCACACCGGCGAAGCAGCGCCGAAACCGCACCGGCGAGCTGCTGGACGCGCTCGGCATCCACGAACTCGCCGACCGCCGGCCTGAGCAACTGTCCGGCGGGCAGCAGATGCGGGTGGCGATCGCGGTGGCGCTCGCGAACCAGCCGCGGGTGCTGCTGGCCGACGAGCCGACCGGGGAGCTCGACACCGACACGGCGGCCGAGGTCTTCGCGGTGCTGCGGGACGTCAACCGGCGCTTCGGGGTCACCGTCGTCGTCGTGACCCACGACCCGGCGGTGAGCGGCCAGGTCGAGCGGACCGTGGCGATCCGTGACGGGCGCACCAGCAGCGAGGTGCTGCGACGCACGGCGACCGACGCGGCCGGCGACTCACACGTCATCGCCGAGGAGTACGCGGTGATGGACCGCGCCGGGCGGATCCAGATCCCGCGCGACTTCCGCGAGGCGCTGGCGTTGACCCGCCGGGTCCGCCTGGCGCTGGAGCCGGACCACGTGACGATCCGGCCGGACACGGATCGCGACGGATGAGCGCGCCGTTGCTGCGGGTGCGCGACGTGCACCGACGCTTCGGCCGGGGACCGGTCGCCGTGCACGCCCTCGATGGCGTGTCGTTCGACGTGGACGCGGGCACGATGGTCGCGCTCGTCGGGCGGTCCGGCTCGGGCAAGACCACCCTGCTCAACGTCATCGGCGGGCTCGACCGCCCGGACGAGGGCACCGTGCACATCGACGGTGTCGACGTCACCGCGCTCGACGAGGACGGGCTGTCCGGGCTGCGCCGCGAGAAGGTCTCCTACGTGTTCCAGACCTTCGGGCTGATCCCGGTCCTGTCGGCCGCGGAGAACGTCGCCGCGCCGCTACGGCTGGCTCGGATGCCGGCCGCCGACCGGGAGCGACGCGTCGCGCTGCTGCTGGAGCTGGTGGGCTTGGCCGAGCATGCGCAGCAGCGCCCGGGCGAGCTGTCCGGCGGCCAGCAGCAGCGGGTGGCGATCGCCCGAGCCCTGGCCGCCTCGCCGCGGCTGCTCATCGCCGATGAGCCCACCGGCCAGCTCGACGCCGAGACCGGGCTGTCGGTGATGGCGCTGCTGCGCGGCGTGGTCGAGTCGGAGGGCGTTACCGCCCTGGTGTCGACCCACGACGCGGTGATGATGGCGCTGGCCGACCGGGTGATCAGCATCCACGACGGTCGGCTGGGCTGATGCTGACCCTGCTCGCCCGCCGCGCCGGCGCGCAGTGGCGGCTGTTGCTTGCCCTGCTCGGGGTCGTCACGATCGGCGCGACGCTGCTGGGCACCTGCGCGCTCCTGACGACCCGCACCGCCGAGCGGGCGTTCGAGATCGCCGCGGCGCGGGCCGCCCCCGAAGCTGTCGATGTCACCGCGTATACCGGAATCATCGAGGGATTCGACGCGGCCGCAGTCGCCGCCGAAACCCGCGGCGTGGTGATCGCCGCGGTCGCGCCGTTCACCGCGACCACGACCACCCGGGCGTCGAGCGTTCTGCGGGCCTTGCCCACGGGCCTTGCCGCCGGTACTACGGTGCCGCCCCAGACCTACCTGGAGGCGATGGACGCCCTGCCGGCCCAGGCGCAGCTGATCGAGGGGCACTGGCCGGGCGGTGCGGGCGGCCCGCTGGAGGCGGCGGTGCTGGAGACGACCGCCCGGACGCTCGGCCTGACCGTCGGTAGCCGCGTCCGCCTCGGTGCGGAGCTCGCCCACGCCCCCGTCCCGGCGCTCGACGTCACGGTGGTCGGCGTCGTGCGGCCGCTGCCGGGTATCGGCTGGGACCGCGACTCGCTCGCCGCGGCCGGCTTCGTCGCCGGCTACCGCGACGGACGCTATGGGCAGCCGGTCAACGTCTACGGCCCGCTCCTCGTCGACCTCGCCGCTCTGCTCCACAGCGGCGCGACGCTGGACCGGCTGGAGGTCAGCGCGCATCCGGATCTGTCCGCCCCGTCGCGGCGGGACCTGGACGCCGTGGCCGGGACGGTGAGCGATGCCGACCGGCGGCTGGGCGCGGCGCTGGGCGACCGTGCGCATTTCGAGCGCGTCTCATCCGATCTGCCGCTGACGCTGCGCGCCGCCGACGAGCAACGGCGCGTCACGGGTGCGGTCGTGCTCGCCGTCGCCGCGCTCGGCGCGGTCCTGGCCGCGACCGCGCTCGCGCTGGCCGGCCGGCTGACCGCCGTGGTCCGCGCGGAGGAGACGACCCTGCTGTCGGCGCTGGGCATCCGCCGTGTGCAGCTGGCCGCCGCCGCGGTCGTCGAGGCCGGGGCGCTGGGCCTGCTCGCAGCGGCGCTGGCGATCCCCGGCTCGTCGGCCGTGCACGCCGGCCTGACCCACCTGCCGCCGCTGCGTGGCGCCGGGCTCGCCACCGGGCCGGCCGTGACGGGCGTGCAGGCGCTCGCCGTCGCCACCGGTGCGCTGGCCCTCGCGGCGCTGCTCGTCCTGCTGGCGCCGCGCCCGACGCCGGCCGTTGACCGCCACCACCGGCGTGAGCTGCTGGCCCGCTCCGGGATCGACCTGCTGCTCGTGGCATTCGCCGCCGCCGGGTGGTGGCAGCTGTCCGCGCAGCCGGACGGCGCCACCGCCCGCGTCGATGCGGTCCGCGTGCTCGCCCCGGCGCTGCTGCTCACCGCGGGCGCCGCCCTGGCCCTGCGGCTGGTGGTGCCGGCCCTGCGCGGCATCGACCGCCTGGCTCGCCGCACCCGGGGGCTGATCATGCCGCTGGCCGCCGCCGAGGCCGCCCGCCGCCCGCACGCGGTCGCCGCGGGACTGCTCGTCGCGCTGGCCGGCGCCACCGGCACCTTCGGTGTCGCCTTTGACGCCACGTGGCATCGATCGCAGTCCGACCAGGCCGAACTGGCCGTCGGCACCGACCTGGCGCTCGCCCTGGCCCGCCCGCCGGTCGCCGGGCAGGGCGCGGCCGTCGCCGAGGCCACCGGTGGCGCGGTCAGCCCAGCCGTCAACCGCGGAACCGCCGTCGGGCAGTGGCTCGGTGGCACCGGTGCCGTGCCGCGGCTCGTCGCCGCCGACACCGCCCGCGCGGGCATGCTGCTGCGGGGCCGGCTCGACGGCGAGCGCACCTGGACCGACGTCGGCGCCGCCCTCGCGCCGCCGGGCCCGGTCGTCGGCGTCGCCGTACCGGCCGGGGCGACGCTGCTGTTGTCAGGGACCGCCGGCGGCGCGACCGGGCTGACCGTGACCCCCCGGCTGCTGGTGCAGGACGCCAGCGGCCTGCGCACCACCTGTACCGGTGCGGCCCTGCCGCTCGACGGCCGGGAGGTGCCGCTGCCGGGCTGCGCCCCGTCGGACGGGCTGCGCCTGGTCGCCGTGTCGTTGCCGGTGTCCGCCGACTCGGCCGGTGACGTCGAGGCGCTCGCCGGCCGCGTGAAGGTTGCCGTCGCGCTGACCGTGCCCCCGTCCGCCGGCGTCGACCGGGACCCCGTACCGCCGTGGACCGCCACGTCCGCGCCGCCGGCGCCGGGGCGGCTCATCGACCCGACGGTCACGATCGCCGGCTCGGCCCGCGGTACCACCCTCAACCTGGCGGCGACCGTCCAGCTCGGGGGCGATCCGGACGCCGCGCACAACCTCGTCGCGACCGCGTTCCCGGACCCGGGACGGGTGCCCGTCGCGGTCTCCTCCCGGTTCGCCGAGCAGACCGGTGCCCGCCCCGGCTCCCGACTCAGCGTCACGGTCGGCACCACGCCGGTCCCGGTCGTCGTCGCGACGGTGCTGCCAACGGTGCCCGGCGCACCCGGCGCCGCCGCCGTCCTCGCCGACCTCGACACCCTGTCCCGGGCATTGGCTGTCGTCGGCGACCTGACCTACCCGGTCGACGCCTGGTGGGTCGGGCGCCCGACGCAGACCGGCGCCGCCGAGCGGGCAACCGCACTGCGGCTGGGCACCGTCACCACCCGGGCCGGGGAAACCGACCGCCTCACCGGCGGTCCATTGCGGGCCGGGCTGCCGGCTGCGCTGCGGCTGCTGATCCCGGCCGCCGGGCTGCTGCTGCTCGCCGGCGTCGTGCTGCACGCCACCTGCGACCTGCAGCTGCGCGCGCTCGAGGTGGCCCGCCTGCGCGGGCTCGGCCTGTCCCGGCGCGACATCCGCGGCGTGCTGTTCGGCCAGCACGCCGCGACGCTGGTGCCGCTGCTCGCCGCGGGCGCGATCGTCGGCGCGCTCGCCACGGCCCTGGTCGCGCCGCTGCTCGTGCGCTCCGAGATCGGCGCCGCGCCCGTCCCGGCCGCCCGGCCGCACTGGCCGTGGGGCGCTGAGGCCCTGCTGCTGGCGGCGCTGCTGGCCGGATGCGCGCTCGCGGTCGCTGCGGTGGTCGCCGTGCAGATCCGCCGCGCCGACGCCGCGCACCTCAGGGTGGCCTCATGAGGGGTACTGCCCTGCGCCGGGCCGTGCGCCGTCTCGTGCCCGCGCCGCACTGGCCCAGCGTCCGGGGCCGCGCTCGCGCCGACGCCGGACCGCTGTTGCTCGCCGCCACCATCGTCGCCGTGGTCACGCTGCTGGCCGGCGCGGTGCCGCCCCTGCTGGGCGCCACCGCCGACGACGCCGTCCAGGACGCGGTCCATCGCGCCGGCGGTGACGCCGACGTGCTGGTGCGGACCGACTGGGAACCCGACGACGGACCGACCGGTGGCCGGGTCCGCATGCCGCACCTCGCCGAGGACGTCGACACCTTCCGCGACCGGGCGTCGGACGCGCTCGGCCCCGATCTGGGCGCGGCGCTGCAGCGGCCGGTCGCCGTCGTCACCAGCCCGGTCCTCAACGTGACCGACGGCGGCGTGCTGCGCACCTTCCAGCTCACCTACCTGGCCGGCGACGCCGGCGGACCGGGCGTCACGTGGATCACGGGCGGCCCGCCCGGTTCCACCCCCATCGATCCCGACCGGTCCGTCGAGCTTCCGTTCAACGCACCGCCCTGGCCGGTGCAGGTCGGTCTATCGGAGGCGGACGCCGCCGCGCTCGGCCTGCGCACCGGCGACCACATCCAGCTCAAGGACACGCAGCAGCAGGTCAAGGACGTCCGAGTGAGCGGCGTCTTCCGGGCCGCCGACGACGCCGACCCCGTGTGGCGCCTCGCCCCGGCGCTGCTGCGCCCGGTGCCCGGCGCCGACGGGGCGGGAACCATGCGCACGGCAGGCCTGCTGTCGCGGGAGTCGCTCTCCGACGCCCGCCTGGCCTTCGACGCCGAGCAGCTGCAGCAGACCGTCCGGTTCGCGCCGCAGCCGGACGCGCTCAGCTGGGCCACGGCCGCCGGGCTCGGCCGCACCGTCGTCGAGCTCAAGGCCACGTCGGGATCGTCCGGTGCCGCCGACGGTTCCCTGCGGTGGGAGTCGCAGCTCGATGCCGTGCTGCACGACGCGCTGACCCAGGTCGATGCCGCGTCCACCCAGGCGTCGGTACTCCTCGCCGGCATCCTGCTCGGCACGGTGCTCGTGCTGCTCCTCGCCGCCGACCTGCTGGTCCGCCGCCGCGCCGCGGCGCTGACCGCCGCCCGGCAGCGCGGAGCCGGCCTGCCCGACATCGGCGCGGAGCTGCTGCTCGAGGCCGCGGCAGTGGCGCTGCTCGCCGCGGCCGCCGGCCTGGCCGCGGCCCGCGCCCTCGCCCCTGGCGTCTCCTGGTCGTGGATAGTCCCCGTCCTCGTGGCGGCGGCCGCCGCCGGTCCGGCCCTCGGCGTCCTCACCGCGGCCCGGGCGACCCGCAACCGGCGCCGGCCCGCCAACCGGGCGGCCCGGCGCTGGGCCCGAGACACCGGCCGGCTGCGGCGCGCCGCCCTGGAAACAGCAGTCCTGATCGCCGCGGCCGCCGCGTTCACCGCGCTGCACCAGCGCGGCCTCGCCCCCGCCGGCTCGGCCCTGCCGGTCAGCGCACCCGCCGTCGGCGCCCTCGCCGCCGCGCTCGTCCTGCTGCGGCTGTTTCCCGCCGGGGCGCGCCTGGCGCTGCGGCGGGCGCTGCGCTCGCGCCGCCCCCTGGCCGTCTTCGGCGCTGCCCAGGCGGCCGAGACCTCCGGCCGCGCATTGCCGCTGCTGACGCTCGCGAGTGCCACCGCGATGACCTCGTTCGCGCTTGTCCTGGCCGCCACCACCGGACAGGGCCTCATCGACGGCGCCTGGCGAACCGTCGGCGCCGACGCCCGCCTCGATATCGCCCCCGATGCCGAGGCATCCACGCCCATGCTCGCCGAGCGCGTGGCCGCGGCGCCCGGGGTACGGCAGGTCGTCGCCGCGCAGGTGACCGACCGGGCGCGGGTCATCGCCGACTCGATGGTCGTCGCGCCCCGCTTGGTCGTGGTGGACGCCACCGCCTTCCAGCGGCTGCTGGCCACCACACCGCTGCCCGACGCGCCGGCGCTGGCGCGGCTCACGACCACCGTGGGCGGCGCCGTCCCCGCGCTCGTACGCTCCGACGACGGCAGCCTGCGCCCCGGCATGCGGCTGCAGCTGCCCCGCGACAACGCCCCCGCGATCGACCTCGCCGCCGTCGGCACCTCACCCGCCGTCGGCGATGCCGATGCCGTCGTCATCGTCGACGCGGCCCGCCTCGCCGCCGCCGGCCTGCCCACCACCCCGAACACCCTCTGGGTGAGCGGTCCCGGAGCCGCTCGGGCGCTCCCGGCCGACGACGTCGCCGCGACCGTCGTGCTGCGCGCCGAGGTGCTGCGGGAGCGCCGCGACGCGCCCCTGACGTCGGGGCTGCTGCGGCTGGCCCGGACCGCGGCCGTGGCCCTGCTCGTCCTCGGACTCGTGGGATTTGCCCTCGGGGCTGCGGCCGGTGCGCCGCAGCGTTGGCAGACCCTGGCCCGGCTGCGCACCCTCGGTCTGCGCTCGCGCGACGTCCGCCGGATCGCCGCGGGCGAGCTGTCACCGCCGGCCGTGGTCGCCGCGGTCGGCGGCCCGTTGCTGGGTATTCTGCTGGCCCGCCTCACGCTCGGCCCCCTCGAGTTGCGGCTCCTCACCGGACAGGCGAACGACCCGGCGACGGTCTCGCCGTGGTGGCAGCTCGGGCTGGTCGCCGGCGCGTTGGTCGTGGCGGCTGCCGCGGTGGTGCGCGTCGAATCGGCCCTTCGCCGTCGGCGGCAGCTCGGCGAGGTGCTCCGCGTGGGCACATGACCTGTGGTTCGCGCCGCGCCGCGCGATGGGGCCAGCCGTCGGCTCGGCGTGCGCCGGCGCTAGCGGGCACGGGCGGGTGGGTCCGGCGTCGGACACGCCCGCCCGTGCTCATCTTCGAACCGTCGTTCCGTCCGGTCGATCTCAGACCCTGGCCAGGTTCCAGAGGTGGTCTGCCGTGCCGTTGTCGCCCCATTGCAGTACCTGCGCGCCCGAGCTGGTGCTCATGTTGGTGACGCCGAGGACCAGGCCGCTGTTGACACTGCGAATCTTGTAGTGCCCGGCGCCGTCGGAGTCCACCGACCAGAGGTGGTCGGCCGTACCCGTGTCACCCCAGACCAGGGCTGTCGCTCCCTGGCTGGTGGAGGCGTTCTGGATACCGAGGACCAGGTTGCTCAGCTGGTTGACGATTTTGTACTGCCCGTTGCCGACGGATGTGAGCGTCCAGATCTGCGACGTGCTGCTGCTGCCGGTGGCCTGGACGACGGCGGTGCCCCATGCGGTCCCGGAGTTCAGCGTGTCGAGCCGCAGGTTGCTGTTGGCGTTGGTGATGCGGTAGGTACCGGCCAGGTCGGTCGGGGGGCCGCCGGAACCGGCAGTGATCGTGATGCGGTACGCGTTGTTGGTCGCCATCGTGATCGGGACGGAGATCGAGCCGTTGGACGGCGTGTAGGTCGCGGTGGAGACGGTGCTCGGCCCCGATGATGCGACGGTGCGGCCCAGCGACACCGTCTGCTCGACCTTCACGCTGACCGTGCTGCCGAGGCTCAGCGCGTTGAGTCCGTTGACCGTCACGGCGCAGGACCCGTTGCAGTTGCCGACGATGACGCTGACCTGGTTGCCGCCCGACGGCACCGCGGCGAAGCCATCGATGCCGGTCTGCGCCGGCGGGGTGGCGACGACCATGTTGCCGCTCATCGCGGCGTACCAGGTGTAGAGCCAGTACGCGGCGTTCGGGCTGCCGCCTCTGGCGGTCAGCAGGTCGCCGAGGGTGCCGGACTGGTTCCAGAAGGCGAGCTCCGCGTCGCGCACGCCGAGGCGTTCGAACTTCGCGATGTAGCCGACCAGCGGGCCCGGAAGCCCGACCTCGCCCGGCGCGGCGTACTCCTCGATGGCGATCGGCCGCCGGCTGATGCCGAGCTGATCCTCGATGGCCTGGACGGCGGCCACGTCTCCGGCGATCTTGGAGGATCGGGTGAGTTCGTGCCACGCGAGGATGTCGGGCACGGTGTTCGTGGCGACGGCGTTCTGCAGGAAGTTCCGCATGTCGCCGATGTTGTCCGAGAAACTGGGGCCCTGGATCGGCTTGTTCGGGTCGAGCGATCGGACCTGGCGGAACGTGGTGGTCCAGAAGCTCTCGTAGGTGCCGTTCGCCGAGTTCCAGGTGTTGTCGGACTCGTTCCACAGTTCGTACGCGGAGATGCTGTTGTAGTACGAAGCCCCCTTCATCGCGGTGATCTGCGAGTTGATGAAGGGCGTCCACGTACCCCAGCTGAACTGGTAAGGCCAGCCGGCGTAGTAGTCGGAGAGGCGGTTGACGAGCTTGGCGCCGACGCCGACGGCCGTCGGCGCCACGACGGAGATGTCACCGGTGGGCTGCTGGCGGCCGCCCGCGGGCATCTGTACGAACGTGTTGGGCTTGATCGCCTGCGCCAGAGCCAGTGTGGGCTGTGACGCGTTCGCGAGTCCGTAGAGGCTTCCGGTCGCGACGTGGGTCACGGGGCGCAGCGTCTGGCTCGCATTGACGACGAGCGTGTTGGCGGCGGTGGCGGCCGACGCCGGGCTGAGCACGAACCCGGCGGACACCAGCACGATGGCGGCCGCGACCGACGCCATGAGCCCGATGCTCCGGCCTCCGCGCGGCCTGCGTGTTCGGATGGTCTGCGACATGCTTGCTGTCTTTCCTTTCCAGGCGATGGCGGCTGACGGGGGATGGTTTGCCGCAACGAGATGCGCGCAGCAGGAAACTGGGCGGAAATCGTTTTCCTTGACGCTAAGAGGTGCCACGAACAGGTGTCAAGGCGCGTTGCACCCACCCGGCAAGGAAACTAGGAAAATCTGTGACTGGTCAGTTTCTCGACTGCGGAAGTGCTCCCGACATAACCGAAAATCGGCAGCCACTTCTTGCGCTGTACGTTTCGGCTCGGTCCGCACCGGAACCGGTGTTGTCGCCGACGGTCATCGGCATTGAGAGGCCCGGTGTGCCGCCGGCCAACGCATTTTCGAAATCGCGGACCATGGCATATTCACCACGTTCGTGCGAGGTGGCCGCAATTGCCTTTCGAGAAACCGTTATGAACGGCCGGGCCGCCGAGTCGTTCGCGAAACTTCCGCGCCTGGATTCGGGTGCCAGCTTCGGTTCTCTGCGCCTCTTGGAGGCCATTCACCTGCACAGATAGCACGGTTGAGCATCTTGTCGGGCTCGTCCCGGCCGAAAATAGGCGTCGTCACTCTTGAATGTTTTGAAGGGGTCTGGCAACCTCGCGGTCCGAGGTGTGAACGTTCCGCTCGGCGCTCGCCGATTGACCAGTCCGGTCGGCGCACAAGGTCGCGCCCGGTCGAGCATGTTAGCGCTCACGTGGCGCATTTGTTTCGGAACTAAGGAGGCCAAGGTGGCTAGAAGCCCCTCCGCCCTTCGTGGCGGGACCCGACGGAAGAGATCACTCACCGTCAGAGCACTGATCGCCGGCGTGGTCGGTGTCGTGGCGGTGGCCACGGCCGCGGTGATGATGCCGTCGGCGGATGCGGCGGCGAGCGCCCTGGGCCCGGCCGCCGCGCAGTCGGGCCGGTACTTCGGCACGGCGATCGCGGGCGGCCGGCTCGGCGACTCGACGTACACCACCATCGCCGGGCGCGAGTTCAACATGGTGACGGCCGAGAACGAGATGAAGATCGACGCGACCGAGCCCCAGCGGGGGCAGTTCAGCTTCAGCGCCGGCGATCAGATCTACAACTGGGCCACGCAGCGCGGCATGAAGGTGCGCGGGCACACCCTGGCGTGGCACGGGCAGCAGCCGGGTTGGATGCAGAGCCTTTCCGGCTCCACGCTGCGG
>NZ_BAABAT010000067.1:0-46981 GCF_039537565.1 Dactylosporangium darangshiense
CTCTCCGCCCTATGCAAACGACGGATCTCTGCCCAGTCCTCCACGGTCAACACCCTCCAAGATCATCAGAACGGAGGGGTCAATATTCAAAAATCCGCTGGGGGTCAGTCTTCAGGAAGCCGCGACAGGGGTCGGTCAAGTCCGACGGCCTGGGTGGGTCTGAGATTGTTTCTCCGTTTTGCGGCATGAGGTTTCAGGCAGGCGGATGTGCGGCGTCGGGGTCAAGGTTGGGCCGCAGGCCCACCCCGTAGGGGCTTGGCCTTGACGCCGACGTCGTGGACGCCATGCTGGCGACGCCGGAAGACGAATGCTTGCGGTGTGGACAGGTCGTTGTTCACCAGGGTCCGAGCGCTGTCGGAGGGCAGGCCGGGTTCGGCTGCCGGTCATCCATTCGCCCCGCGGATCGGGGGCATGGTGGTGTGCGACCGTGACCGGACGGGGTCAATCAAGCGGGCGGCCTCGCCGGCTGCAGCCGGGGGTCAGACACAGAACGACCGCGCGTCCGGTCACGTCCGAACCGGCTCACGCCGCCGCCTTCCGGGCTTGGGTGAGGGCGCGGATGTGCCCGTCACGCAGGCCGTAGAAGACGAGGGTGAGCAGTTTGCGGGCCACCGCGACGGTGGCGATGTTGCGGCCCCGGCGTTCGCCGATGCGGGTCCTGGTGGTGGCCAGCCAACCGGTGTGGGCAGCGCAGTGGGCGGCCTCGACGGCGGCCCACCGCACCAGCGTCGAGCCCTGCTTGGTGATCCGTCCACGATGGACCGTGGTATCGGACTCGCGGTGCCGTGGGGTGAGCCCGGCCCACGATGCCAGCTGCGCCGGCCCGGCGAACCGGTCGACCTCGCCGATCTCGGCGACGAAGACGGCCGCCAGGACCGGGCCGACACCGGGGATCGACTGGATCGCGGTGAACCCGCGATGCCCGACCAGCCGGGACCGCACGGGTTTGGTGAGCGCGTCGATCTCGAAGTCGACGGCGTCGATGAGCCGGCACAGCGAATCGACCCGGCCGCGGAACGCACCGTCCAACGCCGTAGCGGCGAGCAGCTCACGACCGCCCACGCCGAACAGGTCAGACACCGCAATATGCACGCCCTGCTTGGCCAGCACCCCGTGCACCGAGGCCTTCAATCCGCTGCGCAACGCCACCAGTTTCGCCCGATGCCGGACCAGCTCCCGCAGTTCACGGACTGCCGGCGGGGCGATCCACGCCTCCGGCAGCCGGCCCATCCGCAGCAGATCCGCCAGGTCGGCGGCGTCGCGGACGTCGTTCTTCACCCGCCGGTAGGCGAAGCCTTTCACGCCCAGCGGGTGCGCCAGATGCACCGCGGCGCCGGCCTCAGCCAGCACGTCCGCCGCCCAGTACCAGCCGTAGGTGGCCTCCAACACCACCTCCGGGCTCTCCCCGGCCTTCGCGATCTCCAGGCCGAGCGCGACCGGGTCGTTGTCGATCCGGACAGTCTCGAGCCGTTCCCCGGACTCGGTCATCCGCACCAGCACCGACCGGCGCCGGTGCAGATCCATCCCAACGAACTGCCGCCCGTCGTATCCTGCCTGCATGTGGGGCCTCCTTCGCCGTGCGACGTGAGCACCCCGAGCATCCCGCCGGGAGTCACGAGGAGCGAGGCCCCGCTCCTTCATGCCATCAAGTGGTCGGCAACAGAGAGGTCTCCAACTTCGTTTACAGTCCCCGACTCAGTCCCGGTTGGCTGACTCGTACGCGTTCCGTGCGGCGTTAATGTCGCCGATGTGCGTGTAGGCCCACGTGCGGAGCACGTCCATCGCCCCGCCGAGGCTCTGTCCGAGGGGAGTCAACGTGTATTCCACGGTAACGGGGACAGTGGGATGAACGGTGCGGATGATCAGTCCATCGCGCTCCAGACCACGCAAGGTCTGGGTGAGCACCTTCTGACTGATCCCTTCAATCTGTCGGCGTAGCTGGCTGAACCGCAGCGTCCCCTGTTGTAGGGCCAGCAGCACGAGCCCGGTCCACCGCTCGCCGACGCGGTCGAACACTTCTCGGGATGGGCACGACAGCTTGAACAGGTCGTACGTCTCAGGTGACTTGGTTTCCACGAGGTTCCTATACCACGAATTTGTGCCTTCTTCCCAGTCGAAACCACGATTTCGTACGTTGATTCCAACAACGATCAGGAGGAGCGACGCATGAAGGCATTGATCGCAACGGGAGATCCGGCCGCCGCGGTGGAGTTCGCTGACGTCGCAGAGCCGGCTGCCGACCCGACCGAGGTGGTAGTGGAGGTCGATGCGTTCTCAGTCAATCGCGGCGAGATCTTTGCCCTGGACGGCACATATGGCGCGCCCGCCGAACGCGGGTGGCTGCCTGGTCAGGACATTGCCGGTCGCGTCGTTCGGGCCGCTGCCGACGGTTCCGGCCCCACGGTGGGCCAGCGAGTGGTCGGTCATCCGGACGCAGGTGGATGGGCTGAGCGCGTCGCGGTGCCCGTCAGTCGGCTCGGCGTACTTCCCGATGGTGTCAGTGCCGTCGATGCCGCAACGCTACCGCTGGCCGGCCTCACTGCGCTGCGCCTACTGCGCGAGGCAGGCCCGGTGGTCGGACGCCGCATTCTGCTCACCGGCGCCTCCGGCGGCGTCGGCCATTTCGTAACGGAGCTCGCGACGCAGTCCGGAGCGGAGGTCACGGCGGTGACGGCGTCCCCGCAGCGGGGCCAGCAGCTTGCGGCCTTGGGTGCCGCGCAAGTCGTTCAGGACCTCGGTGACGCGTCCGGCCAGTTCGACATCGTGCTCGAGTCGGTCGGTGGCGAGACGTTCACTGCGGCCCTCTCGCGGCTCGCCCCGGGCGGCACCGTTCTGTGGTTCGGCCAAGCCAGCCTCACCCCGGTGACGCTGAGCTTCTTCGACCTCTTAGCGGTCACCCCCGTGACGGTCAAGCATTTCCCGCATTGGATCTCCACTACGTCGGACGGCGAGGACCTCGGGAGGCTGGTGCGGCTGGTCGCCTCCGGTCGTCTGCACCCCGAGATCGGCCGTACCGCCGACTGGACCGAGACCGCTACCGTCCTCGACGATCTCGCTCACCGGCGTATTCGCGGTAACGCCGTCCTCACGGTCACAGCCCGCTGACGGAGAAATCATGGTCCTGACGCTTGGCGCGGCCAGATGAAGTACCAGATCGTCATCGCCGGTTCCGGCACCTGCGTCGACGACCGCATTGGCTCGCTGCTCGGCTCGCCGTGCTCGGCGGGGGCCGCTCAGTACGTCATCATCGAGCGGCACGGAGCTTAGCCTCGATCTACCGACCAAACGGTGACGTTGTGAGATGAGAGGGCATGAGGAATGCCCTGTCGGGTGGCCGGGGGGAGTCTCACCCTCCGGCTCCCATAGATCCCGGTGTGAACCTCTCGGGCTCACCGGGTTCTTGTCATCCTGATCACCAGTCAGTTGTGAGCGAGGCGACGCATGCGCAGTGGGCGAACAGTCCACGCCGCTTCGCGACGGTTCTCGTCCAGTGCTGGAGGGCCTTCTTCTTGCTGCGCAGCCGTCTGTCACCAAGCGACGCTGCGCCGCGCCGGACGGCAACGCAACGTCGACACCCGCGCCGAGGCAATCAGGGCCGCGCCGCGCAGCGACCAGCTCGCCGCACTCCCCGCGGTCGAGCTGGCATTCGGGCACACCGTCACAGCCCTGGTGCGGGTCTTGGCCGAGCTGTCCCGGCAGATCGAAGCCCTCGAAGGTGAGCTGGTCGCCCATTTTCACCGGCACCCGGACGCCGAGATCCTGCGGTCCCAGCCCGGTCTGGGACCGATCCTCTCCGCCCGGTGCTCGCCGAGTTCGGAGACGACCCAGCCGTGATCGTCAGATCGATCCGCAATGTGCAGCGCGACGCCCGGCAGGCTGGACGTGTGTGCCCTCGTCTAGCCACCGATCAGCTGGCCTGCATGCGCGACATCGCATGCCGGACCAGTCCAATCAATGCCTGTTTGCTGGACGACCGATCTCGGGCGTCGCACCACAACAGTGGAACGGATGCAGCCACCTCCAATGCCGAGCGGATCTCATTCAGGGTGTACTGGCACTGGCCGTCGAACCGGTTGACCGCGACGACGAAAGGGATGCCTCGTCGCTCAAAGTAGTCGACGGCGGGGAAACTGGTGTCTAGCCGTCTCGTGTCGACCAGCACTATCGCGCCGATAGCGCCCTGTGTTAGATCATCCCATATGAACCAAAATCGGTTTTGTCCCGGGGTGCCGAAGAGGTAGAGCACAACGTCTGGACTGATGGTGATACGACCGAAATCCAGGGCGACCGTCGTGTTCGCCTTGCCTTCCACGCCTGTCACGTCATCCACCCCGACGCTCGCCTGGGTGAGGACTTCTTCGGTAGTCAGCGGCTGAATCTCGCTGACTGATCCGATCAAGGTGGTCTTGCCGGTGCCGAAACCGCCCGCCACGACGACCTTGACCGCTTTGCGATCCACGTATGTCAGTCCTTTGTGATTAGAGTCTTTCGAGACCAGCAAGAACCGCTTCCAGCAAGGGGAGGGCAATCTTGTGCTCGGCCGGAGCTCCAATGTCTAGATACTGTTGATCGAGAAGCACCTCAACCATTACTTTCGTGATGGCAAGCGGCAGGCGTAGATAGGCGGAAATCTCGGCTATCGAAATCCAGACGCCGCAAATACTGACGATCTCCTGGTATTCTGGTTCAAGTCGCTTAATGTCGGCCGGGCGGGCGATGACCGATGTAGCTAGGTCCAGGTTGATGTTCCGTGGACTCGTCCGGCCATTGAGGAGGACGTATAGCGGGACAAGTTCTGCTGCCGCTCCTTCATCACCGTCCCACATGTCATACGCCATGGCCTGTGCTGGGTCGGAGGTTTGCTGCTGGCACAGCCGAGCGGGCCTCGGTGCCGAGGTATTCGCCAATGCGGGTTACCATGCGACGCATCTCGTACGCGACCGTTCCCATGTCGACAGCCTGCTCGCACATCACCGCCAAGCGCGCGTTCGGCCCAGCAGCGGCGGTGAACAGGATTTGATCGGTGTACTCGATGACGACCTGATCCAGGGCGCCAGTGTCGAGGCGTTTGCCGGTCCCTGCGGCGACGCTGTACATGGACGATGCACCAGCGGCCAGGATCTCGGCGGCCTCCTGCGCCAGGGACGTGGATTTCTGGACGATCATTCCGTCGGTGGACAGTACAAGTGCGTGGGTGACGTGTTCAATCTGTACAAGGTCATTCAGCATCCACGTCAGATCATTTTGGGGGGTTGATGTGGTCACGCGATCCTGCCTTGATCAGCTCTTGTATGTGTTGTGTCATTGGTTGCTGCGTGATCGGTGGTGCGGGCCTGCTGGTAGCGCGAATACCGGTCCCGAGCCTCCTCCGGCGATATCCCGGACGATGGTGCCCCAGTGTTCGAATTTTCGCCCGGCAAGCTGTCATCACGCAGTGCCGGCATGATGTGTTGCTGTGGTTGCCGGCGCGGCAGGTCAGGGCGGGTAGCCGGGCGCGTGCCGGCCGAGTCGGTACTGACGGCATGAGTAACCGTGGACTCTGGGCCCTCTGATGCGTCGGGTTTGCCGTTGGGTGGAGTATCGCTCATCATGCTGCTCGCAAAGTCGGATTGTCGGCCTCTTTCGGCGCGGGTATCGCCTCGCGTCGAGACCGATCCGTTCGCGGCAGTCACGACCGCTGTCGCGGCGTGACGCGGATCGTGGCGACGGGCGGTGCCGTGCCTGGATACTGCGGCCGCGGTCCTGGAGTGGTGGGAGCTGGCGACCGCGAGCGTACTGTCAGGCTCAGGGGACTCGGCGGCGATGAGGTGGTCAGGTACGAGCACGACTGCCGACAGCCCGCCGTATGCCGATCTGCGAAGACTCACCTGGATGCCCTCGCGCCGGGCCAGTTCGGCCACAACGAACAGACCGACCTGTGCCCCGTCCTTGAGCTCCTTGATATCCGGCGGACGCGCGGTGGCCAGGAACTCGTTAACGCGGTCCACGGCCTCCGGAGCCATTCCAAGGCCAGCGTCTTCGATCTCCACTGCCACGCCGTGATGGATCTCAATGCAAGTTACCCAGACCGTGGTTTCAGGATTGGAGAACACCAGCGCGTTGTCGAGTAGCTCAGCCAAGAGATGGATGGTCGCGGTGATCGTCGACCCCACCAGCGCCACGTCATCGGGTGCGTTGCGAAGCGAGATTCGCTTGTAGTCTCGCGTCTCGGAGATAGCCGACAACAGCACCCGTCGCAGTGGCACCGGATTGTTGAATCGTCGGCCGATCTGCCCGCCAGCTAGGATGACCAGGTTCTCAAGGAATCGCCGGATCTGAGTGAACTGATGATTGACGTCGAACAGCTGCGGTAGCAGCTTCTCGTCGCTGCTGCGCTCTAGCTCCTTGATGACCTTGAGGCCGTGCTGCAGCGGGCGCTGGGGGCGGCGGGCGACGCCCATCAGCATTGCGAGCCCGGCCGCCCGGGCTCTCGCCTCGTCCGCGGCGGCGCCCGCAGCGGCATGTAGTGACCGGTTGATGACCGCTGCGACCTGACCGATCTCGTCGCTGCCGTAGTCTCGAGGCGGAAGCTCGACCGCGAGATCGACCGGTTCGCCCTGACGCAGGCGATCCATCATCGCTGGTAGTCGCTGATCGACAATCGTGGCAGCGTCTTCGCCCAACCTCGTCAGGCGGACGGCGAGCGCCTGGTCGACCAGCACTCGCGATGAGCGGACTGCCCACACGATTGCGGCGATTGCTATGAACAGCGCGATCAAGCTTCCGAGCGATGCAGTCAGCAACTGGTTGTTGCCGGTGTGCAGCGTCTGGGCCGAAACCTGGTCGGCTTCCATAATGGTCAAGTTGATCAGCTCGTCGGAGACCTGGCCAGTCACCGCCTGCCAGCGGGCCACGTCAACGGGCAAACCGCGAGGCACGCCGTTGCGCCACGCACCGTTGGCGATGACCGAGTCCTCCGCGCCGACGAGTTGCTTCCACGAGTCGCTCGCCATGATGCGCTCGTACCGCTGACGTACGTTCGGCTGTAGGTGTGGAGCGACGTTAGTCAGAACGAAATGATAGGTGCCAACCTGGCTCACGAACGCGAGGTAGTCCTCATCACCGAGCGCGCGAGCCCGGAACGCCGCCTCAATCGTCGACCCCGCCCGGGACATAAGGTCGCCGGCCCGCCACACGTCGGTTGCCGCGATTCCCTCCTGGGTGCCCGTGGCATCGGGCACCATCCGAGCCTGAGCATCAAAGAGCGCGGTAGCGGCATCGAGCAGCCCGTTGAAGAAATCGTGGGCATACTGCACGCCAGCAGACTTGGCGTCGATCGTCCTTCGTGCGCCCGGAAGTCGGTCCAGGTACTCAGTCACCGTTTTCCATCGTGTCATGATGGATTGCGGAGCGTTGGCCAGCCCTGCATCCGCGACAATGCGCAGTTCGGACAGCCGCTGATCGGTCTGTTGCCGTTGCTCTAGCAGCTCCCGCATGTCTTTCGACGGTTGACTGAGGTAGGCGACAGTCAGTCGCCGCTCCTGCTGGATTGACGCCAACGCGGAAACCGCCGGAATCGACACCTGGCGGACTCCGTTGGCAACCTCCCGGTTATAGAAGCCTTGAAATACAAGGTACGAGGATGCCGCGAGCCACAAAACAAGGGCGACGATACTGGGGAAAAGTACCAGCCGAATGATGCGCCGCTTGATGGACCGCTGCCGACCACTGTGCCGACCCGGTGTCCTCGGTCGATCACGGTTGTCCGAATCGGGCTGTTTGCTCGCGGGATCGGCCTGTTGTTGCCCCAACTCTTATCCAATCCTGGGTAGCCGATGAGGAGCCAGCAGGCGATTGCAGCTGGCCTATACCGATGCAAGTCAGTGCCAACCATGCCGGCTGCCGCACTACCCACTTGGCGCAGTCGGTGCAGGTAGTGCGTTGCCGTGGTCGGACCGCGGAGTCGAGGTCGGCCGCGGCCAGGTTTGAGTGGGGCCACTGTGGCGGCCGGTCATCGTCGTTGCTCCATCGCCTTGGCTAGCGTGGCGATCCCCCGCGCGGTGTGCGACTTGACGGCACCCACGGAGATGCCCATGGCGGCGGCGATCTCACTCTCGCGCAGGCCGAGCCAGTGGCGTAGCACGAGTGCTTCGCGCTGGCGTAGGGCTAGCCGGCGCAGCGCGTCGATGAGGACGCGCTGGTCGTCCTGCATCATGGCGATGCTTTCCGCCGATGCCACCGTCGGCGGGTTGGTGATCGACTCGGTGTGCTTTCGGACCACCTGCATGCGGCGAAGCCGCATGCAGGTGAGGTTGCGAACCACCGAGCGAAGGTAGGGCAGCGCCGCTTCAGGGTCGCGCAGTTGCTGCCAGCGACGGTAGAGCTGGCAGTATGCCTCGGCGACAATGTTCTCCGCGTCGTCGGCTCCGAGGAACGCCGCGAGTCGAAGCAGGGCCGTGTAGTGCAGGTCGAAGAGGCTGGCGAGGGCGGCTCCTCGGTCTACGTCGTGCACGTTGGTTACTCTCGGGTCCGGATCGGTTCTGGACGCACGTGTGGCCCAGGGGCTTGCGGATTGGCGACGGAGTTCGGTCATGTGGGCTGTCCAGGGTCAATGTCACATGGCTTGAGTTGATCTTGGCGGGTTGTCGTGGCGCGGTTGGGGATGTGTCCGGCGTTAGGGTTCCGTGGGTGGTCGACCGGGCGGGGTTGAGTTGGGTCGCCGGCTCGGATTTCGTTGGGGCGTCGTCGGTGTCGTGGTGCGAGGTGGGTGGTGGGGCAGGGCGTGCGAGGTTGCCGCCGCACGTGATGTTGTATTCGTGTGGCGTTAGCGTTGTTTGCTGATGGGAATTACCGGAGTCCGCGGCGCGATTGGCGGAGACGTTGGTTGCCAGACCGAGAAAAGCTCGCCGGTGTCGTCGGAGCAGCACGACATAGTCACAGGGCAAGCTCCACGCTTGTAGCGGTGGGACGCGGTCACTCGAGCTGCCGCGCGATCCCCCCATCGCTTGGTGGGCAAGGCGACTACGACCGGAATGACGCCAGCTGCCTGGCTAGGGTCCGCCTACGACGCTGGAAGCGGCCGTAAATAGGCGAGTTCCGGTGCCTGTGTTCGGAAGGTAGGTACCGGAACCGGCGCTGTTACCAGCGCGCTCGTGCACTCTATGCATGGTGGCTCCGTTGTCGATGGTCCACACCGCGCAACCGTGTCGAGCGCGGCCGACAATATGCGGTCTGGGCTGCTCTGATTGTGCTCACGCTAACACTGACCATTCCTACTTGACAAGGAAAGCCCGACCATGCGTTGCGCGCATGTATTGTCGAAATTGGTCGACAATATGGTGGGGAGTCGCGCGGCAACCCGACAGTCGCCTGGGGCGCCGAGGCGGCTCAGACGAGCCGGACCAGCACCTTCGAGGTCTCCGACAATGCCGTGCCGTCCTTGAGTAGCACGGTGGCCTCGCCGGCCAGGATGGCTCGAGCGGCGGCGTGGGCGTCGATAGGGTCGGACCTGCTGTTCTGTGGATGGTGCGGCGGTCGGACCGGGCCGACGCGCTCGGGTACCGCGTGGTGACGGCGACTGGTTCGGGCCGGTTCGCAGTTGAGGATGAGCTGCGCGCGTTGGAGACACTCGTGATGATTGCGGGTGGATGGACTGGCGATCGGCAGTGGGCTGCTGCCGGCCGCGCAGATTCTGCCCTTCGTTGAGCGGCACCGACCGTCGTGGCCGGTCGGCCGGAGACTGAGGAGAACCTCACGAGCATCTACTGTGACGAGCGGGAGGGCGGCGCAGCGCTCGCCGACCATATCGCCGACCTCGGTCATCGGCATGTCGCAGTGGTCACTCTGCGCAAGAGTGAGTCGTTGACCTCGGCTCATCGGACGGCGGCGACGGTGCAAGCGCTGCGGCGACGTGGTGTTGAAATGGCACGCGTCATTGGTCGTGGCATCGGATGCGGCTGACCGGTGGGTCGATCAGATCCTTGACCGTCCTGGCCCCGAAGCCCAGCTACAACTCACGTCTTCATTGGATCAATGCCGGGCGGTGGCACGGAACCCGCAGCAAGACTATCGGTCGTAGACGGGGCGCCGAACGGGTTGCCCCTCAAGCGGTAGCGGTGTTGGGGCCGGCCTCGGCTGCCGTATGCGAGAGTTCGCTGAGCCTGGCCGGCAGACACGAGATGTTCGAGGTAGCGTCCGGCCGTTGGCCGGCTGATGTTGAGCCGCTGCGCCGCCTCCTGCGCGGAGTGCTCACCGCCGTCCTGGAGGATCTGGTGGACCAGCCGCAGCGTCTCCGCCGTCATGTTCTTGGGCAGATCGTCGGAGCCGTCATGGATGACGCGGAACAGTGCGTCGATCTCGTCCTGACTCGCGGCGTGCGGCGCGGACAAGCGCTGGTCTAGCTGACGATACCGGTGCAGCAGCCGGCTGAGGTCGTCGAGCCGTACGGGCTTGACGAGATAGTGCAGGGCGCCGCTCTGCATGGCGGCGCGGACGGTCATCAGGTCCCGGCGGCCGGTGATGACGATGACGTCGAGGTCGCGGTGGTCGCGACGGAGCCGGGCGGCGAGGTCGAGTCCGTTGGCGTCGGGCAGGTGCAGGTCGAGCAGTACCAAACGCGGCCGGTGATGGCGGGCGGCCTGGCGGGCCTCGGCGGCGGAGCCGACGACCGCATCGACCCGGAAGCCGGGTACGTGTCGTACGAACCGGGCGAGGGTGGCGGCGACGATCGGGTCGTCGTCCACGACGAGTGTGGAAAGCATGGTCGCCTACCTCCCACTGGCGCAAACGGACAGTGCTGGCCGCGCGAACCTATCTGACCGGCCTCTGTTTGCGCCACGCGCCGGCGTGCCACAGTAGCGCGATATGGCGCTCCGTATGGTCACTCGGGTCCCCAGCGGGCGTGGCCAACACGCTGGCGTAGGACGTTGGGCGGTGGGCCTCCTCGCGGTCCTCTACCTCAGCTTCGGGGCGGTTCCCTTGGCGCTCCTGGCCCATTTCGCCTCGTCCCTGGCGAGCGACGCCGTCAGTGACCAGGTTCGGCATCGCCTGACGACCACAGCCGCGACTAGCGCGGTCGTGGTGGAGCAGCGCCTGTCGTCGCTCACCGAGTTGATCGCCGCCACCGCCAATGACAGCGTCCTGGCCACTGCCGTAGCCAGCTTGGGTGGCGCGACCGGGGAGCTGCTGCGGCAGCGGCTCCGGATCGTGGTGTCCCAACCCGGTATCACCGAAGCCCTCATCACCGACCTGGCCGGCCGGACCCTCGCAAGCGAGCCGGACACCCAGTACTTCACCGACGTCAGCCGCACCGACTGGTTCGTCGGCGCGCGGTCTCGGAGCGGCCCATTCGTGTCGGCGGCCTACGTCCCGACGTTCCCGGACGCTCGCCGCGCGGTGGCGGTCGTCGCGCCGATCCGCGACTCGGCCCGCACGACGGTGGCGCTGCTCGCTGTCGCGTACAGCCTCGACGCACTCCAGGACTTCGCCGGCAGGATTGCCACCGCACAGGGCATCGAGCTGTTGATAACCGATCAGACGGGCGTGGTGGTGGCCCGGCCCGACAGGGACGTGTCGTTGATCGTCTCCATGATCGAGGACCGTCGGGTGTCGATGGCGCTGGCAGGGAAGTCGGCATATGTGCGCGAGCAAACCCCGCTGGGTTGGCAGCTGTCGGCGACCGAGCCGGTGGCCCGATTGGGCTGGACGGTCACCGCCACTGTCGATGAACACCGTGCGCTGTCCCCGGCGCGCCAAATCAGATCGGCGGTCCTAACGGTCAGCGGAATCCTCGCCGGGGTACTCCTGGCCGGGCTGGGTCTGCAGATCTGGTTGGCGGCCATGCGCCGGCGCGCCGAGCGTCGACTGCAGCAAGCCCGGGACGAGGCGGTCCGCGTCTCGGAGTTCAAGTCGCGGTTTCTGGCCACGGTCAGCCATGAGATCCGTACGCCGATGAACGGGATCCTCGGGCTCACCCGGCTGCTGCGCGACACCCGGCTGGACGAGGAGCAGCGCCGCTACACCGACGCGACAGCGGGTGCGGCTGAAGGGCTCCTGGCAGTGGTCAACGATCTGCTCGACCTGTCCAGGATCGAGGCCGGCCGGTTCAGCCTTGCGGTGGCGCCGTTCGACATTCGCAGGCTGTGCCGGGAGGCGGTCGAACTGCTCGAGCCGCGTGCCCGGAGCCAAGGCCTCGCGGTGGACACGACAGTCGACGGCAACGTCCCCGAGCGGCTCGTCGGCGACGCGACCAGGATCCGGCAGGTGCTGTTGAACCTCGTCGGCAATGCGGTCAAGTTCACGCCGGCGGGCCGGGTCAGCCTGTCGGTCAGCGCCGAGGCCGTGGGCGGCGAGGGGCCGGTGTGGGTCACGTTCTCGGTGCAGGACACCGGACTTGGACTCACGGACGAGCAGCGTGCCCATGTGTTCGACCGCTTCGTCCGCGATGCCGACGAACGCCTGGAAGGCGCCGGCCTTGGGCTGACGATCAGCAACGAACTGGTGGCTCTCATGGATGGCCAGATCGGCCTGGAGAGCGTGCCCGGCGTCGGCAGCCGGTTCTGGTTCCGGCTGGCGTTGGATGGCACTCATCCGGCGATTGCGGATCCCCCGACACCGTTGCCGATCGACAGCATCGAGCCAGTGCCCGCAGGCCAGTTCGGTCGCGTGCTCGTCGCCGATGACGACGACGTCAACCGCCTCGTCGCCCGGATGGTGCTGCGCCGTGCGGGGTTCAAGGTGGATGTGGTCGGCAGCGGCGCTGAGGCGATCGCCGCCGCGCGGGCTCGCCGGTACGACATAGTTCTGCTGGACCTGCACATGCCCGGTCTCGACGGTATGGCGGTCAGCCGAGCGATTCGTTCGCAGGGGCCACCCGACTCGCGGGTGCCGCTCGTGGCGATGACGGCATCGGCGACCGCGGCGGACCGGGAGCGCTGTCTGGCCGCGGGCATGGACGGGTTCGCGGCCAAGCCGATCGACTGGGAACATCTCGTCACCGAACTCCGGCTGCGGGTGTGGCGCGGCGATGGGACGCTGTCGGCCGATGAAGCAACCGAACTTTGCTGGGATGAGCAGGCGCTCACCGACCTGCGCCGGTGCGGCGCGCTCGACGAAGCGGTCGAAACGTTCGCGGCAACCGCACCGGTATCGGCCGAGCGGATCGCCGCAGCCATCGGGAGCGGCGACGTGGCATCGGCCGCCGAGTTGGCGCACCGGCTTGCCGGCTCCGCCGCCACCGTCGGGGCAGCCGGACTCGCCCGGCGTTGCGCCCGGCTCTCCGACCGGGTCCAGGAGCAGGACCGGCAGCCCGACGAACGGCTGGTGGCCGAGGCCGCCGCGCTCGGCCAGGCGGTCGCACAGGCGCTGACCGCGCTGGATGCGCACCGCCTGCCGACCGCCTGACCGCATCACCGCCGGGTGCCGGTTACCCAGCCTGCGTCTCGTCACGCGGGCTTGGCCAGGTAGTCGGGTTTTCGATTGTTCAGTTCGGGGCCGAGGGCGGTGTTGGGCGTGGTGTGGTGGTTGCGCCAGCGGATGTAGACGCCGATCACGGCGTCCTGCTCGGCGTGGGTGCGATGGTCGGTATGGTTGAGGGCGAAGCAGCGCATCGAACCGTTCGTCTCAAGCGATTACGTTGGGGTGTTGGCTTCGTCAATGCCGCGTGACGTGGTGGACGTGGCGGTGGTGGCGGCAAGGCGGAGGCCGCGGCGGTCGGGTGGAAGTTGCCGCCGCACGTGATGGTGTATTGAACCGCCCCGGGCTTGGTGGTGGGGCAATCGAGCCTTAGGAGAAGATCGAGTCCCCACCACCAAGCCCGGGGCGGCTCACAGTGCCGTATGGCTCCATCGTTTGCCATGGTCGGACTGCGGAATGAGGTCGGCCGGGTGGTGGGGCCACCACGGCTGCTGGTCATCGTCATGGCGCCATCACCTTGGTCAGCGTGGCGATCCCCCGCGCGGTGTGCGACTTGACGGCCCCGACGGAGATGCCATCGCGTTGGCGGTCTCACTCTCCCGCATGTCGAGCCAGTGGCGTAGAACAAGCGCTTTGCCCTGGCGTCCGGTAGTCGACGCGGCTCCTCGAGGAGAACACGTTGCTCGTCTTGGACCATGGCGATGGTTTCTGCTGACGCCAACGCAATCGAGTCAGTGATCGGCTCGGTATGCTTTCTGGCCACCTGCAGATGGCGAAGCCTCATCCGGGTAAGGTTGCGCACCACCGAGCGGGAGATAGGCCGGCGCCGCGTCTGGGCCACGTAGCCACTGCCATCGGTAGTAGAGCTGGCAGTACGCCTCGGCGACGATGTTCTCCGCGTCGTCGGCGCCGAGGCGTACCGCCTGTCTGAGCAGGGCGGTGTAGTGCAGGTCGAAAGGACAGCGAGAGCCGGTTCCCGATCCAGGTTGTGCACGTCCGCTACGGTCGCGTCCGGATCGTTTCGGGACGCACATGTTACCCACGGACGCGCGGATGGGCGGCCGAGTTCGGTCGCGGTGGGGGTTGTCCAGGGTCAATGTCACCCAGCTCGGGCGAACTTGGCTTGGGTGGTGTTTGTGGGGCGGTTGGTGTGCGTCCGGCGTTCGGCGTGCGGTTGTCCGCCGGACGGTCCGCTGTCAGCGGACGTCGGAATAGCGCCGAGGGCGAGAGCGACGGCGGGCCGCAGGAGCCGGCGGCGATGACCGTTCTACGAGATTCGGGTCATGGAACTCCTTCCGTCATGGTGCGAGGGTGTAGGGGTGTGCACTGACAAGGCCGTCATCGGGTCACCGCTGGCACAGTCGCTAGTTCGACCCCAGCGCGGGCGACCGTGTGCAGGCCATACCGTCGCCGCTGGCGCCGCTCCAAGAGCCGCGCAAGACCCGACAGCGCAAGGTTGACGAGCATGAAGAGCACGGCGGCCACCATGAGCGCCTGCAACGCCGATCGGGTGAAATACTGGCCGACGATCGTGGCACTGCGCAGCAGCTCGACGTATCCGCCCAGCACGTAGGCCAGCGCGGTGCCCTTGAGCAGGATGACGAGCTGACTGACCAGGGCCGGGCTCATGGCGCGGATCGCCTGGGGCAGAATCACCAGCCGCATCGCCGTGAATGGGCTGAAGCCGAGGGCAAGGGCGCCCTCCGACTGTCCACGCGGCAACGCGAGGACGCCCGCTCGAACGATGTCGGCGATGACCGCCATGTTGTACACGGTGAGGGCGAGGGTCAGGAACCAGAAGTCCGACAAGCGCAGCCCGTAGGCGGGCAGCACGAGCGACGTGAAATAGAGCAGCAGTAGCAATGGCACGCTGCGAAAGAACTCGGTGAGCACGCGGGCCGGCCAGCGGATGGCCCGCGTGGGGGCGAGCAGCGCAAGCGCGAGCAGGATCCCGAGGCTGAGCGACAGCATCATGCCGGCTGCGGCAGCGCGAACGTTGTTGAGCAGCCCCTCACCCAGCAGGCGCCACAGGCCGGGTTCGGTGAAGGGCTCCCAGGCTCGTGTGCTGAGCTCACCGTGTGCGGCGAGCCGAGCGACCGCGACCCACCCCAGTATGACCAGGAGCGCGTACCCGCCGACTTCCAGGACGGCGGTGCGCCGGCGGGCCTGCGGCCCGACCACGTCGTGCAGCAGGTTCATCGTTGGAACGCCACCTTCTTCTCGAGGTATCCGACGCCCACCCCGAGGATCAGCCCCAGCAGCAGGTAGACGACTACGGCAGCGGCGAAGACGACGAACGTCTGCGCTTCCTTGGTCGCGATTTCGTCCGAGACATACGCGAGCTCGGCGACGCCGACGACCGCGGCGACCGAGGTGTTCTTCATCATCGTGATCAGCACGTTGCCCAGTGGTTGCACGACGGATGCGAACGCTTGCGGCAATGCGATGTGGCGCAGCACCCGCCCGGGACCGAAACCGAGTGCCCGGGCTGCCTCCAGCTCACCGCGGGCTACGGTGTTGATGCCGCCGGTGAGGGTTTCGGCGACGAACGCCGCGGTGTACAGCACCAGGGCGATGACCGCTGAGGCGAACAGCGGATAGATGATCCCCACGAGCGGAAGACCGAACACGAACAGCACCATCTGCACCGGTAGTGGGACGTTGCGAAACATCGCCACGTAGCCCGCCGCCGTGATGCGGGCCGGTCGGACCGCGCTCATCCGGAGCGCGGCCACGACCGTTCCCAGCACGAGGGCTCCGATCCAGGACAGTATGGTCAGCAGCACTGTCGCGCCGGCCGCCTGCCCGATCTCCCCCGCGTGCTTCCACAGGACGTCCACGACGCGGTCGCTACAGGGCGATCTTCGGCGGCGCCGGCGTGCGGTGCGTTGCCGTGCCGACCGTGGCCTGGTACGCCTTCAGCCATTCGCCGCTGGCGAAGATTTTGCTGAGGAAGTCGTTGAGGTAGTCGTGCAGCGCGCTGTCGTCCTTGGGGAAGCCGATGGCGTTCTCCTCCCCGGCCAGGTAGCCATCCACCATCTGAAATGCGTCCGGGTTCTGCGCAACGATGCCGAGCAGGATTGCCTCGCCGGTGACGACCGCGTCGACCCGCTTCTCCTTCAACGCCTGGGCACAGTTGCTGTAAGTTCCGAACTTGACGATCTGCGCCTTCGGCTGGATGGTCGGCAGTAGGTCGGCGGACTTGGCGCCGGTTACGGTGCAGACCTGCCGGTCGGCGAGGTCGGCCGCGCCCTTGATCGCCGCCTCCCCCTTGCGCACCATGATGGACACACCGGTGTCGTAGTAGGGGCCCGCGAAGCCGACCTGTTTCCTGCGCTCCTCGCTGACGGCGTAGGTGGCAACGACGATGTCGACCTTGCCCTGCTGGATGAACGCCTCTCGGTTCGCGGTCACCGTCTCGATGTACTCGATGTTCTGGTCGCTACCCGTGATGTCCTTGGCGATCATCTTGGCGATCTCGATGTCGAAGCCCTCGATCTTGCCGGACACCGGGTTCTTCAGCCCGAACAGCGGCTGGTCGAACTTCACTCCGACGATGAGCTTGCCGCGCTGCTGGATCTTGTCCATGGTGGTGCCGGCGGCGAACGTCTCGCTGGGCCGTGCGGCGGTGCCGGTGTCGGACTTGCCGCATCCGGTGGCGCTGGCCGCGAGGATGAAGGCGACAACGGCGAATAGGGCCGCTGCGCGGATGTTGTGGCGCATGGTGGCTCCGCTCCAATCGAGAGAGTCAGTAGGCTGAAGTAAGAAACTGTCGGGCGCGGGCGGTGGACGGATTGGTGAAGAACGTCTCGGGTGTGGCGGTCTCGACGACTGTCCCGATGTCCATGAACACGACGCGGTCGGCGCACTCCCGTGCGAAACCCATCTCATGGGTCACGACGAGCATCGTGGTGCCGGACTGTGCCAGCTCCCGCATGGCCGCCAGCACTTCCCGCGTCATCTCAGGGTCGAGCGCTGAGGTCGGCTCGTCGAATAGCAGGACCTTGGGCTGCATGGCCAACGCACGAGCGATTGCCACGCGCTGGCTCTGCCCGCCGGAAAGCTCAGCCGGGTAGGCCCGCGCCTTGCCAGCGATCCCGACCCGCTCGAGCAGGTCGAGCGCCCGTTGCTCGGCGACCCCTTTGGCCAGCCCGAGAATCCGGCGGGGTGCCAGCGTCACATTGTCGAGCACCGTCTTGTGGGCGAACAGGTTGAACGACTGAAACACCATGCCGACCTCGGCGCGGAACCGGTACAGCGCACGCCCCTCCACGGGCTGGGGAAGCCCATCGACGACAATCTCGCCAGAGTCGAGGGTCTCCAACCGGTTGATGCACCGGCACAACGTGGACTTCCCCGAGCCCGACGGGCCTAGTAGTGCTTTGTTAGGTGCGGCGTGTCGTGGGGTCGCTGGGGCGGTGCGGGTAGTTTCATGCCTTGGTGACCCCTGACGAGCTTTCGGTTGTGCGGCAACGCTTGGAGGCGTTCGCGGCGGAGGTGTTCGCGCCGTTGTCCCGGTCGGATCAGCGGGTCAAGGGTGTGACGTATCTGCGTGGGCTGTTGCTGGATGGGCGGCGTAAGTCGATGCAGCCGATGGCGGAACGTCTTGGGGTCGATCATCAGGGGTTGCAGCAGTTCGTGACGACCTCGACCTGGGACACCGCTGCGGTGCGAGCGCGGCTGGCCGCTCGGGCGGTCGAGCTGATCGAGCCGGTCGCGTGGGCGATCGATGACACCGGGTTCCCGAAGGACGGCACCGGCTCGCCCGGCGTGGCCCGGCAGTACTCGGGCACCCTCGGGAAGGTCGCGAACTGCCAGATCGGGGTCAGTGTCCACGCGGTCACCGACACGGCGTCGTGTCCCCTCGATTGGCGGTTGTTCCTGCCGGAGTCGTGGGACGTGACCAAAGCCGGACCGGCGGCGGTGAAGGCGGCCAAGGCCCAGCAGCGCAAGCGGTTGACGAACGCCCCGCGGGCCGCGGCACCGGCCGCGCCCACCGCCGTCGAGGTCGATGTCGAGGCGGTGACCGAGGCGGCGCGACGGCGGCGCAGCAAGTCCGCGGTTCCACAGGGTGAGGGCCACCGTCCGAAGTGGATGCTGGCGATCGAGATGATTGACGGGCTCGCTGGGCACGGGTTACGGCCACCGCTGGTGGCCGCGGACTCCGGATACGGCGACAGCGGCCCGTTCCGGGCCGCGCTCGACGAACGTGACATCGCCTACAACGTCCAGGTCAAAGGCGAGACCCTCGCCCACCCCGCCGACGCGACACCGGCGCCGCGCGCACCCTCCGGGCGCGGCCGGCCACCGTCCCGCACCCGCCCGGACTACCCCTACGACGCGCTCAGCGTCGCCCAGCACATCCAGAACGCCGGCCGCGCCGTGACGGTCACCGTCTCCTGGCGCGAGGGCAGCAAAGGCACCCTCACCTCACAGTTCGTGTTCCTGCGCGTCCGCCCGGCCGGGCACCGCATCACCCCCGACCCCGACGGCAGCCTGCCCGAACGATGGCTGATCGCCGAATGGCCCGACGACCAGCCCGAACCCGTCACCTACTGGCTGTCCAGCCAACCCGCCGACACCACCCCCGCCGACCTGATCCGCACCGCCAAAATCCGCTGGCGGATCGAACACGACTACCGCGAACTCAAAACCGGCCTCGGCCTGGACCACTTCGAAGGCCGCTCCTGGACCGGCTGGCACCGCCACGTCACCCTCGTCACCGCCGCGCACCTGTTCATCACCATGCTTCGGCACGACCCAAAAGCGGATGCGCCGGCCTGACCCTCTACAAGGTCATCCGCGAACTGCAACAGCTGCTCGCGACCTGGACCGGCGCATGCCCCACCTGCCATAGACCACTGAAACGGTCACGCCGCTACAGACATCGACAAACCTAACAAAGCACTACTAGGACCACGACGACCTCGCCCTGCCCGACTGTCAGGTCCACAGACCGGAGCGCGTACAGTTCGCCGAATCGCTTGGTCGCCGCCCGAACCTCGACCAACCCCTGCGGCTGACCATCGTTGAAGGCGGAAAGCGTCGACCCATCCGTCGGCATGTCACTCCCTGGCGTCTAGGTTCCAGTGGGTACTGCCAGGAAAGTTAGCCACCGGCGGACGCTGTGGGAACGTGGCTGGACCGCATATCCACGCGCGAAATGCACGTAATCCACAAGGCCCGTAGCGGGTAGGAACCGGCCCGTTCTGCGGATCCCGCCCACGATGACCCACGTCGCCGTCCATACCGAGACGCTGGGCGGTGACGCCGTGCGTTGGCTGGTGCCCGTCGACGGCAACCGTGAGGTAGGTGTCGACAGGTCGCAGGTGAACTGCCTCCCCACCGCGCGCACGGCCGGGGACGCGCTTGGCAACCGGCACGTCCCCAGCCCCAAGTCACATCTGAGGCAGTCCAGGCCTGCCTCCGCGCGGCCACTGTGACGCCGGTCGGCGCTCACCCGAGCGGGTGCTGCTGCGTTCGGCGGTCACCGCCTGCTCCGCGAGCGCCTTCGGAGATCAGGCGGCTGCTCGGTGGCCAGTCCCATTCCGCTCGTACCGCCGGCTACCACAGCGACGGCGTTGTCGAACCGTGTCATGCCGGCGTCCCTTCGGTCGGTGCGGTGAGGTGGTCGAGCAGCCAGTCGACGGCCGGGGTAGGCACTCGGGCTGGGCGTTGCCGAGCAGGTGGTCGCCGTGGTCGACGCACCGGTACTCGCCACGGGACGCCAGCCGGACCAGCGGCTCGCCGTTCGTCACGCCCGGGATGACGTCCTGCCCGCCGTCCAGGACCAGCAACGGCGTCGCGAGCCGCGGTGCGAGTCCGTCGAGGTCGATCTGGCCGGCGAAGCGGCGGGCTGCTTCGCCGCTGCCGGCGCGCTGGGCAAGCCGTTACGCGAACGGCGGCCGAACGGTCGGATCGGCCGGCCGGTCTGGATGGACCTGTACGCGGCGGATGGGCCGCTCGTCGCTGTGTGCATCCGGCGTCTCAACGCACCAACGTTGTAGTGCATTACGAATCGTTACGGACCTGGGGCCAGCCGGGACTCGATTAACTGGGCGACGACCTGGGCCGCGTGGGCAGCGCGAGGTGGGTCGAAGGACTCGGTGGGTCCGCTGAGGGTCACCGCACCCACCGGTCGTGTGCGTTGGCGGATGGGTACGGCGACACCGGCCAGGCCGGTCTGGAACTCGCCACGATCGATAGCGTAGCCACGGCGTCTGATCGCGTGCAGCTCGCTCAGCAGGAGTGGGCGGTTGGTGATGGTCGATGGCGTTCGGGCGATGAGGGCGGTTCGGTCGAGGATGTTGTCGACCACCTCGGGAGGGCTGAACGCGAGCAGGGCCTTGCCTGCGCCTGTGCAGTGCGGTGGGAAGCGTCCGGCGACGCGGGTATCGAGTCGGGGACGATGTCTGGCATCGATCTTGAGCAGGTAGATCACGGTGTCGCCGTCCAGAACGGCGAGCTGAACTGTCCAGCCAAGCGCGCCGTGCAGGTCGAGTAAGTACGGGCCTGCGACGTCGAGAAGGGTGAGGCCGGCCTGAGCGGCCTGAGTACCGAGCTCGAAGAGCCGCAACCCCAGGCGCAGGCCCGCAGGTCCTTCGGCGAGCATGCGCTCCGCGACGAGCCTTGCGACGATCCGGTTGCATGTCGCTTGAGGCAATCCGGTTGATCGGGCGAGGTCGCGGCGATTGGTGATGTCGGCCTCCGCGACGG
Organism: Dactylosporangium darangshiense; assembly: GCF_039537565.1. Taxonomy (NCBI): domain Bacteria; kingdom Bacillati; phylum Actinomycetota; class Actinomycetes; order Micromonosporales; family Micromonosporaceae; genus Dactylosporangium; species Dactylosporangium darangshiense. The sequence goes on from NZ_BAABAT010000067.1 coordinate 21,109, forward strand.
CGTCGAGCAGCGCCAAGAGCCGACCGATCATCGAGGACGGCGCGTTGCGACTCATTGAGTGATTCTCGCATCGCGTGGGCGTCGGTCCGACCCATAGGGTCACGGCCCGACACGCTTCACCACAGGAGGATCGACATGCAGGCACCTGGCGTCTACGTCATCACCGGTGGCACCCGCGGTATCGGCGCGGGCGTGGCCCGAGAACTGGCTGGGGTGCCGGGGCGGGCGCTCGTGTTGGGATACCGCAGCAACCACGAGCGTGCACGTGATGTGGTCGCCGAGCTCGACCGTCCGGAAAGCCCGGTCCGGGCGGTGCCATGCGATGTCAGCGACCCAGCACAGGTGAGCGATCTGTTCGCCGCCGCTGACGAGATGGGCAGTCTGATCGCGATGGTCAACAACGCGGGCATCCTCGAACAGCAGTGCACCTTCGACCAGATCGGACCCGACCGGTGGTCCCGGATCCTCGGCGTCAACGTCATCGGTCTCGCGTGCTGTTGCCGTGAAGCGGTGGTCCGGATGCGCGGCAGCCATCTTCCGAATCGCGCGATCGTCAACATCTCGTCCAAGGCAGCGGTGCTCGGATCGCCTAATGAGTACGTCGACTACGCCGCCAGTAAGGCCGCGGTAGATACCCTCACGCGCGGTCTCGCGCTCGAGGTCGCCCCCCACGGTATACGCGTCAACAGCGTCCGGCCTGGGATCATCGACACCGAGATGCACGCCACTGGCGGCGACCCGGACCGAGCCCGGCGCCTCGGCCCGCAGCAGCCCCTCGGCCGAGCCGGCACGGTCAAGGACGTTGCACGCGCCGTGACCTGGTTGCTGTCGCCGGATGCCGCATTCGTCACTGGTACGACGCTTGACGTGACTGGCGGACGCTGACCAGCGGTGACTGGCCGTCATCGCCCGCCGGAGAGACACGAACGATGATGAACTCGGACGCCGCCACGCTGGTCAGCGTTGTTGGCACGACGCTGAACGCGATCTATGCCTGGCCTCAGGTCACCAGGGCGCTCGGCAGCGTGGCAGGTGTCTCGCTGGGCACGGTGCTTGTCGGCTACATGTCCCGACTCGCCTGGGCTTGCTACGCGCTAGTTCGCCACGACCTTGGCCTGCTGGCTGGGCAGATTCCACCACTCGCGGCTCTTCTCGTGCTGATGGTGATCTTGATTTGTAAACGACCGACGCTGCGGGTTCGGGTGCTGATCTCATTCGGGCTGCTCAGCGTCGCGATCCTCAGCGTGGCCCACAATGTCCCGCTACTGACCGGCGTAGCCGTCACCACCGCAGCGCTCGCCGCCGTGCCGCAGCTGCTCACCCCGCGAACGGACGAGGGCGTGGCCGGGGTGTCGGCGCGCACATACGTTCTTGCTGCCGCCGCAAGCGCCTTCTGGCTCACCTACGGGCTCCTTGCCGGGGACCCAATGATTTGCCTGCCTCACGCCGTGGCCCTTCCGACCAGTACCCTCGTCGCCATCCGGACCGCACGCATGCGCAGACGCACGACGCCAAGTCCGGAATGATGACGCTATGGCCTTAGAATTCCTACCAGAAGTGATCTATAGCCTTTCGTCCTTTGTGGATGATGATCGCGGATGTCGATCCGTGAGGCGCCGTGAGCAGCCGCAGTGGATCGTGCCCGACGGGCTGCGGCAGCGCATAGAACCATTGCTGCCCAGGCCTGTGCGCAATCCTCGGCGTCCCCGGGGATCAGGCCTGCACCAAAGTAGTCGCGGCAGACGATCCGGAACGCGCTGAGGTCTTGAACGACCATCCCCCTACAAGGCCGCGTACGGAGACGGTCCGGTCAACGCCGATACCCCGAGATCTGCGCCGTCGCCGCTGGAACCCGCTTCCAGGCCAGGGCGAGCGCGGCGGCGGTCACCACGGTCGTGGCCCAACCACGTCGCAGCGCCAGTTCCTGTACCGATGTTCCTCAACCCGGACTTGTGGGCCAAGCGAACCAGTTGCGCGGCCCCTCAGGGTCACCTGCGGGAACTGGACAGCTGGGCGCAGCACGAACCGCATCTGTGCGCGTTCGCCACCCTAGCCGGGCTGCCACACGAGGCATGGCAGGCGAATTTCGCTCGTGTGAGGCGGCTGCACCCGCGGCATGTCCAGGAGGGGCCACGGTGCAATCGGATTGCGGCCTCGTTCGGGTCACGCTGGCAGTGAGGTAGTTCATGGTGGCACCGGCCACCGCCGGACGGGTGATTGCCAGGGTGAAAATGGTGGTGTGACACCTGCCGCACACAGACTGCCCAGCGCCGGGTTTTCCATCACCATCCGTGTCTCCGTCCGCGCCGACGCCTCCGCGATCGGCCGCCTGACCACCTCGGTCGGCGAGTCGGGCGGCATCGTCACCGCGGTCGACGTCGTCGACTCCGACAGCAACAACGTCGTGGTCGACCTGACATGCGACACCGCCGACTCCTCACACGCCGAACAGGTCGTCGCCGGCCTCGAGAAGCTCGACGGCGTCGACGTTCGCAAGGTCTCCGACCGCACGTTCCTGCTGCACCTCGGCGGCAAGATCGAGGTGGCGCCGAAGGTCGCACTCCGCAACCGCGACGAGCTGTCCCGCGCCTACACCCCCGGCGTGGCCCGGGTGTGCCTGGCCATCGCCGAGAACCCCGACGACGCCCGCCGGCTCACGATCAAGCGCAACACCGTCGCCGTGGTCACCGACGGCTCCGCGGTGCTCGGCCTGGGCAACATCGGGCCGTATGCCGCAATGCCCGTCATGGAGGGCAAGGCCGCCCTGTTCAAGCGCTTCGGCGGGGTGGACGCCTGGCCGGTCGTGCTCGACACGCAGGACACCGACCAGATCATCTCGATCGTGAAGGCGATCGCGCCGGCCTACGGCGGCATCAACCTCGAGGACATCGCCGCGCCCCGCTGCTTCGAGATCGAGGAGCGCCTGCGCGACCAGCTGGACATCCCCGTGTTCCACGACGACCAGCACGGCACCGCGATCTGCGTGCTCGCCGCGCTCACCAACGCCCTGCGCGTCGTCGGCAAGCCGATCGGCCAGGTCCGGGTCGTGGTCAGCGGCGCCGGCGCGGCCGGTACCGCGATCATGAAGCTCCTGCTGCGCCAGGGCGTCGGCGACGTGATCGCCACGGACCGCCCCGGCGCGCTGCACCGCGGCATGACCGGGCTCTCGGCCAGCTGGCAGTGGCTGACCGAGCACACCAACAAGGACAACTACTCGGGCAACCTGCCCGGCGCGCTGCGCGGTGCCGACGTCTTCATCGGGGTGAGCGCCCCCAACCTGCTCACCGGCGCCGACATCGCCACGATGGCGCCCGGCGCGATCGTGTTCGCGCTGGCCAACCCCGACCCCGAGGTCGACCCGCGGGAGGCCCGCGAGCACGCCGCGATCGTCGCCACCGGCCGCTCCGACCAGCCCAACCAGATCAACAACGTGCTCGCGTTCCCGGGCGTGTTCCGCGGCATGCTCGACGCGCAGGCGCGCGAGTTCACCGACGCGATGGCCCTGGCCGCCGCGCAGGCGATCGCCGACACGGTCGGCGAGGACAAGCTCAACCCGACCGTGATCGTGCCCAGCGTGTTCGACGCGCGGGTCGCGCCGGCCGTGGCCGCCGCCGTACGGGCTGCCGCGAAGGGCCCGCAGCGCGACTCGATGCCCGACCGCGTGTTCCGCGAGGCGGCTCAGACCCAGGAGTAGGGTGGCGCCAGCTGGCGGATGGCCTGTGCGTCGACGTCGCCGTGGGCGACGATGACCGCAGGCCCCCACTGCAGTACTGAGCCGGCCGCCGAGCACGTCGACCACCACCACACCGCCCTCCAGCCCGGCGTGGTGCAGCGCCACCGCGGCGACCGCGCACGCGCCGGAGCCGCCCCGGCATCACAACCGCGGAGTTAGTCACGGCGAAACCGCCGCACCGCGTTTGCGCTCACGGTCGAGCTGCGCCGTTGCATGACGGTACGAACCATCGACGGGCCATTCCAAGGGATCCGGGACAGCGAAGACGAGCGAGGGTGTCCATGATCCACGCCGACACGTTGACGGATGCGGCGGATCGCCGAACCAACTCGGCGGTGATACGGGCTACTGTGCTGTGAGCTTCCTGGCGAGCTGCCGCGCCGCGCAGCGCAGGATCGAGGCGGTCGTGCGGACCGATCGGGCAGCGGCATGGCTACGGTCACGGCACGTCGTTCGGGTTGCGGCGCCGACGGTTTTGGTTCGCCGTATCAGCCGGTAGATCTTCACGACCGCGCTGGCCAGCAGGCCGGAGTCGGTCGGGTAATTCACATCGACCGACACCACGGTGGTATCGGCGCGGACCTTTCCTTCACCACCCTGGGCCTCGACCGATGTGGTGAGGAGCTGCTCGCTACGCACAGCGACGGCTTGTTCCCCGCACCGGTGGCTACGGATCCCTTCCCTCGACAGGTAAAGCGATCAAACAAGGGCTGCCTGCACGATAAGCCGGGGTCAGCCCCGACCGCCGCAGACTGAACGGCAAGCTCAGGTTGGCGTGCTTGCCGCCCACAGCTGGTCGAACAGACCCGACTGAAGATCGGCGTACTCGCTACTGTCGATCATCATGGCGAAATTCTCTCGTCGTGAGGAGATCACTGCCACCGACTCGGAACCGATCATCATCGTCATCGTGAATGTGTGTTGCGGTGGGGCGAAGCGCACCTCGCGCAGGTCCCGCGCGTTTGTAGGCCAAACCTTGTCGGTCTCCTTCTCAGGAGAACGCACCACCCGGAGAGTGATGCCGCGATCACGGCGCTGGGCGATGTACTCGTCCATCGTCGGCCGGCCTGGAACCTGGAGCAGGTCAGCCATGGACAGAATCCCTTTCAGGGGAACGCCCCAGGTCAGCGTCTCCCACAGGGCAGCCGTGATGCCAGCATGGCCTTCGAGATATCGCACACGAGGTCTGGACGTCTGGGTACTCATGACGGCCTTGAGGCGTGGAACAAGCTCCTTCAGCACGTTTCCCCGTTCGCGCCACTCAGTGAGGAACTGCTCCGGGTCAGTTGCGCGCAAGACCCCGCGGCCACGGCCCGCCGGCTCTCCCGTCGGACCGATCTCAGTCACCGTTACCAGCCCTCGCCGAGACAACCTGCGCACGACGTCGTAGGCACTGGTCCGGCTCACCTGAGCCGCCTCGGCGGCCCGGGCGACGGTCGGGTTGCCAAGCTCGAGTACGGCGAGGTACACCTCAGCCTCCTTCGGGTCCAGGCCTGCCTGTTCTAGTTCCTCACGCACGACTCCTCCCCCACCCTCCATATTGTCGACTAGTCTCGACGATATCATGCGCTCTTGCAAGTGCTCCGAAACGCCCTGTCAACTACCCAAAATCGGTGTTAACGTGAAGGTAGTCAGAGATCCCGTCCCACATGATGTCGGCAATTCTCGACACAGTCGAAGTGGGGCGGCGATCGACAAAGGAGCCACAATGCAGACAGCGGACGACCCAAGGAAGATCACCGTCACAATAGTCCAGGTGCCCACCTTCCTTAGTGTCGAACAGGCCTTCGGCAAGGTGGCGGAGTGCCTCTCCGCAGGGTCACAGGAACGGCACACGTCAACCAACCCCCGCAGACATCCAACGAAACTCGCCACCTCAACCCGCAGATTCGCTCTGCAGCACGGTGACGCCGACAGCCCCCATGGTGACCTCAAGCTAAGCGCGGAACGCACTGCTAACACCGCCAGGTTCCGGTACCTACCTTCCACGCGTAGGCACCGGAACCTGTCTATTTCCGGCTGCTTCCGGTGTCGTAGGCGGACCCTAGCCGGACAACTGGTGTCGTGCCGGTCGTAATCGCTACAGCCGAGCTAACAAGATCGAAGTACGGAAATGTGTCAGCATCAGCCTTCTTGCCCACCAGCGATGGGGAACGACCGCACGGCAGCACGTGTGGTCGCACACCACCCGATACAAGGGTGGAGCTTGCTCTGCAACGGTGTCGTATTGTTCGAGGACACCGGCGAGATTCTCCCGGATCGGCGGATCATCCACCCTCACCGAGCAGCGTACGCCGGCGCAGGAGTACAGCTCTCCACGCCGGATAACAGGTGTCCGCCAATCCAACGGCCGCCATCCGTGAGGGAACTGTCGCTCTCAGCCTCTCGGCAATGACGGGTACCCGCTGGCGGGTGGCCTCACCCACATCGGCGAGAGTCTCGACTTCCTCGGCTGGCGCATCCCCCTCGCCGCCGTCGCGGCTGGGAAGCGGATAGACGTTGCCGAACAGCGCGGCCGGGCCGTGCAGGTGCGCGCTGGCGCCGCCGTCCCCGGTCGGTGGTGGCGGCGGGTCGGTCTCCGCGCCGGCGCCGAGGATGCCCTTGATCGTGCGGTAGGAGGGGTCGCCGGCCGCGATCGCCTTGGCGCAGGCCAACTCCAGCCACTCGCGGCCGTGTTTGTCGGCCAGGCCGAGCACGCCCTGCGCTGAGCGCAGCCGGAACAAGGCCCCGACCTCCAGCAGCGCGGCAATGGCCGCGCTGGCGGCGGGGCCGATCTCGCCGACGCGGCGGCGGCACCATGCCGGGGTCCGCATCGCGAACGCGATCTTCTCCGGCGGGTAGTGCGACATGTCGGTGCGTTTGCCGTTGTCGGCGCGGCCGTGCGTGGCGACCAACTGTCCATTGTGGAAGACCAGCACGGTGGTCCAGGTCTCCCGGGCGTCGAGGCGTTGCCCGATCAGCCGCCACGGCACCGAGTACAACGCTTGCCCACCTTGATGTGGTTGTCCGGGCCGACCTTGCCCGGTCGACCAGGTGGCCAGCACGAACGCACGCGCCGACAACGGCTGCAACGCGCCGGCCTCCACCGCGGCGAACACCGCAGCCGGAGCGGCGCCGTCCAGGGGCCGGCGGGCCCGCTGCCCGGCGACGTCGGTGCACCAGCGCACCGCCGCGGCCTGCATCTCAGCCAGGGACGTGAACTGTCGGCCACGCCAGAACGAGTCCCGCACGTGTGGCATCGGCCGCTCCACCCGTGGCTTTGTCGCGGGGTTTGCGGGCCCGGGCCGGGTCGACCAGCAGCCCGTAGTGCTCGGCCAGCTCGGCATGCGTGCGGTTGAGCTTCGGGTCGTACAGGTCAGCGTGTTCCACCCCGGTGGCCAGGTTGTCCGGAACGATCCGCGCCGGCACCCCGCCGAGGAACCGGAGCGCTTCCACGTGTGCCTCGGTCCACGCTCGCTGGTCCATCCGCAGCACCGGCCGCATAAACATGTGCCGCGAGTGCTACAGCACCAGCACGAACGCCCACACCGTCACCCGCTTGCCACCGACCGGATGCCCAACCGGCCGTAGTCGACCTGCGCCTCGTGCCCCGGCGGCGGCGTGTCGCCAAGGACCCGCACCTCTTCCCGGCGGGTCTCCTCCGGCAGGTTCGCACGCACCCACCGGCGCAACGACGGCCTGCAACGTCCCGGTCGACAAGCCCCCGGCCGTGGTCCCAGCCGTGACGTGAATGCGTTACGGGAACGGCGGATCCGGACGGCGGAGCTGTTCGAGACCGCTGGTTTTCCAGACCAAGCCGGGCAGAGCTACAACACCGCCGGCCTGATCGCGTTCCTCACGGAGCTGCGCAAGCACCTACGCGGACCACTGATGCTGATCTGAGACGGGCTGTCCGCCCACTGATCCAAAGACATGAAGCGATGGCCTCCGGCGGCCGAGGAGAAGCCGCCGGAGGCCACCAGCACGGTCCGGTGACCATGCCCACAAGCCGGCCGACAAGCAGGGCGCCGCGATGCAACCCGGTCCGCGGCCGGCGCCTGCCGTCACAAGAGGACGTCTTATCGCTGCCCGGGCGCCTGTAGGAACCCACCGACCGACGCCTCGAACGCTCGAGCCGCACGCAGAACTGTTGGCTCGTCGAACTGCCGGCCCACCAGCATCATGCCCACTGGCAGCCCGTCAACAACGCCAGCGGGGACACTGATCGCCGGGTGTCCGGACGTGTCGAACGGCGCGGTGTTCGTGAGCATGTCGATAGCTCGACGGACACGTTCGGTCACCGGCGCATCGGGCGCGGGGAGCCGCGTAGCGCGCATCGGAATCGTCGGCATGCACAGCAGATCCACCTCGCCGAACGCCCGGTCGTAGGCCGTGCGTAGCACTGGCGACAGGTTCTGCGCCTTCGCGTAATGCGTGCCGGCGAAACGTTCGATCATGTACTGCCCGAGAAGCGCGGCGTACTGGACGCTTGGCGACACGTCGGCGAAGTGCTCTCTTCGTCCGTTTGCGTAGGCGCGCATCACCGACGGGCTGTACCGGCCCCGGTAGTTCCTCCCATACCCGTTGCCGTGAATCATCTGCCATACCGCACCGTCGGTCACGATGACGCTCCACAACGCCATCCCGACGTCCCGGTGTTCGGGTATCGAGACGTCCACCACCTTGGCGCCGGCGGCGGCCAACACGTCCGCGGCAGCGCGCACCGCGTCGTCGACCTCGGCCTCACTTGTCGGCTGTCCAAAGCCCTCGCGCAGCAGGCCGACTCGCAGCCCGGACACGCCGTCCTCGATGCCCGCGGTGTAGTCCCGTGCCGCCGGAAGCCCAGCCTGCCGGGGATCCAACCCGTCCGCGCCGGCGATGACCGACAGCAGCAGCGCGACGTCTGCCACGGTCAGCGCCATCGGGCCGAGGTGGTCGTGCGTCAACTCGATAGGGAACGCCCCGGTGTATGGAACTAGCCCGTAGGTGGCTTTCAGGCCGACGATCCCGGACCAGCATGCGGGCATCCGGATCGACCCGCCCTGGTCGCCACCGATGGCCATGTCGGCCTCGCCGGTCGACACCAGGACCGCACTGCCCGAGCTGGAGCCTCCACTGCTGTGCTCGGTGCTCCAGGGGTTGCGTACAGGGCCGGACGCCGACGTATGGCTGCCGCCGGATAGGCAGAGATCTTCGCACACGGAGGTACCGACAATCGTTCCTCCGGCCGCGAGGATCCGCCGGACGACGGTGGCGTCCTCGTCGGCAATGTATCCTTCGAGGGTCTTCGAGCCGTTGGCCATCGGCAGGCCGGCAACTGCCACGTTGTTCTTGATGACGACCCGCCTGCCGGCCAGCGGTCCCTCGTCGGACTCGGTGATGTTGGCGCGTGCCGCCCACGCCCCGAGCCGGTTCTCGCCGGGGGACGGCCAGGTCCACGGTCGGACCGCCGCCTGCGGTGCGCGTGCGGCCCATGCGGCATCCACGATCTCGTAGTTCGCCAGGCCCTCGTCGATCAAGTCGCAGAACTCTGCCAACGCTTCGGCGGTCAGCGTGAAGCCGAAGCTGTCGGCGATTCGGCGCACGATTTCAGGGGTAGGACGCTCTAAGGCCATTGTCGGTCTCCGGTCTGGCTTCATGTGAATCGTCAGACGCCGAGGAACTCGTGCTGCAGGTCACGGTCGCTGAGAAGGTCATGGGCAGGTAGGTCGCGCACGATCTGCCCTTTGTCCATAAGGTACGCATGGCTTGCGATCTTGGCGGCGAAGTCGAGGTTCTGCTCGACGAGCAAGACTGTGATGCCCCGCTCGGTGTTGATCCGACAGACGGTCTCGGCGATCTGGTCGACGATGGAGGGCTGGATGCCCTCGGACGGCTCATCGAGCAGAAGCACTCGCGGGTTGGTCATCAGAGCGCGCGCCAGTGCGAGGATCTGTTGTTGGCCACCGCTGAGCTTGTCTCCGCGCTGCATGCGCTTGTCACGCAGTACCGGAAACTCGTCGAGTATCTGCTCGAGCGCTTGTGGCCACCCTTTCGGCCGGGTCGCGTAGGCCGCGACGCGTAGGTTGTCTAGGACGCTGAGCTCCCCAAAAATATCCCGCCCTTGCGGCACGTATGCGATGCCGCCACGGGCACGCTCATGCGTCCGGGTTCGGGTCAGGTCACGACCGTCCAGACTCAGCTGACCCCGCATGACTGGGACGATGCCGATGATGGCCTTCAACAGCGTGGACTTGCCAACGCCGTTGCGGCCGAGCACGGCGATCATGGCACCGTCGGGAACGGTGAGCGATACGTCGTCCAGGATCGCCGTTCGGCCGTAGCCGGCGCGGACTCGGTCAATCCGTAGCATTGCCCGCCCCCCTTCCCAGGTAGATGTCGAGGACCCGCTCGTCGGCCCGCAGCGCTTCTATGCTGCCGCTGGCGAAGACCCGGCCCTCATGAAACATGGTGACCGGAGCGCCAAGCCGACGGACGAACTCCATGTCATGCTCAACTACAATGACGGTCGCAGTGCGGGCCAGATCATGGATCAGTGTGACGGCTCGGAGCGTCTCCTCGCGGGTCATCCCACCTGTGGGTTCGTCGAGCAGCACGACCCTGGGGTAACTGGCCATGACCATGCCGATCTCGAGCCACTGGTGCTCGCCGTGCGACAACGCGCTCGCCGGCTTGTCGGCCTTGCCGGACAGTTGTAGCCACGCCAGCACAGCCGCAGTCCGCGTGTTCGCCGCGTCGACATCATGCACGGCGGCATACGCGGCGAGCCAGATGTTCTCGAATACCTGCAGTTCGTGGTACAAGCTCGGCACCTGCAGCTTGATACCGATGCCTCGACGGGCCCGCTCGTCCGGACGTCGCCTGGTGATCGGCTCGTCGCCGAGCAACACCTGTCCCGATGTCGGCCGGTACCGACCGACCAGCAGGTTGAAGAACGTACTCTTGCCCGCGCCGTTCGGCCCGATCAGGCAGTGCACGCCGTTCGGCGTGACGTTCAGCGAAGCGCCGTCGAGCGCCATCACTCCGCCGAATTCCTTACGCAGGTCAACCGCGGTGATCGCGCTCGCCGCGCGGGGCGCGCCGCCGAGCGCGCCTTCGGCCGCCGCCGAACGGTCGGCACCGCTCCTGTCCAGCAGGCCGGGCATCTCACCGTCGGCCGTGGCGGCCGCGTCGCCGTGTGCGGAACGAGGGACGGCAAAGGTGGGCAGTACCCGACGGGCAGCCGCATACAAAGCCGGCAAGGCACCTTCAGGAAGGGCCAGCACCACAGCGATGAGAACGGCTCCGAGGATAATGGGGGTAGCTGACCCACCGCCGCCACCGAGCGCGTCTGACAAGCCCTGGACGACGGCCACCCCGACGAACGCGCCGAGCAACGATCGTCGGCCGCCGACCAGCACCCAGATCGCGACCAGCGATGCCTGCTGAAGACTGAACACGCCAGGGCTGATGAAGGTGCCCCACGCCGCGAAGAGTCCGCCTGCAAGTCCGGCAACCGCGCCACCGATCACAAACGCGAGCAACTTGTAGCGCCGGACGTCGTAGCCCAGCAGCTGCGTGCGCAGCTCGTTCTCGCGCAGTCCCGCGAGGATCCGACCGAACGGCCGACGCAGCATCAGATGTATGCCGAAGGTTACGACAGCGGCGACGGCGACACTGACGAACAGCAGCCCGTTGGGGTCCAGCACTCGACCGCCGTCGCCGCCCGGCAGTAGTAGCGGAGGGACCCCGACGACGCCGTTGTAACCGCCCAGCAGCGCCTCGCCGATGTGGTAGCTCGGGTCCGCCGTGGTGGACATGAATGTAAAAAGCACGAGCGTGACAGCGAGGGTGATGATCGCGACGTAGACGTCACCCACGTTGCCATAGAACATGAAGTAGCCGAGCGCTGCGGCCGCGAGCGCGGCGACGAGCACGCCGGCCGCGAGCGCGCTGAGCGTCTCACCAGTTCGCCCCGATACATTGATGCCCACGATCGCGTACGCATAGCCGCCGACACCGAAGAGCGCGCTCTGTCCAAAGCTGAAGATGCCTGCGTGGCCCCAGACGAAGGTAAAGCTCACCGCGAGCAGGCCATAGATGACCCACAGGCTCCAGGACTGAGCTTGGAACGGGGCGATCACACCGGCCAGCGCCCCTCCCGCGAGCGTGACCCCCGCGACGCCAGGCAGTTCGAGAGGTATGCGCTGCCACCAGCGTCGACGTGCGGGCTCAAGGCGCGAGGACCGCTCAGGAACGACACGCAATGTCACGTCCTCCTCCCCCGACGTCCCGAAATTCCGGTCGGAAGGAACCGCAGAAGCACGATGGCCACGACGAGTAGAGCCGCTGTGCCGAGGACTGACGTGGTCAGGTTGGAAAGCACCGAGTTGACGCCACCGAGCAGCCCGGATGCGCTGACTGTTCCAGAGAGCACTCCCGGACCACCGACGACGACCGTCATGAAGGCTCGACCGACGTATGCCTGCCCCATGCTCGGCACAACCGCCGTCATGGGCGCGAGCAGTGCGCCACCCGCGCCGCTGAGCATCGCACCGAAGCCGAAGGTGAGCATGTTGGTCCGGCGCACGTCGACCCCGACCGCCGACGCCATTTGCGGCAGCGTCGCGGCGGCGCGCGCCATCGTCCCGTACCGGGTACGGGTCAGCACTAGGTAGGTCAGGGCGAGCATCGCGACCGCCGCGATGATCAACGCCAGCGAGTACTCCGAGATGGAGTACTCGCCGACGCGGACGCTGCCCAAGGGCGTAGGAATGCCGCGACTGGCCGGACCGTAGATCAGGACCATGACCTGGGTAAGAATCAGGCTCAGTCCCCACGTCGCCAGCATCGTCGCCGGCATCCGGCCGTACAGGCGGCGGATCAGCAACCGCTCGACCAGCAGGCCGACCGCGCCGACGCCGAACGCCGCCAACAGCATCGCTACCCACACGTTCACCCCTACCCGCACGGCGGTCAACGTGAGGTACGCGCCGAGCATCAGGAACTCACCGTGGGCCAGATTGATCACACCCATCATCCCGAAGATGACCGCGAGGCCCAGCGAAATGATGATCAGCAGAGCGATGTTGCTGAGCAGCGAGACGCTGAGGCTGACAAGTTGGTCGAGTTGCATACTGATCCCTCTACCTGACCTACGGCAGGAACTGCTTGTTGGTGTTCGGGTTCTTCTGAAGGTCGCACACCGACTTCTCGAAGGCGGGCGGCACATTGGCCTCTGTTTCGAGAATCTTGAAGCCATGCTGGTCGTTGGCCTCGGCAATGGTCACGTTCTGGGTCACGTGATGCGAGCCAGGGTCGAGCGAAACCTTGCCGCTTGGTGTGTCGATCGACAGGCCCGACTCCAGGGCGGCGATGACCTTGTCCCGGTCGAGCGAGCCCGCCTGTCGCACGGCCGCCGCCCACAGCATCCAGCCGTTGTAGACGGTCACCCCGGAGTTGGCCACATACGGGTAGTCGCTGCCGTAGGCCGCGTGCCACTTGGCTGTGAACGCCTCATTTGCAGGGCTCTTGAGCTCCTGGAAGTACGGGAACGCGACCGTGATGCCCTTGCTCTCGTTGGGGGCAAGCACGATGTGTTCGCTGCCATCGCCGAACGTCGACGAGACGATCTTCATGCTGGTGTTGAGGCCGGTCGAGGAGAAGAGCCGGTAGAACGCCGCGTGGTTACCGCCGACCAGCAGCGACACCACCACATCAGGCTTCGCGGCCTGCAGCTTGTTGATCACCGGCCCGAACTCGGAACTCTCCAGCGGGATGTACTCCTCGCCTACGATCTTGGCGCCGGCCTGCTCAGCGTACTTCTTGACCCAACCGGCCGAGATGTGTCCGAAGTTGTAGTCGGCCGCCACGATGTACATCTTCTTGCCGAAGTGCTGGGCGGCGTACGGAATCAGCGGAGCCAGCTGCTGCGACGGGACGGGGCCGGTGTTGAAGACGTTCTTGTCGCAGACGCCGCCCTCGTAGAGCTGGTTGTAGAAGTACAGAGTCTTGGACCGGTCCGCGATCGGGCGGATCGCCTCCCGGGAGGCGCTGGTGATGCCGCCCATGAGCACAGAGACTTTGTTCTCAAGCGTGAGCTTGTTGGCGTACTGCGTGTACATGGCGTTGTCGGATTGCGAGTCGTAGCTGATCAGCTTCAACTGCCGGCCCAGCAGACCACCGCTGTCGTTGATGTCCTTTACTGCCAGCTTGGTCGCGTCGATGTTCGGCTTGCCGAGGACGTTAAGCGGCCCGGTCGCGTCGAGGATGCTGCCCACGGCGATCGGCTGGTCCGAGGCTGTCTCGCCGGCAGGCTTTGCACTGCAGCCAGCGGTAATCAGTAGCAGCACCGCCGAAGCGACGGCTAAGAGTCCGAGGCCGAGCCGGCCATGTGGTCTTTGCATTGTACGACTCCTTCTCATCGATTCGAAGCAAGAGCTAAGCTGCCGTCACTCGTGTGACGGCGGTGTCTCGAGCTCCCTCTAGGGTGATTTTCTGATTTTGGTTATCCAATTGCGGGATTGGCGGTGATGTCGCCACTTGGCTCCAGATGTGCAGCGAATGGCAGCAGTCCCGTGCCGTCGGCACAGTTGAGGTATTCGAAGAGGGTCCCGCCCGGCATGACGAACAGTTCGTGCCACGTCACGACATCTCGGCGGTCGCCGTATTGCCGCTTCATCGCGATGGCGTGCCGATAAATCGCCAGATGGGTCTCGTGCGACGAGGACCAAGACTCGAGGGCTGCAAGGGAGCCGAACACCGCCTGTATCGAGGTTTCCCTCCTAGGCTCGCCGGTGTCGGAAAGATTCGTCATACGGCGGAGATAGAGGCACCCGGAGTCCGGGTTGCCTTCAAGGTAGTCCATGCCACGGTCGAGCTTCACCTGTAGGTTGCGCTCATAGTCTTCGGCCTGTTCGGGTTCAGACTCGTGCCAGAACTGACCGGACCGCAGAATAGTGAGGTTATTCGGCACCACCACCGACACTCGACGCCCCGCTACACTCCGGCGGACCGACGGCAGAGAGGGGATCGTTGCACCCTTCAGCTCGTCGATCGCGGACAGTGGTATACGGTCTCGGGCTGCCCCAAAATAGCCGTTTGTCGTGATTGGAACGATTTCCGCATCCGGGGTGCGCCCAAGCCCGATCCGATATTTCGGGTCGGAATAAATGGTTTCATGGCGGTCATACGGGCATGCCAGATGTTCGCGCCAGTAGCCGACATCCTCCGTGACTCGGGCGGGGTCATCCCACCAGGTCCGCCAAGCCGAGGCTGTCGTCCAGGCAGCGTGATCACTCATGGATGTCCAGTAAGCGACGACCACCGTGGTCGGTCGCTGCGCCTCATCCTTACAATGCATGACCTCGTGCGCCGATGGGCCATTGGGCTGGCTGAACCACCGCCGCATATCATCGACGAACGCCGTGGCCTTCGAGCCGCCGAGCGGAGCGCCCTGCATACCAAAGTAGTCACTGACCAACACGGGTACCGGGTGGCGCCATCGCAGTGAATATCGAGGTGCTGCGGGGACATGCCGGTCCGGTTGCCGCGCGGCAATGCTTCGCTCGTACGAGACATCGAAAAACGATCGCGTAATTTGCTGTTCGTTAACCATGGTAGTCACCGACAGCCGACTCGGTGGATTCCGGCTCCGCGGACCCGTCCCCAGAGTTATCGTCCTGTCGCCGCTCGGCAGGCTGGTCGCGGCGCGCTCCGTCAGCCCTCGGACGGGCTGACGCCGCGCTCTGACCGACAACGGTCAGCGGTATGTGCCGGGTGCTGTTCATAGTCAGCTGGAACACATCAAAGCGGTTGTACGTGCCGACGATGTCATGCGCCAGCTTGAGCGACACGGCCTCTTGGAGGTCGAGCTCGGCGTAGACAATGCCTTCTTCCCCGACAAGCGGTCCGGCAATCACTTCTCCACGGGGGCCGACGACGAGCGAAGCCGTTGGGGTGCCGGTCAACAACCGGGCGATCTCATGATCACCCTGAGCGACGCGGTCCAGTGCCGCCGCGTCGAGTGCCGTGGCAGCAACGACCGTGAACACCTTGCCCTCAAATGAGTGTGCGGCTGCGCGAAGGCGGATGCTGTCCACGAGGTCGTACTCGGGTTTGCCGTCCCGCTGCTCGAACGGCCATGCCGGCGGATAGCTTGCGATGTGGACTTGCTCGCCCTGGGCCAGCAGGGCATAGCGCGCCAGCGTGTTGGTGTTCTCGCCGCAGATGAGCACTCCAAGGGACCAGCCATCGATCGGCACTGGCCGTAGGTCGTAACCATCCCCGTGTGACCACGTCAGCCGCTCATACCAGGTGGCGACGAGCTTGCGGCGGTGGTTGACGAGATCGCCGCGCCGGTCGAAAACGAGATTGGTGTTGAACACCTGAGCCGTGCTGTTCGGCGCCAACTCGTTGATACCGATTGACAGTGTGACCTCGAACCGCCTGGCGATGGCTGCGAGCCGTTCCGTGTGCGGACCGGGCACCCTTAACGAGGACGCGACGAGGTCCTCGTAAAACGAATGCTGCCCAACGGCTGGGACAACTCCGCCCCACAACGGGTATCCGGCGATGAAGCTCTCGCCGAATGCAACAAGATCAGCGCCGTGCCGGGATGCTGTTGCGACCAGGTCGGCCACCTTGTCGATGGTCTGTTCGACGTCAAGGAAGACGGGCGCAGCCTGGACGGCCGCCACGGTGATCTTCCTTCGACCGCGTTCCCCACGCATGTTGGCTCCTTGCCGCCTGCCCGCCGTCACATGTTGTCGAGATTAGTCGACATATGATCGAGCCGCCTCCTCAATGAGGCCAACGCTAGCACCGCCCGCCGCGCTACCACAAGGCATACACAAAGGAACGCGGTTCGATCGACACTGTCGAGACTGTTCGACAATATGCCGCGCCCTTGCCATGGGGAGGAACAGACCAGCACCTACGAACGTCGTGGATAGACGTCTTCCAGATCGCGACCTACGACCGCGTCGCATCTGGGTTTATGGGGGCTCGCGGTGGCAGATAAGGATGCAGACGATGGTGACGAACGCGGCGATGTGGTTGGCGTATTGGTTGTAACAGCGGAGCAGGCGCCGGTAGCGCATCAGACAGGAGTGCGTTCGTTCGATCGCCCGGCGGCGCCGGCCCAGGCACGCGGGGACGCGACCCTCTCGCGGCGATCGCCACGACGACGCACCTCCGCGCACAGCAACTTGTGACGTAGGCCTGGTCCGCGTGCAGCTTGTCGGGGCGGCGGTAGAGCGGCCGACGGCGGACATGCCGTCCAGCAGTGGCAGAAGCATCGCCACGTCGGGTGAGTTCGCCGCGGAGACAGCCGTGGCCAACGGCAACCCGCCCGCCGAGCTCACACGCGGCATGGATCTTGTTGCCAGGCTTGCGCAATCGACGGGGCCCGGCCGGTCAGATCGCCCCGTTTCAGCCCGACTGGATCGAATCGATCACGGCCCGGGACCGGTCGAGCTCGTCGAGCGCCCGCAGCTGCTGCAATGTCGCCAAATGCAGCGCTGACCATGATCCCGCAGCGTTCCACGCAGTGAACCGACGGTGCGCCCTGGCCCGGGCGACCCGAACTTCACCTCGAACAACTTCCACCATGAACACCCTGGCTGGGTCGCATAGCAGATCGCGGCCTAACGCCTGGTTGTCGACCGCCGACGATCATCACCCTGCGCTGTACCGGCGCCCAACGGGATCAACGTCGCGGCGATCCCTACAGCGCATCAGGACACCGCCGCTCCACATCGAACACGAGGGCCGAGCCTCAATCCCGCCTCGACGTCAGCCCCGGAGTGAGGCACGGCGTTAGCCTCGATCCACCGATTGGCCCTGGGGTGCGCGTGTCGCCGAGTACCGCATCGATACATGCTGATCTGGTGGTCGGTGGGCGTGATTGACTCGCCGGGCGCTCCGGCGTGCCGCGCGATGGTGTGGCCCGGGGTGGGCGGTTGGTCCGGGTCAGGTTGTGGCGGGCGGTGCGTGGACTCGGTCGACGAGGGTCTTCCAGGGTTGCTGCCGGGGACAGCGGGCGGGCAGGTGCAGGATGAGACGGCGGGCTCGGCGGGCCAGCCGGGCCGGGATGGTGATCAGTTGCGGGCGGATCGTCGCGGCCCAGGCGGTGGCGTAGCGGAGGCTGGTCAGGCAGCCGGCCGCGCAGCAGGTTGTGGCTCATCGCGGCCAGACTCAACCAGGCGGCGTTGGCGGCGAACCGGCCCGGAGGCAGATGCGCGAGAGGTCCGTCGATGAGGTCGGCGAAGACCTGTTCGACAACGGCGTGACCGCGGTGGGTCAGGTCAGCGTCCACCGTGGATTCGATGGTGTCGATGAGGAAGGCGTGATACCGCCACAGCGGGAACAACGGCTCCTGCCTTCGGGAGCGAGGTTGCGTTCCTTGACCCGGCGAACGACGAGGCGGGCGGTGACCTTGTGGCTGCTGGACTCGAACGCGGCGTAGGCCGTTTCGGCGAGCTCGGCCTCGGCGATTCAGCATCCGGTGTCCTCGTCGTAGACGGCACCGGGGTAGCGCACCGAGGTCCGCGCCTGCGATGATCAGTTACAACGTTCGAGGGGTAGCTCGACCTGAATGTGGGTGCCTTGACCGGCAGGGCTGCTGATCATGATTGTTCCGCCCAGTGCTTCGACCCGATCGGTGAGTCCTGTGAGGCCGGAACCACGTGCTGGGTCGGCGCCACCGACGCCGTCGTCTCTGACGGACAGGTGCAGACGACCAGCCCAGACTGCGGCCGTGACGTGCACGAGCGAAGCGTGAGCGTGTTTGGTGGCGTTTGTGAGCGCTTCGGCGACGACGTAGTACGCCGCTACCTCGATTGGCTCGGGGAGGCGGCCGTCCAGGTCGAGGCTGAGGTCGACCGCGATGGGGGACCGGCGCGCCAGCGTTCGGAGTGCGGGTCGCAGGCCGTCCTGGGACAGGATCGCTGGGTGGACGCCGCGCGAGATCTGCCGCAAATCGTCTAGCGTGCCCGTCAGTCCGCTTGTCACTGCGGACAGTAGCTCGCGCACCTCGGACATCTCAGGCGGGAGGCTCGCCTCGGCCTCACGCAGTTGCAGCGCTAGCGCGACGAGCCGCTGCTGGACGCCGTCGTGCAGGTCTCGCTCGATGCGCCGTCGGGCCTCGTCGACGGCGATCACCACACGTGCCCGGGAGGCCGCCAGGTCAGTGCGGGCCTGAGCGCTGGCGATGGCGATGGCGATCAGTTCGGTGTAGTCAGCGAGGCGCATCTCTGCGTGCTGAGCCAACAATTCGTGACGCGTCGTGGCGGCTATCACAACACCCCACAGGCGTCCGTCGACGAAGATCGGGGCGGCGGCCGATGAGCGGATGCCTTTCGCGCGCACGACCGCGGCGATCGGGCCGGGAGCGTCTGCGTAGTTGTCCATCCGAGCGGAGCGGCCACTGCGCGACACCAGCGCCGCAGCATTGCGACCCTCCAGCCGCATGTTCGTCCCGACTGGGAACAGTGTGCCGGATCGGCTCCAGGCTGCCACCGTGGTCGCCGTGCCGTCGGCCTCATAGCGGACGATGTTCGCGGTGTCGGCACCGACGAGCTGCCCGAGTTCTTTGGCGGCCGCGTTGAATACTGCAATTTCAGGGGCGCCGCACGCGACAAGCACAGCGATGCGCTGCAACGCGCTCTGCGCTTCGGCGAACTGGGCGAGCTCGCCGGACCCACGCTTCACCGACGGTTTCATGATCCTCAACCTGACTGACGTTGCGTTGGGCATTGTTCGTGGGAAGGCATCGCCCCGGCGGCCGCCGGGGTCTCGGCAGCGACCGCCGCCGTGGGGATCCGGCGGCAGTCGTCGAGAGCGTGTGCTGCCACGGACTCGCGCACCACGGGGATCCTGCGAGCTGGCATGGATTGGCTGGTGATGCAGAGTTCGGCCAGTACCACCGTGAAATCGGGTCCGCGGCGGACTCTCCGCAGACGCCGACCGGTTTGCCCGCCTCGGTGCCCGCGCTGGGAGGTATCGGAACCTCGCGGTGTTAACAGTGCGTTCCGCGCTTAGCTGCAGGTCATCATGGGGGCATTCCTGTGACCCTGCGGAGTGGACCTCCGCCACCTTGTCGATGGTCTGTTCGACACCAAGGAAGACGGGCACCTGGATTGGTGCGACGGCGATCCTCCTTGGGTCGTGCGCCGTATACATGGTGGCTCCTTTGTCGATCGCCGCCCCACCTCGACTGTGTCGAGAACTGCCGACATTGTGTTGGGATGAGTTTCTCTGACTTGCTTCACGCTAGCACCGATTATGCGCATTTGACAGGCCATATCCGGGCATATGCAGCGCGGACCAAATCGTCGAGACTGGTCGACAATATGGGGGTATGTATCCGTGGCTGGGGTACGTGCACGCCGCCGTCGCGGATGGCCGCCTCAGCGGCCAGGGCCGTGCACACTCAGCGCAGGACACGTCTACGCGCAATAGGGTTGCCGGGCAGCAGCGCGGTGATCGCGGTAGCGGTGGAGGCGGCGGCCAGCACGTCGCCAGCGGCGGCGGTGTCGTGCTGCCCCCGCCGCGGCAAGCAAGCCGGGCACCCCGCGGAACGTCGTGGTGATGAGGTGGTGGTGAACATGGACACCTCCCAACGGCGATAGACGGCGGTCAGGCAAGGACTCAGGCTGGCAGTGCCGGCAGAGTGAGCACGGCCCACCGACGGCCGCCGCCGTCAGCGACAGGGTGGAGCAAACCGGCAGTGGTCAGGCGAAACAGGACCCGCTCGAAGCCGACCGGCAGCATGCGCGCTCGCAGCGAGCGGGCCTGGGTGTGGACGGGGTCCAGGTCGACGGTCAGATCCCGGCCCACGTCGCCGGCGAGCAGGTCAGCGACCGCTCCAGCGTGGCTGCCGCAGCGGCGCCACGCCTGGCTGCGCCAAGCGGCACGGTAGGCCATGATGTGGCTGGCCGGGTCGGGGTGGCCGGTGTCGCTGAGTTCGGCCGGATCGAGGGCGGTGGCCAGGTCCGCTCCAGTCAGGATGGTCCGGCATCGCTGGTCCGCGGTGCGGTCGACCACACGGCAGGTCCACCGGTCGTGGCCGGTTAGCATCTCGGCCTGGACGAGCTGCCCGGCGCGAACACTATAGAGATCCTGACCAATGGCGTCGACGGAATCGCGGTGGCGCTCCAGCGGGTCAAGCACCCGCAGCGGAGCGGTCAGGGTCAGCACGCGATCGCGTCCTTAAGTTCGGCCCGCTTCGGCGCCGGTTCGCGGGCGGGCGGAATCGGGACCGGCCGGGCCGGTATCTGCGGTGGCCGCATCACCGCGACGTAGTCGGTGACGAACCGGTGCACGTCATCGAGCGCCTTGCCCGGCATGCAGATGATGTGCGCCCAGTCGCCCTCGACCGCGAGAGGCCAGGTATCGAGGAACGGCTCCGGCGGGCGCGGCAGTACGACGGTGAACGCGTGCTCGTGCCGGCCGGCCGGGATCCCGGCCGTGGTGAGCCAGTCCACCGCCGTGCGGGCATTGGCACGGGACACCTCGGCCCGCCGGTGCAGCACATCCGGACTGAACTGCTGCAACGCCCACCACAGCATCAGCGGGGTGTGCCCGGACCGGGAGCCGTCCATGGTCAGGTCCACCGAGCCTGTGTAAGTGACGGCATCGACCGCGTCCGCACAGGCGGAGCGGCGGATAACCAGGATGCCGCACGGCTCAGGGGTGCCGAGGAACTTGTGGCCGGAGATGTTGATGCTGTCAGCGCCGTCGGCAAAGTCGAACCCCGGCCGCGTTGCCGGCGGCAACCCGGCCAGCGCCAGTCCGGCCAGCGCGGCGTCGGCGTGCACGTGCCGAGCCTCACTCGGCACACTGGCGGCGTCGAGGGCGAGGTGGACGCGACCCACGTCGTCGATCGCCTCGAACATCGTCGTGCCAATAGTCGCCACCACCACCGGCACCCCGCCGCGCCGACGGCGGGCCACCACGGCGGCGAGTTCGGTGTAGTCCATTTCCCCACCCGGCGACGCCGGCACCGCAACGAACGGGATCCGCAGCTGGTGGGCGACCTTCCGCACGCACGTGTGCGCCGCGGTCGACGCGTACACCACGACCTTGCGGAAACGGTCACGCGCGTGCAGCAACGCGTGGCGGATCGCAGCCGTACTGCCCGACGTGACCAGCCCGGTGCGGTCATCAGTGGGAGCGCGCAGCAGGCCGGCTACGCACTGGACTGCTTCGAACTCCTCCTCGAGCGTGTGGCTGCGGAAGCCGTTGGTCGGTCGGCCGGGATAGCCGACGTTGTTCGCCGACCGCCGCAACAAGTCGACCAGCGGGGTGATGTCCAGGTCGGTGGAGTTGGGAAACCCCAGGTCGTTGCGGACAGCGTCGTCCAGGCGCCGGCGCAGTGCGCCCAGCCGCCGCCGTGCTGCCAAGACGCCACCGTTGCTGCTGGCAGCGGCGCGCGATGTGGTGGCGACGCGGGTGCTCACCGCAGCCGCTCCCAACCCCAATAGATCATCCGGGCCAGCTCGCGCATCTGGTGCCAGACGTGCGCGTCCGGGTGTTCGACCGGGATCCGGTTCAAGCTCGGCTCGTACTTCCACGCGAACGGCGCGAATCCCGCGGCGGTGTGCAGTGCCACGCTGGAGCTGCGCTGGACCGCGCGGCGGCCGTCGGCGCCGAGGTGGCGCACCACCATCCGGCCGCCGTCGATGCACTGAATCATGCACAGGGTGGGTAGATCGTCGGCGTGATCGACGGTCGGGGAGTTTCTCGCCCACGACCCGGATCCGGGTGGGTCGTCCAGGGATGACAGGGCGACCCCGAAGAACTTGGCCGTGCCCAGTTGCGCCGCGGTCCAGTCCGGGTCCGGATCGCTGACCAAAGTCTCACGCAGGTTGAACCCGGGCGTTGCCCAGCCGGTGTGCACCTGGCCGACGAGTTGCTGGAGCACGTCGACCGGGTCGCCGGTCAGCCGCACTTTCGGGTAGTACCGGCGGTCGATACGCAGCGGCCGGCCCTGCTGATCCGGCGGGATCCAGAACAGCAGCGCCACCGCGTACGGGCCGATCGGCCGGCCACGGAACCGCCGGCCGAATGCCTCCAACGCATGGAGCTGGCCAAATGCCCTGACCCGCTCAACAATCGCGGCCCGCAGCCCGATCACCGCATCGCGATTGGGCAGGTACGCGTCGTACCAGATCGGGATCTGCGGAAACAGGTCCTCAGCTGGCGGCATCAACGATTCCGGATGCTGCACGAACTCCGGCGGTGGCGCGAAATGGACCTGCCCTGCAGTTCCGTCTTCGGTGAACGGCATGTCGGGTGTCGGCGGCGCCACGTACGTACGCTGGCCGGGCGCGTCGGTTCGTCCCGTCACGTAGCTGTCGGCATGGGAGCGCGCAGCGGACTCCCACGCCGACGGAGCGGAGACCACTCGCAGATGGCCACGGTATCCGGGGCCAGCGCGGTGCCCGCCTGTTGGGCCTGGATAGCGTTGTGCCTCAGCCACGGATCGCTCCTAACTGGGTGTCGATCTCTGTGCGCGGATCCGGCTGACCTCGGCCGATCCCGGCGTACCGGACGGGATCGACGCCCTTGATCCAAGCCCCGTACAGCAGTCCCGCAGCCACGACGGCCGCGGCGCACGCCGGGATCAGCAGCTGCCACCCCGATCCCGGGTCCAGTTGCAGCAGCAGCGACTGGTTCAAGGCGATGATCGCTGCCAAGACCGTGCCGGCGACCGCCCCGACGATCGGCAGCACGGTGCGGATCCACACCGACGCCGCGCCGCCTGCGCCGCTGCGGAACCACAGCACCGCCGCGACGGAGACCAGCACCAGCATGGCCAGGATCGCGAACGCCGCCCCGGACGACAGCCAGACAAACATGTCCTCCATCGGGTTCGCGCCAGCCAGCTGGAACACGGCCAGCGCCGCCGCGACCAGGCCGCTTTGCACCAGCGACGCCGGCCACGGCGTGCCCTCGAACCGACCACCGGTACGGCCGACCCGGGCCAGGAACCTTGGCAGCACCCGCTCCCTCGCCATCGCAAACGCGTACCGGTTCGTCGTGTTGTGGAAGCTCAGCATCGAGATGTAGACGCTGCTGATCAGCAGCAGCCCCATCACCGTCCCGGCCGTCGCGCCCCAGTACCGGCTAATGATGTCGAACGGCAGCGCGCTGGTCGCCTCGGCGACGATCCGGTCCGCGCCGGTCCACACTGCCAACGACCACGCCACGACCGTCAGGAAGCCGGTCAGGAACACCAGCGTCAGCACGCTGGCCGATACCACCGATCGCTCGTCCTTGATCTCCTCTGAGAACGCCGGCCCGGTCTCGAACCCCACGAACGCTGCGACCCCGAGGGCAAACGCACCACCGATCTGTCCCTGGTCAGCCCACAACGCGGATACGGTCAGCGGGCTCGTGGTGATGTGCCCGTCATGCGGGTGCACGAACGCCGCAATCGACATCATCGTGATCACCGCCAGCTCGACGATCGTGATCCCGGCGACGGTGTACTGGCCCAGGGTGTAGCGCAGCGTCCCCACAGCTGCGAGCAGCAGCCAGGCCACCCAGGCCCACACCTGCCACGATTCAGTCCCCGCAAAGTCGGCCATATTCACACCGAACAGCCCGAGTAAGGCGATCTGCAGCGCCGGATACGACACCAAGGCGATGAACCCCCCAGCCACACCCCACCGCGGGCCGAGCCCGACCGCCATCGCCGCGTACGCCGCGCCGGCATGCCGCTGCCGGTACGACATAGCCAAGAACCCCACCGACAGCAGCCCCAGGCAGACGCCGATGATCGGGAACGTCAACGGGACACCGACCACGCCAGTCACGGCGTACGTCGTGACCACACCACCGACCACCACGGTCAACGGCGAGGATGCACCGACCTGGAACTGCCACACCGCAAACGGGGACACCAGACCACGCACCAGGCCCGGCTTCACGGCGCCGGGCAACCGCACAGCCCGAGCAGCCGCGCTCATCCCGGCACTCCCGCTGACGCGCCTGCCGCCAGGCCGTACAACACGGCTGTGGTCGGACAGGTCAGCGAGGTGCACGCCGGTGGGTGCGCGGCGAACTCGCCGCGGACGATCGGCACGACGGTCACGGCGAGCGGGCGCATCGACCCGGGCCGCCAAAACCGCGCCGTAGCCTCGGCGCGGCGGCGTGCCCGCTGCTGGCTGGTCGCGAACCGCGAGAAGTCGTGAACCACTCCGGCGCGCGACAGGGGCCAGTCGCAGCGGACCGCAAACCCGACGTCGTCGGGCGAACGCCGTCGCCGCCGCAGCTTGGCGGACATCAAGCGGGCCGGTTGCGCGCCGAGGAGCGCGTTCAGCCGCACTCTCAGCTTCGTAGTGGTCGTAGTCGTGGTCGTCGTCAAGGAATCGAACTCCGCAGCTAGGTCGGCCGGCTGAGCAAGCAGCAGGTTGGTGGGGGTGGTCCCGGCCCTCGGGGGGACGTCGGCCGGGACCACCCCAATTGGGCGGCGACTACCCTTGGCGGTGAAGGGTGTTGCAAGTCCGCCGCCTGACCGTCCGGACCCGTAGCAGAGCGTCCGGACGCGCACACCGCCAAGAAACGTCATCGGTAAACCGCGACCACCGCTTCGCGATCAGGTTTGTCGGTCTCGGCGAGCATCCGACGACAGGGCGGGCAGGATCCAGCGGACCTTGTCACGGGCGTCGACGCCGAGCAGCACGTTGTACTGCGCGATCGTCTGCCAAAGCACCCAGCCGAGCAGCAGGAACGACGGGATCGATGCGATGACCCGCTGCCACAGGTTGACCTGCGCCGAGACGGCCTTGTGCCGGGCGAAGTAGCACACGACCGCCAACGACGCGGCGACCATTCCGGTGACGGCGGTGACCAGAGCGGCGCCGGCGCCAGCGGTGAACAGGTTGACCGGGTTGAGGGTGCCGAACTCGATCTTCCCACCGGCCGGGTGCATGAACATGACCACCGCGAAGATCAACACGATGATGATCTCGCCGTAGAGCAGCACGTTGAGGATCTGTCCGACAACCTTGATCCTGGCGAGACTGAGCAGCGCGATGATCGCTCCTGTTGCTAGGTGGTGGCGACGTTGCAATGCAGCTCCTACCGGCCGCAGCGCCTCATCCGCGCCGGCAGTCACGGCGGACGTCGCCATGGGCAACATCGACATCCGCCTCCACCAAGCGGCTCCGCGTG
>NZ_BAABAT010000068.1:0-45152 GCF_039537565.1 Dactylosporangium darangshiense
CGCCCGCGCCTGTGTCCTCGCCGCCGCACCCGCCCCGTGTCCTCGCCGCCGCGCCCGCGCCGCCGCACCCGCCCCGTGTCCTCGCCGCCGCGCCCGCGCCGCCGCGTCCCGGCCAGCGCCCTCGCCGTCGCGCCGCGGAGCCCAACGGGGCGGCTAGAAGCGGAACCCGTCGAACGCCTCCTGGCCCCGTGTGAAGCGGTACGTCGCCCAGTGCATCCGCACCACCGTCCCGTCCGCGTCGCGGGTCAGGCGCAGCAGCTCGCCCGCCTCGCGGCCGGAGACGGTGCGGAACACGTCGGGCTCGCCGTCCACGGGCGCGAAGACCGCCGGCGGGCGCTTGGCCGCCGCCTCGGCGGCGCGCGCGTGCAGGGTGCCGTCGCGCCAGCTGAACGCGTACTCGAATCCCTCGCCCCACCAGCGGCCTAGCACCGAGCGGTACTGCGGCGGCGCCTGCGGACCGGGCACCCATGCCTCGATGTCGGCCGGGTCGTGCTCGACCACGGCGGCGAGCAGCTCATGGGGCAGTTCGCAGATCTCTCCCGCGGTACCACTGGATCCAAGAGACGCGACCGCGAGGCCCTTCGGCGTCCCGGAGCCCCCGACGCGGCCGTAGGCCCCCGCGAGGAAGCCCGGCATCGCGCCGTCGTGGCCCACGTGCACGACCCGCTCGGCGCCCGGCTGCGGCTGCAGGATGAGGCCCAGGCCGAAGGCGCGGGCCCAGAGGACGTCCTCGGTGACCGCCTGCGGTACGCGCATCTCCTCGACGGTGGCGGCGGACAGCACGGTGCCGTTGGGGTCCATCTCGCGCGGGTCGGCGAGGAAGGCGGCCCAGCGAGCCAGGTCGGCGGCGGTGCTCCACAGCTGCGCTGCGGGCCCGACGGCGCCGAAGTCGTCCGGCGGCTCCGGGTGCGCGTAGTCCGACCAGGTGTCGACCTGGTAGCCGGTGATCGGGTGCCGCGGCGTGACCGCGACGTCGTGCAGCCCGAGCGGCTCCAGGATCTTGTCGCGCAGCGCCTCTTCCCAGGTGCCGCCGCGCAGCCGCCCGACGAGGTGGCCGAGCAGGGCGACCGCCAGGTTGGAGTAGTGGAAGCGCCGGCCGGGCCGCAGCACCTGCTCGGCCCGGTCGAGCTGGGCGAGCAGCGTCTCGACGTCGGGCGCCTGCATGGTGTCCCACACGTCGCCGAAGGGCTCGCGCTGCAGGCCCGACAGGTGCGAGAGCATGCGCCCGACCGTCAGCTGGCCGTGCGCCTTGACGGGCAGGTGGCGCGCGATCGGGTCGTCGAGCTCGAGCAGCCCTTCGTCGCGGCACTGCATGACCAGCACCGCGGTGAACGTCTTGGTGATCGAGCCCATCCGCAGCTGGCTGGAGGCGTCGACGCCCTCGCCAACCTGAAAGGTCCACAGTGGACGGTCGGCGCGGTGCACCGCGACGCTGAGCGCCGGGACGCGGGCCTCCGCCTGGAGCTTTCGGGCCAGCCGCTCGTACCGCTGGACGGGCTTCATGCCGACACCATCGGCCCGAGCCGGCGCCCGCCGAGGACGTGTGCATGCACGTGGAAGACGTCCTGCCCGCCGTGCTCGCCGGTGTTGAAGATGACGCGGAACCCGCTCCCGACCAGCCCTTCGAGGTCGGCGACGGCCGCGGCGGCCGCGAGCACGTCCCCGGCCAGCGCCGGGTCGGCCTTGGCGAGCTCGGCGACGTCGGCGTGGTGCGCCTTCGGGACCACCAGCACATGGACGGGCGCCTTGGGCGCGATGTCGCGGAACGCGAGGGTCGTCGCGGTCTCGTGGACGATGGCCGCGGGCAGTTCACCAGCGACGATCCGGCAGAAAAGGCAGTCACTCGTCACGAATGCATCCTATGGGTTCGCCGGGGATCGATCTTGGCGGTTAGGGTACGCGCATGGCAGCTCGCAGAGTCCTCGTCACCGGCGCCTCGCGCGGCATCGGCGCGGCCGTCGCCCGCGCCTTCGCGGACAACGGCGATCGTGTCGCGGTCCACCGCCGCTCCCCCGGCGATCCCGGCCTGCCCGGCGAGGGCCACGCGGTGGTGGGCGGCGACCTGTCGGACCCGGACGCGACCCGCGCGCTGGTCGACGCCGCCGCCGAGGCCCTCGGCGGCCTCGACGTCGTGGTGAACAACGCCGCCGTGTACGTCGAGCACAAGATCCTCGGCACCGACTACGACCAGTGGCAGGCCGCCTGGCGCGAGACCCTCGCCGTCGACCTGCTCGCCCCCGCGAACATCTGCTGGGCCGCGGCTCGCCACCTGGGCCCCGGGGGCCGGATCGTGAACGTGTCCTCGCGGGGCGCCTTCCGCGGCGAGCCCGACCATCCCGCGTACGGCGCGGCGAAGGCCGGCCTCAACTCCCTCACGCAGAGCCTGGCCAAGGCCCTCGGCCCGCGGGGCATCGCCGTGACCGCGGTCGCACCCGGCTACGTGGCCACGGACATGGTCGAGTCGCTGATGGCGTCGGAGGAGGGCGCGGCGATCCGGGCGCAGAGCGCCTTCAACCGCGTGGCCACGCCGGAGGAGATCGCCGCCGCGATCCTCTTCCTCGCGTCGCCGCAGGCAGAGTGGTCCTCGGGCGCCGTACTGGACCTGAACGGCGCGAGCTACTTCCGCTGACCGAAGCGCGTAGCACGAAAGTCGGGCGCTGCGGAGCGGCCCTCTACACGGCGCATCGCCCACCGCCCGCGAGGCGGCGGAGTGCCCGGTTCGGAATAATTTATCGCCTGACGAGGTATAAATCCGACAAGTCGTGGCACGGAGTGCCCGACTTGTCGGAAAGCCAGCCGCGCCGGAGGACGACAGCAAGTCGAACAGGGTCGGGACCGAAGCGAACCGCGTGCGACGGGCAAGGGCCGGGCGGGCGGAACAGGGCGAGGGCCGGGCGGGTAGGACGGGACGCGTGTCTCGTTACCAGCGGCCCAGGCGCACCGACAAGGCGGCGACCGCGGCCGCGCCCGCCGTTGAAGTGCGCAAGACCTCGGGGCCCAGGCGCACCGGGGTGCCGTTCAAGGCCGCCAGCTCCTCCGGCGCCACTCCCCCCTCCGGGCCGACCACCAACGTGATCGAGCCGGTGGAAGGGAGCGGGACCGCGGAGAGGGGCGTCGAAGCCTCCTCGTGCAGGACCAGAACCGGGGCCGGGAAGGACAGCTGGCGGGTCGTCTGGGCGGCGGTCACCTCGGGCAGCCAGGCGCGGCGGGACTGCTTCACGGCCTCGCGTACCGTGGCGCGCCAGCGGTCCAGAGGCTTCGCGTCCTTCCAGCGGGCCACGCTGCGGGCTGCCTGCCAGGGGACGATGCGGTCGGCGCCGACCTCCGTCAGCAGCTGCACCGCGAGCTCGCCCCGCTCGCCCTTCGCGATGCCCTGTACCACGGTGATGGTGGGGTCGGGCGAAGGGACGTGGGAGGCGGCGTCGAGGGACAGGTCGAGCTCGCCCTTGCGGGCCGCGAGGACGACGGCGTGCAGCAGCGAGCCGCGGCCGTCGCCCAGCAGCAGCGCCTCCCCGGCGGTGAGGCGCTGCACGTTGGCCGCGTGGTGGCCCTCACTGCCGGCCAGGGTCCAGCGGTCGCCGGTTGGGAGCTCGTCGACCAGGAAGAGCGGCAGGCTCACGCGTGGCCGTTGAAGGCGTCGCGCATGCGGGAGAAGAAGCCGCCCTGCTTGGAGAGCTCCGCTACCTCCTCGCCCCGGCTGCGGGCGAACTCGCGCAGGATGCGCTCCTGCTCGGGCTCCAGGCGGGTCGGGGTGCGCACGTCGAGGTGGACGTAGAGGTCGCCGCGGCCGGCGCCGCGCAGGTGCGGGACGCCCTTGCCGCGGATGCGCAGCGTGGAGGTCGGCTGCGTGCCGGCCTTCACGTCGACCGTCTCCTCGCCGTCGAGGGTCTTGATGGTCAGGCGGGTGCCGAGCGCGGCCGCCGTCATCGGGACGGTGACGCGGCAGTGCAGGTCGTCGTCCTTGCGCGAGTACACGTCGTGCGGGCGCTCGTGGATCTCGACGTAGAGGTCGCCGGGCGGGCCGCCGCCGGGGCCGACCTCGCCCTGCTGGGCCAGGCGGATGCGCATGCCGTCCTCGACGCCGGACGGGATCTTGACGGTGAGCGAGCGGCGGGTGCGGACCCGGCCGTCGCCGCCGCAGGTCGCGCACGGGTGCGGGATGACGGTGCCGAAGCCCTGGCAGGCGGAGCAGGGGCGGGCCGAGACGACCTGGCCGAGGAAGGTGCGCTGCACGGACTGGACCTCGCCGCGGCCCTGGCAGATCTCGCAGGTCTGCGGGTGCGTGCCGGGCGCGGTGCCGGCGCCCTGGCAGGTGGTGCACACGACGGCGGTGTCCACCTGGATCGGCGCCTCGACGCCGAAGGCGGTCTCGTGCAGGTCGAGGTCGAGGCGCAGGATCGCGTCGGCGCCGGGGCGCACGCGCGGCCGGGGGCCGCGGGCGGACTGGGTGCCGAAGAAGGCGTCCATGATGTCCTGGAAGCCCACGAAGGCGCCGCCGGCCGGGCCGGCTCCGCCGCCGCTGGGTGCCAGCGGGTCGCCGCCGAGGTCGACCATCTCGCGCTTGCGCGGGTCGGACAGGACCTCGTAGGCGGCGTTGATCTCCTTGAACTTCTCCTGCGCCGCCGGGTCGGGATTGACGTCCGGGTGGAATTCGCGGGCCAACCGACGGTAGGCCCGCTTGATCTCATCGGCCGTGGAGTCGCGCTTGACGCCGAGAATCCCGTAATAGTCCTTCGCCACTGAGTCCTATGCCCCTGAGATAGATGTCAGCTCTGTGCCAGCAGGTCGCCGACGTAGCGTGCCACGGCGCGCACGGTCGCGATGTTTCCGGGGTAATCCATGCGGGTCGGGCCGAGCACGCCCATGCCGCCGACGACCATCGTCCCGGGCCCGTAGCCGGTGGCCACGATCGACGCGGTCCGCAGGTCCTCGATCTCGTTCTCGTCGCCGATGCGCACCCGGGTCATGCTGGGCTCGACCTCGCCGAAGAGCTTGAGCAGGATGACCTCCTCCTCGAGGGCCTCGAGGATCGGCCGCAGCGAGCCCTGGAAGTCCAGCAGGCCGCCGCGGGCCAGGTTGGCGGTGCCGGCGAGCGCGATGCGCTCCTCGGACCGCTCGACCAGCGTCTCCAGCAGCACCGTCGACAGGGCCGTCATCGGCGGGCGCAGGCTCGCCGCCGCCTCCTCGACGAGCGCCACCACCAGCGGCGGGGTGTCGGCCAGCCGCTTGCCGACCAGCTTCTCGTTGATGACGCGACGCAGCTCGGTCACGTCGTCGGCGAGGATCGGGCCGGGCAGGTCGACCAGGCGCTGCTCCACCCGGCCGGTCTCGGCGATCATGACCACCATGAGCCGTGTGGTGGAGATCGGCACCAGCTCGAAGTGCCGCACGCTCGCGCGGGACAGGCTCGGATACTGCACCACGGCCACCTGCCGGGTGAGCTGTGCGAGCAGCCGGACGGTGCGGTGGACCACGTCGTCGAGGTCGACCGCGCCGATGAGGAACCGCTCGATCGCCCGGCGCTCGGCCTGGCTGAGCGGCTTGACGCGGGAGAGCTTGTCCACGAACAGCCGGTAGCCGGCGTCGGTGGGCACCCGGCCCGCACTGGTGTGCGGCTGCCTGATGTACCCCTCCTCCTCCAGCACCGCCATGTCGTTACGGACCGTCGCCGGAGATACCCGCAGGTTGTGCCGCTCGACGAGCGCCTTGCTCCCTACCGGTTCCTGAGTGGCGACGTAGTCCTCGACGATGGCGCGCAGCACCTCGAGCTTGCGCTCGTCAAGGGCCATGGCACCTCCTCGCGGACTGGCACTCCCAGATAGTGAGTGCCAGTCTACGTCAGTCGCGCAGGGGCACGCGATGATCGTTTGGCGCACCATAGACGGCAAGGCCGCTGGACAGGGCAAAAGATGTCCAAAAGAAGTCATGTCGTGTCGCTGGCGCCACTTGATCGGGCCCCCTACCGTGACCCCCATGAGTGAGCCACCTCGCCCCCCGGGGGAATACGGCATGCCGTCGGACCCCAACTCCGTTCCTCCCTCGTACTCGGCGCCGGGCGAGGCCCCCGGATCCGGGTACCCGCCGCCCTCCAGCGGCGGCGGCGCATACGCCCCTCCGCCGACCTCCGGCGCGGGCTACCAGCAGCCCGGGTATCAGCAGCCGGGGTACCAGCAGCCCGGTTACCAGCAGCCGGGCAACGCCTACGGCGCCTACCAGCAGCCCGGCGCGTACGGTGCGCCCGGCAGCGTCGGGCCGGCCCCGGTCGGCTACGCCAACAACGACGAGAAGACCTGGGCCCAGATCGCCCACTTCGGCGGCCTCGTGGGCTTCATCGGCCCGCTCGTCGCGCTGCTGGCCAAGGGCAACGAGTCGCCGACCGTCAAGGCGCACGCGACCGAGGCCCTGAACTTCCACATCACGTGGGGCATCGCCGTGCTCGTCTCGGTCATCATCGCGATCTGCTCGTTCGGCATCCTGTTCTTCCTGCCGATCCTCGTGCTGATCGTGCCGTGGGTCTTCTCGATCATCGGCGGCATGAAGGCCACGAACGGCGAGCTGTACCACTACCCGATGAGCATTCGCATGATCAAGTAGGACCCGGGGGCGCGGGCTCACGTGAGGGCCCGCGCCACCCCGTCGGCGAGCAGGCGCCCGCGCAGCGTGAGCACCGCCCGCCCCGCCGCGAACGCCGACGGATCCAGCTGCCCGTCGGCCAGGCAGTCCCGCGCGCCGGCCAGCCCGGCGTCGTCGAGCGCGGACAGCGGGAGGCCATCGGCGAGCCGGATGCGCAGCAGCACGTCCTCCATGTGCCGTTCCTCCGCCGTCAGTACCTCACGAGCCTGCCCCGGCGACGTGGAGTCCGCCAGGCGCGCCGCATAGGCGTGCGGGTGCTTGACGTTCCACCAGCGCACCCCGCCGACGTGGCTGTGCGCGCCCGGGCCGAGCCCCCACCAGTCGCCGCCGCGCCAGTACAGCTCGTTGTGCCGGCACGGCGAGTCCTTCGACCAGTTCGACACCTCGTACCAGCCGAAGCCCGCGGCCGCGAGCGCCTCGTCGGCGGCGAGGTAGCGGTCGGCGGCCACGTCGTCGTCGGGGTAGGGCAGCTCGCCCCGGCGCATCCGGGCGGCCATGCGCGTGCCGTCCTCGACGATCAGCGCGTAGGCGCTGACGTGGTCCACGCCGGCGTCGACGACCGCGCGCAGCGAGTCCGCGAAGTCCTCCGGGCGCTCTCCCGGCGTACCGTAAATGAGATCGAGATTGACCCGGTCGAAGCCGGCGGCCCGGGCCTGCGCCGCGACCAGCGGCGGGCGCCCCGGCGTGTGGCGGCGGTCCAGCACCGCCAGCACGTGCGGCGCGGCCGACTGCATGCCGAGCGAGATGCGGTTGAAGCCGGCCGCAGCCAGCTCCCGCAGCGACGACGGGTCGACCGACTCGGGGTTGGCCTCGGTGGTGACCTCGGCGTCGCCGGCCAGGCCCCAGGTGCGGTCGATGCCCTCCAGGATGCGTGCGAGCTCGGCCGGCGGCAGCAGCGTCGGGGTGCCGCCGCCGAAGAACACGGTGTCGACCCGCGACGGGCGGACCACCTTCGCGGCCAGCGCCAGCTCGTCGAGCACCTGCTCGGCATAGCCGGCGCTCAGCACGCCCTCGCTCGCCGTGTAGGTGTTGAAGTCGCAGTACCCGCAGCGGGACGCGCAGAAGGGGACGTGGACGTAGACGCCGAAGCCGGCGCGCCCGGCGCCGTCGGCAACGCCGTCGGGCAGGGCGCCGTCGCGGGGTATCGGCTCACCTTCTGGTAGTACTCCGGGCATTTCACTAGTGTGCCCGCATGTCTCTCGTGCGGTCACAAACCGAGCGGGGCGTGGCGACGCTCACCCTGGACAGCCCCGCCAACCGCAACGCGCTGTCCACGGCCCTGATCGACGAACTGCTGGCCGCACTGGCGGCGGCCGAGGCCGACGCCGCGGTGCGCGCGGTCGTGCTCACCCACACCGGGCCGGTGTTCTGCTCCGGCGCCGACCTGAAGGAGACCGCGGAGGCGTTCGGCGCCGGCCGGCCGCCGATCAGCCGGCTCGGGGACGTCCTCGCCGCGATCTGGGAGGGCGGCAAGCCGGTCGTGGCCCGGGTCGCCGGGCCCGCGCGGGCCGGCGGGCTCGGCCTGATCGCCGCCGCCGATATCGCCGTGTGCAGCACCGATGCGACGTTCGCGTTCACCGAGGTGCGCATCGGCGTGATCCCCGCAGTGATCTCCGCCACAGTGCTGCCGCGACTGTCGTCGCGGGACGCCGCCGAGCTCTACCTGACCGGCGCGACGTTCGACGGGGAACGGGCCGCCCGGGCCGGCCTCGTCACCGCCGCCGTCGACCCGGCCGGGCTCGACGCCGCCGTCGCCGAATACGTGGCCGATCTGGTCAAGGGCGCGCCCGGAGCCCTGGCCGGCACCAAGGCGCTGCTGCGGCGCCGGAAACCCGACACGTTCCGCGACGAGATCGCGGCCCTTACCGAGCTCTCTGTCGGATATTTCGGATCCGCCGAGGGCAGGGAGGGCATCATGGCATTCCGGGAAAAAAGGTCCCCTAGCTGGCTGCCCGACGGCGCCGCCTGACGCCGCGGCATGGCAGATGGCACGTACGCTGGTCGACCTGACGACGGGAGGTGACGGATGCGGGCTCGGAGGCTCATCACGGTGGCGGCGCTCGCCGCCGTCGCCGTTGCCGTGTGCGCCTACGTCGTCATCCACCAGATCGGCGACAACATCCCGTTGCGGATGCCCACCGGCAAGGCCTGCGTCGTCAACGCCGGCAACGCCTCGGTCAACGCCACCGGCGACGGCTCCGGCGAGGTCCAGCTCGACGCCGAGCAGGTCGCCAACGCCGCGACCATCACCGCGGTCGGGCTGACCCGCAAGGTGCCGCAGCGCGGGCTCGTCGTCGCGCTGGCCACCGCGTGGCAGGAGTCGAAGCTGGAGAACCTGACCGGCGGCGACCGCGACTCGATCGGGCTGTTCCAGCAGCGGCCCAGCCAGGGCTGGGGCAAGCCGGAGCAGATCGCCGACCCGCGCTACGCGGCCAACGCCTTCTTCACCGCCCTGCTCAAGGTCAAGGGCTGGGAGAAGATGCGGGTCACCGACGCCGCGCAGGAGGTGCAACGCAGCGCGCACCCGGGTGCCTACGAGAAGTGGGTCGACGAGAGCGAGATCATGGTGCGCGCCCTGAGCGGCGACGTCACCGGCGCGGTCGCCTGCAGCGTCAGCGAGGCCTCCAGCCACGGCGTGGAGGCGGTGAAGTCCCTCGGCGCGAGCCTGAAGCTCGACTGGGGCAGCATCAGCACCGCCGACGTGACGAACGTGGTCGGGGTCGCGCTCAAGGTCCGCGAGCAGAAGTCGGGCTGGCAGTACGCGCACTGGCTCGTCGCGCACGCGCAGGAGCACGGCGTGAAGCGGGTCGTCTATGCCGACATGCAGTGGACGGCATCGAGCGGAGCGTGGGCGCACGTGACGGAGCGTGGCGGAATCGACGCCGGGCCGGCGGGCGAAAGGGTCGTCGCCGAGGTCTACTGAAGAGGTTGACGTTCCGCGCGACCAGCAGGTTGTCGCCCGTTCGGACATTGTCAGGTGGCCAACTCCCGAGTCGGAGCGTCGTGCACCTCGCGTTACGATCGGGCGTTCGGGATTACTGAGCAAGGGCTAGACACAAGCACAAGTAAGGGGAGGACATGACGTCCGCTGCACCCGACTACGGCGGTCTCACCGGCTACGAGCCGATCAGCGAGGCCGACCGCAAGGAGTTCCTGGACAACGGCTTCCTGCTGGTCCGCAACGTCCTCACCGAGGACCACCGCAACCAGCTCGAGGCCGCCATGGACCGGGTCTACGCCGAGGAGAAGGCGGCCGGCTCTTCGAGCATGAAGAAGGACGGCACGCTGCACCTGCTGGGCTTCCTGACGCGGGACGAACTGTTCGGGCACCTGCTGACCCAGCCGACGATCTTCCCCTATATGTGGGGCCTGGCCGGCTGGAACATCTTCACGCACCACAACCACCTCGACGTCACGCCCCCGACGTCGGAGGAGGAGCCGCCGTCCTGGGGCTGGCACCAGGACGGTTACCGGCAGAACTCCGACCCGGAGACGATGGACCCCAATCTCCCGCGGCCGATGTTCTCGCTGAAGGTCGCCTACGTCATCTCCGATCTGTCGGAGACCGGCCGCGGCGCCACCAAGGTCATCCCGGGCAGCCACCTGTGGAACTCCCTGGCCCGCCCGGCCGACACCACGGTGCACAACCCCGACCCCGAGGGCACCGTCGAGATCACCGCCAACCCCGGCGACTGCTTCATCTTCGACCGCCGCCTCTGGCACTCGCGGTCGCCCAACTACTCGAACATCACGCGCAAGATGCTGTTCGTCGGCTACACGTACCGCTGGATCCGCCAGCTCGACGACATGCCGATCGACTTCGACGGCGAGTGGTGGGCCAACCGCACGCCCGTGCAGCGCCAGCTGTGCGCCGAGGCGACGCACACGGCCAACTACTGGGGCATCAACTGGAACGGCTACATCGACGAGGAGATTCCGCTCCGCAAGGAGCTGAAGACCCGCGGCCTGCTGGACCGTTCGGTTCCCTGGCTCCGCTGACAAGAAACGGCTCCGCTGACAAGGAACGCGCGCGGCCCCCGGATCACCTGAATCCGGGGGCCGCGCGCATTTCTTTCGCGCGTTACAGAGCGCGGCGTCCGCGGCCGGAGATGCCCGCCACCAGAGCCACGCCGACGGCGGCCAGCAGCACCTGGATCAGCAGCTCGCCCCAGTCCACGCCGGGCGTGTCCGTCGAGATGCCGATCGCGTGCGCCACGACCGTGCCCAGCAGGGCGGCGATGACACCGACGACCATCGTGACGATGATCGAGATGTTCTGACGGCCGGGGATGACCAGCCGCCCGAGCGCGCCGACGATAAGACCGACGATCAGCGCGGTAATGATTCCGGTGACAGTCACTGGTCTCCTCCTTGTTACAAGTGCAATCCGGGTTGCACTTGTATTGCCCGTGGGCTCAGGAGACCAAACGCACCGACGAATTTCGAATGATCGAGCCGCGCAGCACCCGATCCATGGTCGAGAATGCCATCTCCGGCGGGTCAGAAAGCGGCAGCCAGGTCAGCTCGCTGCCCTCGTCCGGGTCGAGCGCGATCTCCCCGGCCGTGATCGTGGCCAGCCAGAAGCAGTCCAGGACGGGCAGCCGCTCGCCCTGGAACTCGTAGGTCCCGACGAACATGCCGGCGAACTCGCCGAGCTCGACGGTGACGCCGAGCTCCTCGCGGGCCTCGCGCACGGCTGCGTCTGCGGGGTGCTCGAAGCCGTCGCAGAAGCCGCCGGGCAGGTCCCAGAAGCCGGCGCGGGGCTCCCGGGCGCGCTTCATCGCCAGGAAGCGCCCGTCGCGCACGATGATGACGGTGCCGGTGGGCCGGGGGTTGAGGTAGGCCGCGTAGCCGCAAGCGGCGCACACCGCGGGCAGGTCGCCCGTCTGCGCGCCGCAGCGGGGGCAGAACCTCACTTCTTCGGCTTGTCGGCGCTCGGCGTGTCGGAGGTCGACAGGGCGGCGATGAACGCCTCCTGCGGCACCTCGACGCGCCCGACCATCTTCATGCGCTTCTTGCCTTCCTTCTGCTTCTCCAGCAGCTTGCGCTTGCGGCTGATGTCGCCGCCGTAGCACTTGGCGAGCACGTCCTTGCGGATGGCGCGGATCGTCTCGCGGGCGATGATCCGGCTGCCGATGGCGGCCTGGATCGGCACCTCGAACTGCTGGCGCGGGATCAGCTTCTGCAGCTTGCCGGCGATCGAGACGCCGTAGTTGTACGCCTTGTCCTTGTGCACGATCGCGCTGAAGGCGTCGACCGGCTCGCCGTGCAGCAGGATGTCGACCTTCACGAGGTCGGCCTGCTGCTCGCCGGAGGGCTCGTAGTCGAGGCTCGCGTAGCCCTTGGTGCGGCTCTTGAGCTGGTCGAAGAAGTCGAAGATGATCTCGCCGAGGGGCAGCGTGTAGCGCAGCTCGACGCGGTCGGCGGACAGGTAGTCCATGCCCAGCAGCGAGCCGCGCCGGCCCTGGCAGAGCTCCATGACGGCGCCGACGTAGTCGTTGGGGGTCAGCACCGTCGCGCGGACCGTCGGCTCGTAGATCTGGCCGGTCTTGCCGTCGGGGAACTCGCTGGGGTTGGTGACCTGGTGCTCGGTGGCGTCGTCCATGATCACGCGGTACACCACGTTGGGCGCCGTCGAGATCAGGTCCAGGTTGAACTCGCGCTCCAGCCGCTCCTGGATGATCTCCAGGTGCAGCAGGCCGAGGAAGCCGCAGCGGAACCCGAAGCCCAGGGCCGCGCTCGTCTCCGGCTCGTACACCAGGGCGGCGTCGTTGAGCTTGAGCTTGTCGAGGGCGTCGCGCAGCAGCGGGTAGTCCGAGCCGTCGATCGGGTACAGCCCGGAGTACACCATCGGCTTGGGGTCCTTGTAGCCCCCCAGCGCCTCGCTCGCCGGGCGCGCGTTGATGGTGACCGTGTCACCCACCCGCGACTGGCGCACGTCCTTCACACCGGTGATGAGATACCCCACCTCGCCTGCGCCGAGCCCGGTGCTCTTGATCGGCTCCGGCGAGATGACGCCGATCTCCAGCAGCTCGTGCACGGCGCCCGTGGACATCATGCGGATGCGGTCGCGCGCCTCGATCCGACCGTCGACCACCCGCACGTACGTGACCACG
This sequence comes from Dactylosporangium darangshiense, assembly GCF_039537565.1. Taxonomy (NCBI): domain Bacteria; kingdom Bacillati; phylum Actinomycetota; class Actinomycetes; order Micromonosporales; family Micromonosporaceae; genus Dactylosporangium; species Dactylosporangium darangshiense. The sequence continues at coordinate 12,750 of NZ_BAABAT010000068.1, forward strand.
CCCCGGTACACGTCGTACACCGAGTCGAAGATCATGGCCCGCGCGGCGCCCTCGGTCGCACCGACCGGCGCGGGCAGCTGGCGAACGATCTCGTCGAGCAGGTGCGACACGCCGACGCCGGTCTTGCCCGACACCCGCAGGCAGTCGTCGGGCTCGCAGCCGATCAGGTGCGCGAGCTCCTCGGCGTACTTCTCCGGCTGCGCCGCCGGCAGGTCGATCTTGTTGAGCACCGGGATGATCTGCATGTCGTTCTCGAGCGCGAGATACAGGTTGGCCAGCGTCTGCGCCTCGATGCCCTGCGCGGCGTCGACCAGCAGGACCGCGCCCTCGCAGGCGGCCAGGCTGCGCGAGACCTCGTAGGTGAAGTCCACGTGGCCCGGCGTGTCGATCATGTTGAGGACGAACTCCTCGCCGGCCAGGCCGCCCTCGCGGACCCGCCACGGCATGCGCACGGCCTGGCTCTTGATCGTGATGCCGCGCTCGCGCTCGATGTCCATGCGGTCGAGATACTGCGCCCGCATCTGCCGCGCCTCGACCACCTCGGTGAGCTGCAGCATCCGGTCGGCCAGCGTCGACTTGCCGTGGTCGATGTGGGCGATGATGCAGAAGTTGCGGATCCGGTCCGGCACGGTGGCGCCGGGGCGGTTCGCGCCGGGGTCGATCGTCGGTGGCACAGGCGTCCGTTCTCCATCGGGCAGGGGATCTCCTACATGGTCCCACACCGTGCTTTCAAGCTCGCTCCGCTGTGTTTCCAGCTCGCTGCGCTCGCCCGGGGGTCCGCTCCCCCGAACCCCCTCAAACCCGGCATCGCGGCGCTCCAGCGACCAAAGGTCCTCTGCGCTCATCAGGCGGCAGGTGTACGTCCAGTGCCGCCGCCTTCGCGTCCAGTTCCCGGTCAGCTCGAAGTGCTCAACCTGCATTCCGAGGAATCAAACCGCCCGCACAGGGACCCCGGCATGGATTTATCGCCCGACGACGTATAAATCCGACAAGTCGTGGCACGGAGTGCCCGACTTGTCGGAAAGTGCTGGAACTAGCCGAGGAAAGCCGCAACGAGCCCTCGAGCCAACCGTGGCGGCGCTGACGCAGGGAGCTAGGAAGCAGCGTGGCGAGAGGCTGTGAATAGCCCATCGAGAGGCCTGTATCGAACAATGGGTGAGGTCGAGCGTCACGTCCGGTACGGGGGCCGGTGAGACGTCGGCGGCACCGCCTGGGATCGGCACTCACGCGGAGGATGCCGATCCCAGGGTCGTGTCGGTGCGTTCACGGCCGCGCGACCCGGGTCCGAGCCTCGCCGGCCGGACGCTCGAGAGCCCGGAAACGTCTCAGAGCAGGGCGCCCTCGTCGTGGAGCCAGTCCACGAAGCCCAGGGCGACGACGGCGGCGCAGTCGACGAGCTCGGCGACGAGCGCGTCGTGGACGCCGGACAGCAGCGGCACCTGCATCTCCGCGTAGATCGGCAGCTGGCCCCGGTCCGTGGGGTCACCGATATACGCCTTGTAGAAGCGGCGCGTGTGGTTCCACTCGTTGACCACCCGGTAGGAACGGTCGGCCCAGTCCGGCGGGACGGTCGCGTGCGGCCGTGCCCGGATGACCAGGATCTCGTCCGACGGGCCCTCCAGCGCGAACAGCACCGCGTGGCGCTCCCACAGCGCGAGCAGGCTGCCGTCTCCATCGGTCAGGTATCGGATCTCAAGCTTCTCGAGGGCCTCGGCCACCCGTAGCAGCGTTACCGGCGCAATGCCGGCGCCGCCCTCCTGCGGCGTCTCGCTCGCTCCGTCTAGCGTCGGGGTTGCGTCTTCCCGCGGCAGCTGAGCGACGATCGAGTCGGCCTTCGACCCGTTCGACTGCTCGGCACGCCATGGCCACCTTGGCATCGTCCCGGCTCCCTGCTCCCCCGTGCGCCTCCACCCGCATGTGCGGTCCGTCGCCGATCGATTTCGCTCGGCGGTGGACCCGAAAGAGGACGGTACCCGTTCGGTCGAGTTTCAGCAGCCCCCAATTTCACCCTCGCCCCACCCGTTCGGGTGAGGGTCTTACAGCCGTCTATCCGATGAGCCTTGAACCATCTCCGCGATGCCAGGCAGAGCCATATGCGCAGGCCAGGGCCGTCCATGGACCCAAAATCCGAACATCGACCAAGTCTCCGGGGGCCCCTGCGGTGAACCCCATCCGGACGACCGCCTGGACGAGCCGCTGGGAGATGGGTACGCGCATATCACCCTCGGTCGTGACCGTGATCGGAACGTGATCCAGGAGGGCGTCGCGCAGCATCCGGGAGCCGACCGGGCGGCCGCCGATCCCCTCGGCGGCGGCCGCCCGCACGGTCCGCTCGGCCGCCTCGCCGATCCGGGCGACGTCGGCGGCGGGTATGCGCTCGACGACCTCGCCGGCGCCGGCGGGCAGCGACCAGTGCCAATCGGTGTCCCGCGATGCGGGAAGCTCGCCATCGACCGATGCGAGCAGGTCACGGGCCGAGAAGGTCCGGTCGCCGGGGACGGTGGCGGGCAGGGCGCGGCTGACGAGTACACCCCACGGAAGGCGGGACCACAGCGTGACCGCGCCCTCTCCCCCGGGCCGCAACCGGGCGACGGCGCCGGGGTCCAGGCGCACCACCCGGGAGAGGAACGCGACGGCGTCGGAGCGGCCGGATCCGGCTAGCCAAGCCATGGTGAGAGAAACTCGCGCTCGATGTCGCGGACCCGGCGAGGGCGGCCCGCGTCGAGGTCGTACGGCACGCAGACGGTGCGCGCCCGGGACGCGAGCTCGTCGCCGTCGAAGAGCTCGTACGCCACGATCAGTCGGGACGCCTTGATCTCTTCGATCCACAGCTCGATGCGCACCGGGTCGCCGTAGTCGACCGGCCGGAGGTAGTCGATCTCATGACGTGAGATCACGATGCCGTTCTCGAACGAGTCCAGGCCGGCGGACCGGGCGGCGGTGAACATCAGCGCAACGCGCGCCTCCTCGTAGAGCGTGAGGAAGCGCGCGTTGTTCACGTGGCCGTACGCGTCCATGTCGGACCAGCGCAGGGCGCAGTGGTAGACGAAGCGGGCCACTACTAGTCGCGGGTGAGCTTGCGGTAGGTGACGCTGTGCGGCCGCGCCGCGTCCGGGCCGAGCCGGTCGACCTTGTTCTTCTCGTACGCCTCGAAGTTGCCCTCGAACCAGAACCACTTGGCCGGGTTCTCGTCGTCGCCCTCCCACGCCAGGATGTGGGTGGCCACGCGGTCGAGGAACATCCGGTCGTGGGAGATGACCACGGCGCAGCCGGGGAACTCCAGCAGCGCGTTCTCCAGCGAGGACAGCGTCTCGACGTCGAGGTCGTTGGTCGGCTCGTCGAGCAGGATCACGTTGCCGCCGATCTTGAGCGTCAGCGCGAGGTTGAGCCGGTTGCGCTCGCCGCCGGAGAGCACCTTGGTCGGCTTCTGCTGGTCCGGGCCCTTGAAGCCGAACGCGGCGACGTAGGCGCGCGAGGGCATCTCGACCTTGCCGACCATCAGGTGGTCCAGGCCGTCGGATACGACCTCCCACACCGTCTTGTCCCCGTCGAGGCCGGAGCGGTTCTGGTCGACGTAGGACAGCTGCACGGTGTCGCCGACGCGGACCCCGCCGTCGTCCGCCTGCTCGAGCCCGACGATGGTCTTGAACAGCGTGGTCTTGCCCACACCGTTGGGGCCGATGATGCCGACGATGCCGTTGCGCGGCAGCGTGAACGAGAGGTCGTCGATGAGCAGGCCGCGCTCCTCGAAGCCCTTGCGCAGGTGGTTGGCCTCGATGACCACGTTGCCCAGGCGCGGGCCCGGCGGGATCTGGATCTCCTCGAAGTCCAGCTTGCGGGTCTTCTCGGCCTCGTTGGCCATCTCCTCGTAGCGGCCGAGGCGGGCCTTGGACTTGGTCTGGCGCGCCTTGGCGTTGGAGCGCACCCAGTCGAGCTCCTCGCTCAGGCGCCGCTGCAGCTTGGCGTCCTTGCGCCCCTGCACCGCCAGGCGCTGCGCCTTCTTCTCCAGGTAGGTGGAGTAGTTGCCCTGATAGCCGTGCACCTGGCCGCGGTCGACCTCGGCGATCCACTCCACGACGTGGTCGAGGAAGTAGCGATCGTGTGTGACGGCGAGCACGGCACCGGCGTACTTCTGCAGGTGCTGCTCGAGCCACTGCACACTCTCGGCGTCGAGGTGGTTGGTGGGCTCGTCGAGCAGCAGCAGGTCGGGCGCCTCGAGCAGCAGCTTGCACAGCGCGACACGGCGGCGCTCACCGCCGGAGAGCTGGGAGACCTCGGCGTCCGGCGGCGGGCAGCGCAGCGCGTCCATGGCCAGCGCCAGCTTGGAGTCGATGTCCCAGGCGTCGGCGTGGTCGAGCTCCTCCTGCAGCCGGCCCATCTCCTCCATGAGCTCTTCGGTGTAGTCGGTCGCCATCAGCTCGGCGACCTCGTTGAACCGGGCGAGCTTGGTCTTGGTGTCGGCGACGGCCTCCTCGATGTTGCCCAGGACCGTCTTGCTCTCGTTGAGCGGCGGCTCCTGCTGCAGCATGCCGACGGTGTAGCCGGGCATGAGCCGGGCCTCGCCGTTGCTGGGCCTGTCCAGCCCCGCCATGATCTTGAGAAGGCTCGACTTGCCGGCGCCGTTCGGGCCGACCACACCGATCTTCGCGCCGGGCAGGAACGACAGCGTGACGTTGTCGAGCACGACCTTGTCGCCGTGCGCCTTGCGCGCCTTCTCGAGCACGTAGATGTACTGAGCCACGGTGCGCCCCTACCTCCGGTAAACGTTCGTGCGTGTCGGGTCAATCTTTCCAGGCGCTCGGCGCGCCCCCAAATCCGCCCTGACTGAACGCCGCCGCCTCCGCTTCGCTCCGGCGCCGGCTGAGCGCTGTGTCTATTGGTGAGCGGCCCCTCCGCTGCGCTCCGGACCGCTCACGCCGGCGGATTTGCCTGTGTCGCGGTATCGGTGAAGTTCTGACCGCCGGTCACCTTGAGGCCGCCCGGCGTGACCGTGTACGTCGTACCGTCGTTCGTGACGGTCCAGGTGCGGTTGCCCTTGGCGAGCACGCCGGGGCGCAGCAGCCCGTTCTTGCCCTCCTCGGGAATCTCGCCGCCGTCGTAGAAGGCGTCGCGCTTGTCGTGGCCCTGGTACCACAGGCCCGAGCCGTCGGCCTCCTGGCAGATCCACACCTCGTGGTCGTGTGCGGTGCGGATGTACTGCACGAGCATCAGCGGTACCGCCGCCTTGGCGTCCTGGGTCTTGGCCGCCTGGCTGATGAAGTCCGGGCAGGGCTTCGGCGGGACGCTCGGCGGGCGGCGCGAGGCTGCGGCGGACGCCACCGTTGACGGTACCGCCGACGGACCGTCACCGGACGCTGACTTATTCTCATCAATATCGCGCCGGCCCAGCACATACCCGAACAGCGCACCGATGACCGTGAGGATGAGCAAGGAGAGCAGGACGACGGTGAAGGTCCGGCTCGACTCCTGCTCGGGAGCGGCCTCGTAGCGCGACATGCCAAGCAGGATCGCACCTGTGAGCCAGCACTCCGCATGGTGCCGGGGTGCTACCGGGATCAGTAGGCTGAAAGTACGAGGGTGGATCACCCAGGGGGAGGACTCGACACGTGGCTGGAAACAGTGCATTCGTGGTGGTCGCCAACCGGCTGCCTGTCGACAAGGTGGTCGGCCCGGACGGAGAGGTCAGCTACCGCAGGAGCCCCGGCGGGCTGGTGACCGCGCTCGAACCAGTGCTCCAGCAGCGCAACGGCACCTGGGTGGGCTGGCCCGGCGGTGCCGGCGACGCGGACACCCCCGAGGAGAACTTCGAGGCCGGCGGCGTGCAGCTGCACGCTGTGTCGCTGACCGCGGGCGAGATCGAGCGGTACTACGAGGGCTTCTCCAACTCGAGCCTCTGGCCGCTGTACCACGACGCCGTGGAGACGCCCGTCTTCAAGCGACGATGGTGGGAGTCCTACCGGCTGGTCAACGAGCGCTTCGCGAAGGCCGTCGCCGACGACGCCGCGCCGGGCGCCACGGTATGGGTGCAGGACTATCAGCTACAGCTGGTCCCGGCGCTGCTGCGCGAGACGCGACCCGATCTCAAGATCGGGTTTTTTCTGCACATTCCGTTCCCTCCGGTCGAGCTGTTCATGCAGCTACCCCGCCGCGCCGACATTCTCAAGGGCCTGCTCGGTGCCGATCTGGTCGGTTTCCAGCGGCCACTCGGCGCACAGAACTTCGTCCAACTGGCCCGACATCTGCTGGGCACGCGCGTGCGGCGCGGCATCGTCGAGTGGGAGGGGCGCACCGTGCGCGCCGAGGCCTTCCCGATCTCCATCGACGTCGAGGAGATGCGCCGCCTCGCCGGGTCGCCGGAAGTGCAGGCCAGAGCGGCCGCCATTCGCACCGAGCTGGGAGAGCCGCGCACCATCATCCTCGGCGTCGACCGGCTCGATTACACCAAGGGAATCGAAAGAAGGCTCAAGGCATTCAGGGAATTGCTGTCGGAAGGACGACTCACGGCGCCGGAGACGGTGATGGTACAAGTGGCTACGCCGAGCCGGGAGCGGGTGGAGCACTACCAGACGCTGCGGGTGAACGTTGAGCGCGAGGTCGGGCGGATCAATGGCGAGTACGGACGAGTTGGCCAACCTGCGGTGCACTATCTCCATCAGTCGTACAGTCGGGCTGAGCTGGCCGCGCTCTACGTCGCGGCCGACGTCATGATGGTGACTCCGCTGAGGGATGGCATGAACCTGGTGGCCAAGGAGTATGTCGGCGCGCGCGCCGACGGCGGAGGCGCCATCGTGCTGTCGGAGTTCGCCGGCGCAGCAGCCGAGCTGCGCCAGGCGTTCCTGTGCAACCCACACGACCTCGACGGGGTGAAAGACGCACTCATGCGCGCAATTCACGTCGACCCGGTCGAGGGGCGCAAGCGCATGCATGCTATGCATTCCCACCTGCGCGCGCACGATGTCCGCACCTGGGCGGACGCGTTCCTCGACGCACTCGGAGCGGCATCATGACCACCCGTCCCGGATTGTTGTTCCGACACCCTGAATGCACAAACGACCTCCATCGCTCCCACGAACAGGCCGCACATGAACCAGATCTCGGCGACAGGCAACGTCCTCTCGCTCGACCCGGACCTCCGCGCGGCGGTGCTACGCGTCGCCCGCGTGCCCAACCTCTTGGTGGCATGTGACTACGACGGCACCCTCGCGCCGATCGTCGCGGACCCCACCAAGGCGACACCGACCGCCGAGTCGGTAGCCGCCGTACGCGCGTTGTCTTCGCTGCCGCAGACAACGGTGGGCGTCATCAGTGGACGCGCCCTTCGCGACCTCGCCGCCCTGTCGCGCCTCCCCGCCGAGGTGCGCCTGGTCGGCAGCCACGGCTCCGAGTTCGACGTCGGATTCGTCGACGAGCTCCCGCCCGAGCGCCAGCAGCGCCGCGCCGAGCTGCAGGCCGCACTCAACGCCATCTGCAACAACCAGCCGGGCGTACGCCTGGAGGGCAAGCCCGCCAGCATCGCCGTGCACACCCGGGCCGCTCCGCGCGACGTGGCCCAGCGGGTCTTCGACGCGGTGCGCAGCGGTGCGGCGCTGTGGCCGGACATCGAGATGACCACCGGCAAGGAGGTCATCGAGCTGTCGGTGGTCCCGACGGACAAGGGCCTCGCCGTCGACGCCCTGCGCATGCAGGTCTCGGCCAGCGCCGTGGTCTACCTGGGCGACGACGCGACCGACGAGAAGGCGTTCGCCCACCTGCACGGGCCCGACCTGGGCATCAAGGTCGGATCCGGCGACGAGACGCAGGCCCGCTTCACCATCCTCGACAACGCCGAGGCCATCTCGGTGCTGGAGCTGCTGCTGTACACCCGGCGCCGCTGGCTCTTCGGCGAGCAGGCGGTGCCGATCGAGCGCCACTCGATGCTCTCCAACACCCACACCGTCGCCCTGCTCACCCCGGCCGCCCGGGTCACCTGGCTGTGCCACCCGAAGCCGGACTCCGGCGCGGTCTTCGCCGACCTGCTCGGGGACACCGCGGCGGGGCACTTCACGGTGCAGCCGGAGAAGGGCGGCATCCCGCTCGGGCAGCGGTACCGCCCGGGCACGATGACCGTCGAGACGCGCTGGTCGGGCCTCACCGTCACCGACTGGCTCGACCACCACCGCACCGGCAACGCGCTGATCCGCGTGCTGTCCGGCAGCTCACGGGCCCGCATCGACTTCGTGCCCCGCCCCGACTTCGGCCAGGTCCACATCCGGCTGCAGCCGATCGGCGGCGACGGCCTGCTGGTGCTGGGCTCCAACGAGCCGATCGCGCTGTACTCCCCCGGCATCGAGTGGGAGATCAGCTCCGACGGGCACAGCGACCTCGCCCGGGCAACGGTCGACCTCGGCGCCATGGGCGGCAGCGCGATGCTCGAGCTGCGGCTCGGCACCGACTCGATCGAGGCGCCGCGGGTGGCCCTCGCCGAGCGGCAGATCGCCGCCGAGGCCGCCTGGCGGGACTGGTCGGACTCGCTCAAGCTGCCCTCGGTCGCCCGGGACCTCGTGCGCCGCAGCGCGCTCACCCTGCGCGGCCTGTGGCACAAGCCGACCGGCGCGATCCTGGCCGCCGCGACCTCCTCAATGCCCGAGGAGATCGGCGGTTCGCGAAACTGGGATTATCGGTACTGCTGGCTGCGCGACGCCTCGCTGACCGCCAAGGCGCTCGTCGACCTCGGCTCGCTCGAGGAGGCGGAGTCGCTGGTGCGCTGGACGCTGCGCATCGCCGACAACACCGACGGCCACCCGGAGCGGCTCCACCCGCTCTACACCCTCGACGGCAGCGAGCTCGGCCCCGAAGCCGTGATCGAGGCGCTGCCCGGCTACGCCGGCTCCCGCCCGGTCCGCATCGGCAACGCCGCCAACGGCCAGGTGCAGCTCGACGTGTTCGGCCCGGTCGCCGACCTGATCTGCACCCTGGCCGACGTGCGCCCGCCGGAGGACGGCGACTTCGCGCTCATGAACGCGATGGTCGAGGCCGTCGAGCGCCGCTGGCACGAGCCGGACCACGGCATCTGGGAAGCCCGCCGGCGCCCGCGCCACTACGTGTACTCCAAGGTCATGTGCTGGATGACCGTGGATCGCGGCATCCAGCTCTTCGAGCGCCAGGGCCGCACGGTCCCCGAGGCCTGGTACACCCTGCGCAAGACCATCGCCGACAACGTGCTGGACAAGGGCTGGAACGCCAAGCTCGGCGCGTACACGGTCGCCTACGGCTACGAGGAGATGGACGCCTCGGTGCTGTGGATCGGCTTGTCCGGCCTGCTGCAGGACGACGACCCGCGCTTCCTGTCCACCGTCCTGGCGGTGGAGGCGGACCTGCGCGAGGGCCCGACGGTGTACCGCTACCGCTGGGACGACGGCCTCCCCGGCGTCGAGGGCGGCTTCCACCTCTGCACCACGTGGATGATCGAGGCCTACCTGCGCACCGGCCGCCGGGCGGATGCGGAGGAGCTGTTCGCGCAGTTCATCGAGTGCGCGGGCCCGACGGGCCTGATCCCGGAGGAGTACGACCCGATGACCGAGCGGGCGCTGGGCAACCACCCGCAGGCGTACTCGCACCTGGGCCTGATCCGCTGCGCCCTGGAGCTGGACCGCTCGTAACGCACGGTGGGTGCCCTCGCTCGGGGGCACCCACCGCCGCGTTGCTATTTCTGCAGATATGTCCGAACACTTCGTGTCCGGACATATCTGATTTTTCGCCTGACGGGTCTTATTCGGCCATGTTCAGGGCGTCGACCACCGGGCCGATCACGATGACCGCGGGCGGGCGCAGGCCCTCCTCCTTGGCCACGTCCGCGACCGTCGACAGCGTGGCCCGCACGACGCGCTGGTCGCGCGTCGTGCCCTCCTGGATCACCGCGACGAGCGTGTCCGGCGCCCGCCCGTGCGCCTGCAGCATCGCCGCGATCGCCGGGAGGTTCTTCAGGCCCATCAGCACGCAGACGGTGCCACGCAGGCGGGCCAGCGCCGCCCAGTCGACCAGCGACTCGGGGTGGTCCGGCGCCAGGTGGCCGGAGACGACGGTGAACTCGTGCGCGACACCGCGGTGGGTCACCGGGATGCCGGCCGCCGAGGGCACGGCGATCGCGCTGGTCACTCCGGGCACGACGGTCACGGGCACGCCGGCCTCGGCGCAGGCCAGGACCTCCTCGCCGCCGCGGCCGAAGACGTACGGGTCGCCGCCCTTGAGCCGCACCACGAAACGGCCGGCCTTGGCGCGGTCGACGAGGACGCGGTTGATCTCCTCCTGGGCCGCGGACGGGCCGTAGGGGATCTTCGAGGCGTCGAACAGCTCCACCTCGGGGCGCAGCTCGTCCAGCAGCAGGCCGGCCGCAAGGCGGTCGATCACCACGACGTCGGCGGCGGCCAGCAGGCGGCGGCCCCGCACGGTCAGCAGTTCGGGATCGCCGGGGCCGGAGCCGACGAGGGCGACCGTGCCGCGGCGCGCCTCCGCGCCCGCCTCGGCGCCCGGCGCGTCGAGGCCCCCGGTCACCAGCCGCTCCCCGATCGCGTCCCGGACCGCGACCGCGCGGACCGGGTCGCCGCCGGCGAGGACCGCGACGGTGACCGGGCCGTGCCGCGTCACCGCGGGCGTCCAGGCGGTCGCGGCGTGGCGGTCGTCGGCGCGGACGGTGAAGATCCGCCGGGCCGCCGTCGCCTCGCTGATCGCCCGGCCCGCCTCGGGGTCGTTGACGGCGACGTGGACCAGCCAGACGTCGTCGACGTCGGCGGGCTCGAAGCGGCGGGCCCGCCAGGTGAGGCGGCCCGCGTCCACGTGCGCCTGCAGCGCCGGGGTGATGTGCGGTGACACGAGCACGACGTCCGCGCCCGCGTCGAGGAGCGCGGGCACGCGCCGGGTGGCGACGGCGCCGCCGCCGACCACCAGCACGCGTAACCCGTCGAGCTGTAGGCCGAGGGGGTAGGGGTTCACTTGTGGGCTACTCCAGCAGAGTCGAAAGTGGCGACTTCGTGCAAGACGCGGACAGCACTGGCCACGATCGGCAGCGCCAGGACGGCGCCGGTGCCCTCGCCCAGGCGGAGGCCGAGGTCGACGAGCGGTTCGAGCTCAAGATAGCCGAGGGCGACGGTGGCGCCCGGCTCGGCCGACCGGTGCCCGGCGACCATCGCGCTCACCGAGAGCGGGGCGAGCGCGTGCGCGGCGAGCGCGGCCGAGGCGGCGATGACGCCGTCGAGCACCACGGGCACGCGCAGGGCGGCGGCCTTCAGGATGTACCCGGCCAGCGCCGCGTGCTCCAGCCCGCCGACCGCGGCGAGAACGTCGATCGGGTCGTCGGCGTGCAGCCCGACGACGGCGGAGGTGACCACGGCGACCTTGCGGGCGTGCGTCTCGCTGTCGATGCCGGTGCCGAGGCCGGTCACGGCGGCCGGGTCGGCGTGGGTGAACGCGGCGATCAGCGCCGCCGACGGCGTGGTGTTGGCGATGCCCATGTCGCCGGTGAGCAGCGCCCGCGCGCCGCCGGCGACGAGGTCTTCGGCGACCTGCATGCCGGCCTCGATCGCGCGCAGCGCCTCCTCGCGGGTCATCGCGGGCTCGACGCTCAGGTCGCGGGTGCCGGCGCGCACCTTGCGGTCCAGCAGGCCCTCGGCCGGGTCGAGGGTGGCCTTCACGCCCACGTCCACGACCGTCACCCGCACACCGGCCTGCCGCGCGAAGGCGTTGACGACGGCGCCGCCGGCGACGAAGTTCGCCACCATCTGCGCGGTGACCTCCTGCGGCCAGGGCGTGACGCCCTGCTCATGCACGCCGTGGTCGCCGGCGAAGATCGCGAGCGCGGCCGGCTCGGGGATCGGCGGCGGGCACGCGCCAGCCAGGCCGGCGAGGCGCACGGACAGCGCCTCGAGCGCCCCGAGCGAACCCATCGGCTTGGTGAGACGGGCCTGCAGGGCCCGGGCGGCCGCGACGGCCTCGTCATCCAGCGGCCGGATCGCGGCAATTGTCTCGTTCAGCATGTTGACCCTCCCAGAGTACGTTCGACAACACCGCGACGAAGGCGTCACTGGTGGCAGTGTCCCGCACGGCAATACGTAACCAGTCCCGGCCCAGTCCCGGGAAGGTTTCGCCACGTCGCACCGCGAATCCCCGCTCGCGCAGCGCGGCGCGCACCGTTTCGCCGCCCGGCACCCTGATCAGCACGAACGAGCTCGCCGGGCGCCCGGCGACGCTCACGCCGGCCCGCCGCAGCGCCGCGACGAGGTGTTCGCGGTCGCCGGCGAGCCCGGTGGCGATCTCACGCTCCGTGTCGACCGCGCGCGGCGAGGCGCACGCGATCGCGGCCGCCAGCGCCGGCGTGGAGACGCTCCACAGTGGAGCGTGCTCGCGCAGCCGCTCGATCAGCTCGGCGGACCCCAGAACGTACCCGATCCGCAGCCCCGCCAGCCCCCACGTCTTCGTCAGGCTGCGGATGACGAGCAGCCCCGGCAGGTCCCGGCGCCCGGACAGCGACTCCGGCTCGCCGGTCACGGTGTCGGCGAACGCCTCGTCGACGACGAGGACCCGGCCCTCGCGGGCCAGCGCGGCGACGTCCGCGGCGGGGTGCAGCACCGACGTCGGGTTGGTCGGGTTGCCCACCACGACCAGGTCGGCTTCGGGCGGAACGGCGGCCTCGTGCAGTACAAAACCATCTTCTGCGCGAAGGAGCACCCGATCCACCTCGTGGCCGGCGGTGATGAGCGCCGCCTCGGGCTCCGTGAACTGCGGGTGCACCACCGCCGCATGCCGCGGGCGCAACGCCGGGCCGAGCAGCGTGAACGCCTGTGCCGCGCCCGCGGTCAGCAGCACCTCCTCCGGCGGCCGGCCGTGCCGCCGCGCGATCGCGGCCGTGGCCTCGGCCGGGTCGGGGTAGTGCCCGAGGTGCGCAAGGGACGCCGCGATCGGCTCGGTCAGCCAGGACGGCGGGGCCTCCTGCCGCACGTTGACCGCGAGGTCGACGAGGCCGGGCGCGACCTCGGCATCGCCATGGAATCGCAGCATCAGGCGATCGTCGCGTACGCCGCGTCGATTTGTCCTAGCTCAAGAATGTGATCGCGCGCACGATGCGAGTGGCCGGCGGCTTCCTCGCGCTCCTGCGGACCGGGCTCATCGTGGGCCCGGCCCCCGCCGCGCTCACCGGCGCCGGCCGGGCTCGTTGGGCCGGTCGCTGCCCGCGCAGACCAGGCACGATGTCGGTCAACGCGCGCCTCGGCATCCCCGCGCCGTCAGCTCAACGGATGTCGGACGGCAGCAGCGACCAGCTCTCAAGGTCGACCCGCCCGCTGGCGAGCGAGCCGGCGTTGCGCAGCAGCCCTTCGTACGTGAACCCGGCCTTCTCCGCGACCCGCCGAGACGCCACGTTGCCGGGCGCGACGCGCAGCTCGACGCGCTGGAACCGGTGCTCGAGCAGCAGCGACAGCGCCAGCACGTCGACGGCCTCCGGCGCCACGCCGTAGCCGCGGGCGTCGGCGGCGACCGCGTACGCGATCTCGGTCGACCGCGTCAGCCAGTCCGTGTTCTTGGTCCACAGGCACCCGACGAGCCGCTCGTCCTCGCGCCGCACGATGCCGTAGTGGTCCCCGGCCCCGCTGTCGCGGCGCTCGACGGCGAGCTCGGTGCACCACGCGTAGCCGTCGAACTCCTCGAGCTCGTCCTGCGCCACCGGCAGCCACCGCCGCACGAGCCGGTCCGCGAAGATCTCGGCGACCCGCTTGTCATCGTCGGCGCACAGCGGCCGGACGGTGAGCCGCGGCGTCTCCACCAGCAGCGAGGGAAAGCGTCGCAGCGCCACCGACCAGCTCGACACTAGGCGGCCTCGCTCGAGCCACCGGTGGGCGGCTTCCCGCCCCCGTCGCCGCCCGGCCCGTCGGCGTCCCCGGCGCTCCCGGTGATGTCCATGAGGCGCCCGGTGAGGTCCTCGTCGCTCGGTGCGGCGGGCGGCGCGGACACCGCGCCCGGCACGGACGGATCGGTCGGCGATGCGGAAACCGGCGTAGAGGCCACGGAACCGGACACTACCGAACCGGGCGGCCCCGACACGGGAGCCGACACCGGCGCGGCCGAAATAGACGTACCCGCGACGGAAGACCCGGACGACGGCGGCGCCGAAACCGGCGGGGCGGACACCGGCGCCTGCTCGGCGACCTCGGCACCCGCCGGACCGTACGCCCCCGCGTCCTCCCCGGAGCGTGAGAGCTGCGAGTCGGCCGCCGGCATCGCCGTCACCCCGCCGGGCGCCGCCGACACGGGCGCGCTGGGCCGCGGCATCGGCGCCGACGACACGGGCATGGCCGCCGAGGTGGCCGGCGCGCTGTCGCCGTCGTTCAGGTCGGACACGACGGGCGGGGTGGATACCGGCTGCACGGCGTCGGGCGTCATCGGCACAACCCCAGACGATGGCAGGCCGGAGCCGGTCGCGGGCGCGATCCGCGCGGAAGGCACCCCAACGCTCGCCTCATCCGTCGCGGTGGGCGGGTTGGCACCGGCCGCCCCGCTGGTGGCGAGCCCGGGCAGCACCGTGGTCGCCTCGTCGCCGCCGTCCCGCGCCGCCGACCAAGGCCCCGAGGTCACGAGCCCGGCCGCGGGCAGCCCGGCCCCGGATCGAGCCGCTTTATCCGACAAGTCCGATTCGTCGGACCAATCGGCGACGTACGACGGTTTCGACTCGTCGTCCGGCGAACCACTCGATGCGGCATCGCCTACCGAGGAGGCGGCGGGCGCAAGGACCGGCTCTGCGCCGGCGCCGGCCGGAGCGGCGGAAACGGGAACCGCGGACACTGACGCCGCCGCAACGGACGCCGAGGACACGGGCGCGGCCGCGAGTGGCGTGGCGGCGGCGGGCGCGCCCGACACGGGCAGCGAGGACACCGGCGCCGACGAGGACTCCGCGGGCTGCGAGGACCCGGCCGGCTGCGCGGAGGACGACGGCGCAGCGGGCGCTACGACCGGAACCGGGGCCGACGAGACCGGCGCGGAGGATGCCGGAACCGACGATGCCGGCGCCGACGAAGAGGCCACCGATCCCGCGTGCAGCTGAGCGGCCGAGGTCGAGGTCCACGGCGTCGGCATGGCCGGGCCGAGTGCGGGCCCGAACGGAGACGACGCGCCCGGGGAGACCGGCGCGTTCGCCGGGACCGAGGAGGTGCCGATCGGGGGCGCGGACCCGACGACCGAAGCCGAACCGCTCGCGGCGGACGCCGAGCCGGCGGGGGCCGAGACCGGACCCGCCGGGGACGGGATCGAGCCGGCCGGGGCGGAGACCGAAGCGGCGGGCGGCGGTGCGGCGGCGATCGTGCCGGGGCCGCCCGGGCTGGCCAGGATCGAGCCCGGGATCGCGGTGCCGGGCAGGCGCGCCGGCTCCGGCGTGGTGTAGTCGGTGCCGTAGCCCGGGGTGCCGGCCGGTGCCGGTGCGCCGGTGACCGGGGCCGTCGTGAAGGTCATGAGCGGCACGGACGGGCGACCGTAGGGGCTCGGCGACGGCGTGCTCCAGGAGCCCGGCGCCGGGTTGGCGGTCGCGCCCGCGGCGGCGACGAAGCGCGACGCGATCGACGGGTGGCCGGCCCAGTGCAGGCCCAGGTAGGAGGCGTGGACGCCGCGCTGGACGAAGCCCTCGGCCGGGCCGCCGGCCCAGGTCCAGGCGGCCTGCAGCCCGGCGCGCGGCGCGATGCTCGTGCGGTGCATCTTGTGGCCGATGACCTGGGCGCCGACGGGCAGCAGGACCGAGGAGGAGCGGGCGGTGGCCTCGCGGTAGCCGAGCACCACCAGGTCGGTCTCGCGCGCCGAGGCGTCCACGACGCCGCACATCGGGCGGCCGTTGTAGTCGCGGCACAGCCACACCAGGCCGGTACCCTCGGCGGCGATCGGCTTGCCGGCCGCGGCGTGCGCGGCGACGGCGGAGCGGAGCCGGCCGTTGAAGGTGAGCTCCTCGGCGTAGGACTCCGGCAGGGCGGAGCCGATGACGAGGCCGTCGACGCCGGCCGGGAGGGCCTCGTCGCGCAGCGGGTCGAACGGCACGACCTCGGCGCCGGCAGCCGCGAGCAGCTCGGCGGTCTCCGGGTAGGCGAAGGCGACGCCCACGACCGGGCGGCGGCCGATGCGGGTGGCGGCCAGCGACGACAGGGCGACGTCGCTCGCGCCGGCCTCGGCGAGCTCGGCCTCGGCGCTCCACGGGTCGGAGGTCAGGCGGGGCGCGGAGCGGGCCAGCGCCATGGTGCGGTCGATGTCCACGGCGCCGGCGATGACCTCGCCCAGGCGGCGCACGGCCCGCACCGCGTCGATGTTGTGGTGCACGACCGGGGCGACACCGTGGTGGCGGGACGGCAGCGGGGCGCCCGCGTCGCCGGCGTCGGTGAGCGCGTGACGGCGTAGGGCGCCGAGGACCGGCACGCCGATGTCGTCGAGCGCCTCGCGCAGCAGCTGCTCGTGGCGGCTGGAAGCGACCCGGTTGAGGATCACGCCGCCGAGCCAGAGCAGCTCGTCGTAGGCGCGGAAGCCGTGCACGAGCGCGGCGACCGACTGGCCCATGGCGCCGACGTCGACGACCAGGATGACCGGGGCGCGCAGCAGCCCGGAGATCTGTGCGGTGGACTCGCTGTCGGTGCGCCCGGCGAGCCCGTCGAACAGGCCCATCGTGCCCTCGACGACGGCGATGTCCAGCGAGGCGGCGCCGTGGGCGAAGAGCGGCCCCATCCGCTTGGCCCCGACCATGCGCGGGTCGAGGTTGCGGCCCGGGCGGCCCGCGGCCAGGCCCAGGTAGGCGGCGTCGACGTGGTCCGGCCCGATCTTGAAGCCGGCGGCCCGGTAGCCGCGCGCCGACAGCGCCGCGAGCAGGCCGACCGAGATCGCCGTCTTACCGTGACCGGACGACGGCGCGCTGATCACCAGCCGCGGAATCGTGCTCATGTGCTCCTCCGGCGCTGAGGCATACGTGTGTCCCGGACGATACCGAACGGGCGCCACCCGAACCGTCCGGAAGAAGACGGGATACCGTGCATGGTTGTGTACCGGTTTCTCGCGACGCCCCGCTGGCTCGGCTATGCCGCGCTGACGGTGGCCGCGGCGACCGTCATGGTGCTGCTCGGCCTGTGGCAGCTCGACCGCTATCACCAGCGGGCGGAGATCAACGCCCGCATCGACGCCGGCACCTCGGCGACGCCCGTGCCCCTGACCTCGGTGGTCGACGCGCCCACCGGCGCCGCCGGCACGGTCGGGCCGCTGCCCGCCGAGCACACGGAGTGGACGCGGGTGACGGTGACTGGCCGCTACGACCCGGCGCACGAGATCCTGGTGCGCGGCCGCACCGTCGAGGGCGCGGTCGGCTTCGAGGTGCTCACGCCGCTGGTGCTGAGCGACGGCACCGCGGTGCTGGTCGACCGCGGCTGGGTGCGCCCGGCGTCGTCCGGGGCGCTGACCGCCCCCGACGTGCCACCGGCCCCGACCGGCAGCGTCACGGTGGCCGGCCGGCTGCGCCCGCCGGAGAGCCGGGGCGGCCGCCCGCAGGAGGTCAACGGCCACGCGGAGATCCGCCGGATCACGCCGTCGGCGATCGCAACCGCCGTGCCTTACGCGCTCTTCGACGCCTACGTGAGCTCCGACGAGCCCGCCGCGGGCCTCACCGCCGTCCCCGCAGAGAAGCAGAACGCCCTGCAGAACGCCGGCTACGTCCTGCAGTGGTGGCTCTTCGCCGCCATGACGCTCTACGGCTACGTCTACCTGGCCCGCCGGGAGGCCCGCGGCCCCGCCCCGGCGAACCTCCTGGACGAGGAGCCCGACGATCCCGAGCCCGCTCCAGCCCACACCACCGCATCGCGAACGGCCGGCACGCACCCGGACTAAGCAACAGCCACGACTGGTCGGGGGCCGGTCGCGGTGATGCCCGCCGGGCCGCCCGCCGCCGGCGGGTCTGCGGAGTCGTCAGTCGGCGGTCCAGGCCATTCTCAGCTCTCAGCCGAGAGCCGTGCGGGTGCCCAGCGGGCCGAACTAGCGACCGTGTGAGCAACCACCGCCGACCGACGACACCGCGTCCCTTACAGAACCGCCATTTCGGAAAAATCGGGCGCGCCAGGTCACGGCGCGCCGCGGTGGATCGCGCGGACCGCGTCGATCGTGTCGGCCTCCTCGGGGCGCTTGTCCTCGCGATACCGCAGGACGCGCGCGAACCGCAGCGCCACCCCGCCCGGATAGCGCGGCGAGGTCTGCACCCCGTCGAAGGCCACCTCGACCACCAGCTCGGGCCGCACCCGCACGACCCACTCGGACTCCTCGACGGCGAGGGCCCGCAGCCGCTCGGTCTGCCAGCGCAGCATCTCGTCGGTCATGCCCTTGAAGGTCTTGCCCAGCATCACGAAACCGCCGGTCTGCGGGTCGCGGGCGCCCAGGTGGAGGTTGGACAGCCAGCCCCGGCGCCGGCCGTGGCCCCACTCGACGGCGAGGACGACCAGGTCGAGCGTGTGGCGGGGCTTGACCTTGACCCAGGCGGCGCCGCGGCGGCCCACGTCGTAGGGCGCGGCGGCCGACTTGATCACCAGGCCCTCGTGGCCGTCGGCGACCGCGCGGGCGAATGCCTCCTCCGCCGCCTCGGGCGTGTCGAGCATCGTGCGCTCGACCCGCAGGAGCGGCGGGACGACCCGCTCCAACGCCGCCCAGCGGGTCGACGCCGGCTCGTCGAGCAGGTCGGCGCCGTCCAGGTGCAGGATGTCGAAGAAGAACGGCTGCAGGATCGACACCCCGTCGCGGCGGGCGGCCCGGCTGGCGGTCTCCTGGAACGGGATCGCCCGGCCGCTGCCCGGGTCGACGCCGACCGCCTCGCCGTCGAGCACGATCGAGGCGACGTCCAGCGCGGCGACGGCGGCGACCACGCCCGGGACCCGCGCGGTGATGTCATCGAGGCTGCGGCTGAAGACCGACACAGCCGGACCTTCCCGGTGCACCTGGATGCGCACGCCGTCGATCTTGATGTCGGCGGCGGCCGGCACGCCGGTCGCGGTGAGCGCCTCGGTGGCGTTGGGCGCGCTGGAGGCGAGCATGGGGGCGAGCGGCCGCCCGACGGTCAGGCGGTAGGCGTCGAGGGCCTCGGCCCCGCCGAGCAGCGCATCGACGGCGACGGCCTTGAGATCGCCGGCGAGCAGCAGCGCCCGGCGGATCGCGGTGGAGGGGAGCCCCGCGGCCCGGGCGAGCGCGTCGGCCAGCAGGCCGGCCTGTGCACCCTGGCGCAGCTCGCCGCTGAGCAGGCCGACGAGCAGGCGGCGCTCCGGCTCGGTGGCGGCGCCGAAGAGGGCGGCCACCTCGGCGCGGCGGGCAGCCTGCGAGCCCTTGCCGGACAGCTCCGACATGCGCTGGAAGGCAATGTCGACGTCGGCGACGCTCAGCGAGGCCTCGGCGGCGGGCGGCGGCAGGTCGCGGAGGCTCGCGTAGCCGACCCCGGTCTGACGCTGGCGCAGCTCGCCGGCGAGGTAACCGGCGCCGGCCGACACGGTGCGCTCGTCGCCGCCGGCGGCCAGCCCGCGAAGCGCGGCGGCGAGCAGCTCGATCTTGGCGTTGCGCGCCGGTGTGGCGGCCACCGCCCTCGACACCCCGGCCAGCTCGTCGAATTGCATACCCGGGATTCTGCCTCCGGGGTACGACAAAAATGTGGATCAGGCGTAAGCGCGGCCGCGGTGTGACCCGGCACAACTGTGGATCATCCGACTGGACGGCGACATCCGGTCCCTGCTGACGGAACATAGTCGTGTGAGCACAGTCCGTGAGCAGCGGCCCTACTGGGCGCTGTTCGTCGCGCTCGGCACGGCGGCGGCCGGCGCGTTCGTGGCGCTGCGCGCGTCCGGCGCCGCACCGTGGCTAACCGGCGCCCTGTACACGGGCCTGTCGGTGGTCACGGCCGTCGTCGTCCTGGTCGCCACGTGGCGCTACCGCCCGAAGGGCCGCGCCGGCTGGTACCTGCTCGGCGCCGGCCAGCTCGCCTACTCCGTCGGCGACTCCATCCACCTGGTGCGGAACACCCTGCAGGGCAACTCGGCGTTCCCGAGCGCCGCCGACGCGATGCACCTGGCGCAGTACCCCCTCATCGTCGCCGCCCTCGTGTCCTTCGTGCGCCGCCGCGCCCCGTCGCTTGTCGACGCGGGCATTCTGGCCATCGCCGCCGGCCTGCTGTCCTGGGTGTACCTCATCCCGCTCACCGCCGCGGAAGGCATGCCGGCGGCCGCGCGCGCGGTGACCGTCACCCACCCGGTCGGCGACCTGGTCGTGCTCGTCATCGGCCTGCGCCTGCTGCGCGGCGGCGGCGCGCACACCCCCAGCTGCCTGATGCTGCTGGCCGGCCTGCTCGCGATGCTCGCCGGCGACACCGTCCTCACGCTGCTGGGCGACGGCGCGACAGGGATCGGGTGCTTCCTGTGGCTGTTGACGTACGCGCTGCTCGGGGGCGCCGCGCTGCACCCGTCCATGCGCCGCGTCGACGAACCGGCCGACGTCCGCGCCGTGCCGACGTCCGCGCGCCTGGTCGCGCTGGCCGCCGCCTCCTTGTTGGCTCCGGTGGTACTGCTGGTGCAGTACCAAAACGGAGAAACGCGCGACGTCCCGCTCATCGCCGTCGCCTGCGCGCTGCTGTTCCTGCTCGTCCTCGGGCGCATGGCCGGCCTCGTCGCCGACCAGCGCCGCCTGGCCGTCACCGACGCGCTGACCGGCCTCGCCACTCGCCGCGCCTTCGAGGAGCGCCTCCGCGCGCCGCGGCGCAAGGCCCCCTTCGGCGTCGTACTGCTCGATATCGACCACTTCAAACGCATCAACGACTCGTTCGGCCACCCCGCCGGCGACCGGGTCCTGCGCGAGGTCGCGGCCCGGCTGCACGCCGCGGCCGGCCCCGGCGTGCTGCTCGCCCGATACGGCGGGGAGGAGTTCGCGCTGCTCGCGCCCGGCGCCGCGGCACCGCAGACGGCCGCTCTGGCGGATCGGGTGCGCGCCGCGGTCGGCGGCGGGCCGGTCGACCTGGGCGACGGCGTTCTCCGCGACGTCACGGTTTCCGCCGGTACTGCGGTGCTGCCGTCCGACACCACATCGCCCGACGAGCTGATCGCGCTGGCCGACCGGGCCCTCTACGCCGCGAAGCGCGCCGGCCGTGATCGGGCCGTCGCCGCGGGCGCGCTGCCGCCCGAGCACGTGGCCACGATCACCCACCGCCCCGCGCCCGACGCCGACGAGTGGCCGACCCCGCTCCCCCGCCGCCGTACTCGACTCGAAGCCGCCTGACGGGCTGTCCAACTGCGGTTGCTACGCAGTTGGACAGCCCGCATCGCCGCCTCGCTGACCCGGCGCGCGCCCGACCCACCGCAGTCCGGTCGAAGCGCGACCTCGCCAGTCCGCCCGCGCGGCGACGAGCTCCAAGCCGCCGGACGTTGACGCGACGTACAGCGTACGTCTAACGTGGATGACGTACAGCATACGTCGAGCCGTACGTCGTACGTATCGGGGAGGTTCGCGATGTCCGAAGCCCGCACCGGGGGCGGCCTGCTGCACCGGCTGACGCACATGGTCCCGGGAGTCCCGGAACACACCGACCGGCCGCGCGGCCACCAGGGCCGCTCGCCGAGCCTGAAGGGACGCTCCCCGCGGCTGCAGGGGCGGTCGCCCTCGTTCAATCACACAACTGGACGGCCGCCGCGCGTACTGGTCGGGTGGCAGCGCCGGATCGCCGCGTTCTTCGGCCGCGAACTGCCGTGATCGAGCACGCGGCCGACGAGTCCGGGGCCAGGGCCGGCGCGATCGTCGTTGCGGCACGGGCAGCGGGGCACGGCGGCCCTTCACACCTGCCGATGCCACGTGGATCTGTGCCGCTGGTCCCGACCGACAACGCCGCGCTGTCCGCCCAGGCAGGGCTGCACTGGCGGGGGCGGCTCGTCGAGCTCATCCTGCCCGCCCTGTTCTCCCAGGTCGCGAGCCGGCCACGGTGCCCGGAATAGCGCGTGGCGCCCCGGCATGATGCCGGGGCGCCACCTTCGCGCTGGAGGTAGGGAACGTCAGCCGCGCCACTCGAAGCCGGACTCCACGACGACCTTGTCCGCCGTGGCGGCGATCCGGTCGGCGAAGCGGTTCGCGTGGTGGCCGCAGAAGGACAGTTCGCCGGCGCTGCCGAACGTCACCGTCAGCTTGGCCGCCGCGCCGCAGCTGTCGCAGCGCTCGTCCGTCAGCTCGGGGACGACGTGAACGGCCGGGCGCGAGATCAGCATCGGGGTCATTTCAGTCTCCTCGAGTCGTAACGGAGGGCTGCTGCCCGGAATATGGCATTTCCGGGTGTTGCGGCTTACCGGACCAACATTACGTTCGCCGGAATTGAGCGCCTAGTTCGTAAGCGTTGGCATTTAGTCACTGGTTGGTTGCCGGAACCGACCGTTCGTCCGATGCAGCACCGGCGCGCTCCACATACCCGACCAGCAACATTTCGACACCAGGCGACCCGGCCGGCGGCCCCATGCACGACCGGGTGCGGGCCATGCGGCGCAGGTCCACGGTGGACAAAGCCCGCCACCCCGACTACGTGCACCGCCTGGTCCCGTCATCACGAAGGGTGCAACCGCCTTCGACATACGGGTAATCCCGCAAAATCACCCTCAATAGGGGCGAATCAGCCATAGGTGTGGGCAGTCACAAGGTGAGACCGCAAGGGGGACCGCCATGAGCACCGCCAGAGACTCCATCGAGGTGGCCGTACCGGTGGCAGTTGCCTACGAGCAGCTCACCCACTTCGAGAACTACCCACAGTTCATGTCCGGTGTGATGAGCATGGCGCCGATCGACGCCTCGACCGCGCACGTGGTGCTCGACATCGGCGGCAACCGCGCCGAGTTCGACGCGCGCATCACCGAGACGCGCACGGACGAGTTCCTGTGCTGGGAGGCGACGGACGGGCCCCAGGTCATGGAGGCGCTGCGGCTGGAGCCGGTGGCCGACGACATGACCCGCGTGATCGCCGAGCTGCAGATCGACGCCCGGGAGCTGATGCCGACCGAGCAGCACGCCGTGGAGATCCTCAACCGGCGGCTGAGGTCCGACCTCAAGGGCTTCAAGCGATTCTGCGAGGAGTCCGCGGCGCGCGACATGGCGGCGGAGACGACGTCCGCCCCGGACATGGCCACGGCGTCCGCCGAGGAGACCAGCGACGAGGCCAAGCCGCGGCCGAGCCCGGCGACCATCGCCCGCGGCATCGCCTCGGCGTCGGGCCTGACCCACGCCACCAACGAGCGCCCGGCGCAGCCGGCCCCGCCGACCGGCAACCTGGGGCCGATGCAGCACCCGGCCCGCCCTCGTCAAGAGCACGACCTCTGAGCGCCACGAACGAAAGCTAGACCGTCGCGAACGCCGACTCGATCCGTTCCTCCACGTCCTCCCAGTCGGGCTCGCGCAGGTCCATGCCGACCCAGCCGCGGTGTCCGACGTAGGGCGGACGGAAGTACACCCGCGGATCCTGCTCGATGAGCAGCTCCTGCACGCCTTCCGGCGCCGCGCACCACAGGTGCGGGAACTGGTTCTGGTGGTGCCCGTCCGGCCACACCTGCACGAACGCCTTGCGCCCGCGCTTGAACAGCGGGGTGCCGTGGCTGACGTGCTCGGTGACGCCCGGCAGCGCCAGGCACAGCTCGCGGACCCGGGTCACGACGTCGGTCACGGACTCGAGCCTAAATGAGGATGCGACGGCCCGGCCCTTCCCCGGGGGCCGGGCCGTCGTGGTTCCTACGCCGGGATGGTCACGCGCTGGGCATTCGTGGCGTTGCAGTCCCACAGCTGCAGTTGGGTCCCGTCGGCGGTACTGCTGGACGGATCGTCAAGGCACCGGCCCGACTGCGGGTTGCGCAGGGCCTGGCTCGCGGACACGTAGGTCCACTGCTGCGCGCCCGTGCCGTTGCAGTCCCACAGCTGCAGCTTGGTGCCGTTGGCGGTGCCGCCGGAGGTGACGTCGAGACACTTGCCGAGCGCCCGCAGCGTGCCGTCGCCCGGCAGGGTCCACTGCTGCGCGCCGGTGCCGTTGCACGTCCAGATCTGGATTCTCGTGCCGTTGGCCGTGGCCGAGCCGTTCACGTCGACGCACTTGCCGAGCTGCACGAGCGTCACCGGCCCGGTGTGCGAGCCGCCTCCCCCGCCGCCGCTGGTGAGCAGGAACCGGTTGTTGGCCGTGTTCCAGTGCGTGGCCAGGTAGGACCCGGCCGGCGGGTTGGTGTTGAAGTAGTCGTCCTTGTTGCAGTCGAGCCGGTTGTCCTGGGCCTGGTCGCCGCAGACGATGCGCAGCACCGTGCCCGGCCCGTCGTTGTAGCACATGATGTCGTAGTCGTCGGTGCAGTGGCCGTAGTTAGTGTGGTTCGGCGAGCTGCTCATCACCGCGCCCATCGCGTGCGTGAGCTCGTGCGCCGCCGGCCCCGAGCCCCAGCAGCCCGAGTCGACGCGGCTGAAGCTGGCGCCGGAGTTGTTGGCGTTGTTCTGCCCCGGCTGGTCGTCCAGCGTCACGTAGGCGACGCCGCACAACGCGGTGGCGTCGACGTACATGAGGTACTTGCGGTCGCTGCGGTTGTACCCGAGGGCCTTGATCGCGTTGACGGAGTTGCCGAAGTCGCCGAGCGCGCTGTTGGCGATGGCCACGTCGGTCACCGAGATCTGGCAGCTGCCGTCGGTGACGAAGCGGATGTGCCGCACGCCGCCGGTCTGTGCCGCGCTCGCGCTGTAGATGTCGTCCACACCGGAGGTCCAGGTGCGGATCGAGGCGAGGTACTGGCTGTACCGGTCGGCGTTGCCCGAGCCGTGGATGTACAACACCTGGACGCGGTAGCCGCTCTGCCCGTCGCCGTCGCAGACCACGCTCAGCGGCGCGGCGGCGAGCGAGGACAGCGGCGCGACCGAGCGCGTGACGTCGAGCCCGGCGAAGGCCGCGTCGGGCCCGTGCGTGCAGGCGCCGGGCACGGCCTTGAGCTCGAGCAGCCCCTTGCAGCGGCCCGTGCCGGCCTTGAAGCCGTCGTACACGAGCCCCCGGGCGGGATCGTTGGACGGCACGACGCCGTCACCGGGCACGCGGGCCGCGGCGGGCGCGGCCCCGAGCCCCGCGGCGAGCAGCGCCACACAGATGGCGAGCAAGGCTCGCCGAGGGCGGAGGATGAATGGGTACATTGACACGCTCCCGTTGGCGGACGGGTCTGGAACGCCCAGTGTGTGCCAGTGCTACGCCATCGAACAATGTCGAACAAGGAATTGTTTAACTTTGTTCACAACTCGCAGTCGTCAGTGGTCGTACAGCGCGAAGAAGCCGACCGCCTGCTCGGGGTCGAAGTAGAAGCGCCGCCAGCGCGCCTGCGGCTCCTCCTGGTCGTACACCTTGCTGTGCCGCCAGTGCACGCCCGCCGGCACGAACGGGGCGAGCGCGTCCCACATCTGCGCCGGCGTGTCGAGCTCGTTCGGGTCCGGCGAGGGCCCGACGGCGCTCCAGTCGTAGCGCTCGGCCAGATCCTTGGCGTCGGCCGGCCGCAGCTTGACGATGCCCTGGTACTCCCAGTCGGTCGGCCCCGGCGCGCGATCGCACGGATCGCCGGAGGCGCGCCGCTGCCAGTGGATCTCGACGTAGTCGCCGAGGTCGGGCAGCTCCGCCGGCGGGTCCCAGCGATCGGTGCGCACGTTGCCCTCGTCGGCCTGCGCCGACGCCTGGCACGACGCGTTCTCCGCTTTGCCCGGCTGCTCGGTGCAGCCCGCCGCGCCCGCCACCACCAGCGCCGCGATCAGCACGCCGGCCTGCTTCCGTCTCGACACCCGACGATCATTGCAGCCACAGCGGGGGGCCGGTTCATCGGCACCGGCGTGGCGGTGCAATCGCCCGATGCGGGGTAGGCGCACAGGTTGCGAATGCGATCCGGCGATCCATCCCCGACGCCCGGGTGGTGAGTACCGATGTTGCGATCCCTCCTCGTCGCCGCGCTCCTGCTGCCGCCGCCCGTCCAGCAGGCTCCGCCGGCGCAGCCGCCGCCGATAACGTCCGGAGACCGGGTGTACACGGCGGATCAGACCTCCAACACGGTCACGGTGATCGACCCGCACGCGAACCGGGTCCTCGGCACCATCCCGCTCGGCAAAGTCCGGATGGACACCGACGCGGACACCCTCGGCGCCATGTACAACGGCCAGATCGACGTTCACGGCCTGGGGTTCTCGCGTGACGGACGGTATCTGGACGTGATCGACGTGACCACCAACGCCGCCCACGTCGTCGACACCGCCACCAACAAGGTCGTCCACACCATCTACCTGGGCCGGGCCACCCACGAGGGGTTCATCTCCCCCGACGGCAAGGAACTCTGGGTTGCCGAGCGCGGCCAGGACACCATCGCGGTCGTCGACTGGCGCAACGAGCGGGTGCTCGACCGGATCGTCTCCGAGGACGGCCCGTCGAAGGTGGTCTTCAGCCCGGACGGCAAGCTGGCCTACGTCAATCACCTGCGAGCCGACGCCGTGGACGTCATCGATGTGGCGAGCCGCCACATCGTCACCCGGGTTGCCATCCCGGCTCGGGCGGGCGGGTCGTCCGACGAGGCCATCTCCCCCGACGGCCGGGAACTGTGGCTCGGAATGCCGAACAACGGCCGTACCACCACCGTGCTCAACACCGAGACGCACAAGGTGCAGGCGGTCCTCGACACGGGCCCCCGCACCAACCACCCGAACTTCGCCACCGTCGGCGGCGTCGACTACGCCTACATGACCGTCGGCGATCTCGACCAGACACTGGTGTACCGCCGGGATCCCACCGGAAAGCCGCCCACACTGGTCCACCGCATCCAGCACCGCGGACACGGACCGCACGGCATCTGGCCGTCACCGGACGGCACCCGCATGTACGTGGCCATGCAGTACTCGGACACGGTCGAGGTCATCGACACGGCCGCGAACAAGGTGGTCGGCTCGATGCGGTCCGGCCAGTCACCGATGGCGCTGGTCTACGTCGCCCGTTCCGGCCCGGGCAGCACGACCGGCCTCGGCCGGCAGGGCCTCGACCAGCGCAACGAGGTGCTGAAGGTCGACGTGCAGAACAGCGACGGCTCCGGTACCGCCCAGATCCGTTCCCTGCCCGGCCTGGACGAGATCATCGTCGACGTGCGCGGGCTGCGGCCGAACCAGCGGTACACCGTCTACGCCGCCCGGGGTCACGACACGACGGTGCTGCTGTCCGCGACGGCCAACGCCGCGGGCGCCATGCCGGAGGTCCCCGCCTACGTGCAGTTCTTCGCCAACCGCTGGGACCGCGTCATCGTCCGGCCCGCGCCGTCGGGAGGATGACCCCTGAGATCATGGTGTCTTCGTGCTCGTGCCGTACTGCTGCTTGAGCGTCAGGTAGTCGCCCAGGCCCAGGCCGCGGTAGGCGGTCGAGCAGTCGGGCAGGCCGTCGGTCATGGTGAGCGCCGAGTGCTGCGCGAAGGCGACGTGGCCGAGTCCGAAGGCGTGGCCGAACTCGTGGGTGACCGTGCCCTCGAGGTCCCAGCGGTTGCTGCACGACGGCGGGGTGGTCAGGAAGAACAGGCCCGCGCTGTCGTCGACGAGGATGTCGGTCTCGACGCTGCGGCCGTTCTCCTTCTCGCCGTACCACCAGATGCACGTGACGGCGAGCAGGCCCTGGTTCAGCGGGCCGAAGGAGACCGCGTTGTGGCCGTCGCGCTCGCCGCAGCCGCCCGACGGGGTCACGCCCGCGATGTAGTCGGTCTTGCCGGCGTACGACTCGGAAATCCCGAGGTTCTCGGGCAGTCCGCAGTCGTTGCGCCCGTTCTCGACGTTCGTGGCCGCGTTGCGCAGGGCGTTCACGACTGCCGTGTGGTCGCCGAGGTACGCCGGGATGGTCCGCTCGTTCACCCGCCACTTGAGCTCGCTGCGCCAGCGCATCCCCAGCCACGTGCCGGCCGGGTCGGAGCAGCGAGCGCCGTCCATGGCGGCCTCGGCCGGCTGCCCGATCGGCGGGCCGGGCACGACGACCGCGAAGCGCGCGGTCCGCATCGCCATGGGCGGCTCACCCACCAGCCCGGCCGCGCAGAGGACCAGCGGGAGCAGGGCCCGCAGGATCGCCGCCAGACCGTTGTCGATCTTTGGCACAACATTATTCTGGTCCGCGGTACCACGCGCGGGGGTGACTTTCGGCAAATGCGCCACTGACGCCATGGCACCGCTGATGCCCTTCCGCGGCGGGTCGACACCCACCCGGCACCCCGCAGCCGGGTGATCGGGACAGCCGGGGCGGTCAGGTCAGGTCATGGTGTGGTGCGGGTCAGCCCGTTGAGGGCCGGCAGTTGCTGCGCGGCTTCGCGGTCGGCCTTCTGCAGTTCTCGGTACACCTCTTCGCGGTGGACCTGGATGCTGCGGGGTGCCGTGATGCCCAGCCGCACCACGTCGCCGCGCACGTCGAGCACGGTGACGACGACATCGTCGCCGACCATGAGGCTTTCACCGGGACGTCGGGTCAGAACGAGCACGAGCCGCTCCTTCGCTGGGCGATAAGGCGAACAGTACCCGATTTGTCGCCAACGCACGGACGAACAGGGCCGGCGTGCGTTGTTCCGCACACCGGCCCCGTTCGGCACCCGTTCGGCACCCCTGGGGAAACCTCAGCGGGTGGCGACCAGCTCCCCGTCGACCTCCCGGGCGCGGTGCGCCGGCGCCGGACGGCGGCGCATGAAGCGCGGCGCCCACCAGTTGGCGTTGCCCAGCAGGGTCATCACCGAGGGCAGCACGACCGCCCGGATGATCGTGGCGTCGAGCAGGATCGCCGCGGCCAGGCCGACGCCGAGCTGCTTCATGTCGACCGTGCTCAGCGTGGCGAAGATGGAGAACACCGCCACCATCACCACCGCCGCGCTGGTCACCACGCCGGCCGAGCCGGAGATGCCCTGCGCGACCGCCTCGCGGGTGGTCAGGCCCCGGCGCACCGCCTCGCGAATCCGGCTGACCACGAAGACGTGGTAGTCCATCGAGAGGCCGAACAGCACCACGAAGAGGAACAGCGGCAGCCAGGACACCACCGCGTCCATGGACTTGAAGCCCAGGATGCCCTCGGCCCAGGTGCCCTGGAAGATGAGCACCACCAGGCCGTAGGAGGCGGCCGCCGACAGCATGTTCAGCGCGATGGAGGTCACCGCGATCACCACCGAGCGGAACGTGAACGCCATGACCAGGAACGTCAGCACGAGCACGAAGCCCATGACGATCGGCAGCTTGTGCTTGACGTGGTCGGCGTAGTCGACGTCCGCAGCGACGAACCCGCCCACGGCGCTCTGCGCGCCCGGCACCCCGCCGAGCGTCTGCGGCACCAGCTGGGTGCGCAGCCGGGTCAGGGACTCCTTCGCCTGGTCGGAGCGGCCCTCGAACGGCGTGGCGACGTCGAGCACGGCGACCTTGCCGTCCTTGGAGACCTGGATGTCCGGCTCGGCGTCCAGCGGCGCGAACAGCGGGTCGGACGAGGCCTTCTGCGCCAGCTGGGTCAGCGCGGCCTTGGTGTTGTCCAGCTGCCCCTCCGGGACCCGCACGGCGACGGTGTGCACCGTGCCGTTGCTCGGGAAGGCCTTCACCAGCCGGTCGTACGCCTGCATCGCCGGCGTGGTGCGCGGCAGGTCCTCCATGCCGGGGAACGTCAGCCGCATGGACAGCGCCGGAGCGGCCAGCGCCAGCAGGGCCAGCACCGAGATCGTGAGCGTCGCCGCCGGCCGGCGCAGCGCCGGGCGCAGCAGGAACGACCAGACCCGGGAGCCGCGCTCGTCGGTGCGCGGACGGGTGAGGCGCCACAGCAGCGGCACGCGCGGCCGGTCGATCCAGCGGCCGAGCTTGGACAGCAGCGCCGGCAGCACGGTCAGCGAGCCGAGCACGGCGACCAGCACGACCAGGATGGAGCCCACCGCCAGGGACGAGAAGACCACGTCGCCGGCGAGGAACAGCCCGGCCATCGCGATCGTCACGGCGATGCCGGAGACGACGACGGCGTGCCCGGAGGTCTCCGCGGCGATCTCGACCGCGTCGAGGTGCTCGCGGCCCTTGGCCCGCTCCTCGCGCTCGCGGCGCAGGTAGAACAGGGAGTAGTCGACGCCGACGGCCATGCCGATCAGCAGGATGACGCTGGAGGTGGTGTCGGTCGACGGGACCAGGTGCGAGGCCAGCGTGGAAAGGCCGAGCGCGGCGGCGACCGAGGACAGGGCGAGCAGCACCGGGATGCCGGCGGCGATGAGCGCGCCGAAGGCCACGATGAGGATCGCGAAGGTGACCGGGAGGCTGAGGTACTCGGCCCGCTTGAAGTCCTTGCCGAGCGTGTCGTCCATCGCCTTGGAGATCGACGGCCCGCCGGTCTCCTCCACCCGCAGGTCGGGGTGGCGGCCCTGGACGTCGGCGGTGGCCTTGTTCAGCGGCTCGAGGCGGTCCGAGGCGGTGTCGGGGTCGCCCTTCAGGGTGACCCGCACCAGCATGGCGCTCTTGTCGTGCGACGGCAGCGGGTCGCTGACCTCCGCGACGTCCGGCAGCGCCTTCATGGTGGCGGCGACGTCGGTGGCGGCCTTCATCGCCGCGTCGGTGTCCAGGGCGCCGGAGCGGGCGGTGATGAGCACGCTCTCCACGGCCGGGTTGTCGAAGTGCCCGTCGTCGACGATGACGTCGGCCTTGCCGGACTCGCCGATGGCCTGGTCGCGGTTGGTGGCTTCGACGGTGCCCGCCATGCTGCCGCCGACGAAGCACACGGCGACGAACACGACCCACAGTGCAATGGCGCTCCACGGGTGCTCGGCGCTCCAGCGCGCGACCCGTACGGTAATCGGTCTCTTCTCCACGCGAAAGACGCTATGGATCGGCGGGTCCGCGGACATCCGGGCTGCACCCGGCCCGCACCCGGATCCACGAACGGGGGATTCCCCTGAGTATCAGGGCGCTCAGATGTCGTTGGACGAACGGTTGCGCAGCCCGTAGCGGCTCGCGACCGGGTTCCACACCCCCAGGAACCGGTTCTTGGCGTCGGTCGCGTTCTTGGACTGCCGCTGCGCCTCGTCGTAGTAGTTCTGCCCGCCGCCACTGCAGCCGCTGGACTGCTCGGCCTGCCCCCACGGGACGAAGTTGCGGTCGGCGGCGAGGGAGAAGCCCAGCGCCTCCTTGAGCATCGAGCGCACCTGCTCGCCCTCGGGGATCGCCGAGAGGTCGAACCGGCCCACGCTGTCGATCTGCGACTGCCGCTCGTTGCCGACGGTCTGCATGTCCGAGATGGCCTTCTCGATCAGCGTGCACTTGTTGACCAGGTCGATCGCCGCGTTGAGCTTCGTGCGGCTCGAGATGCTCGCGTCGAGCAGCGCGTCCACCGCCGCCGCCTGCGCCTTCGGATCGGCCGCCGGCGTGGTCGTCGTCGGCACCACCGGCGTGGTCGGCCCCGGCGTCGGGTTCACCGGGTTCGTCGGGTTGACCGCGGTGTTGGCGACCGCGGTCGGTGACGGGCCCGCGTTGCTGTTCGACCCGCGCAGCTTGACCACGGCGATGACGGTGCTCGCGATGACCAGCACGACCACGATGACGGTCAGCGGCAGCAGCGCGCGGGTGCGGCTGGGCTTGAGCGGCTGGTAG
This sequence comes from Dactylosporangium darangshiense, assembly GCF_039537565.1. NCBI lineage: Bacteria > Bacillati > Actinomycetota > Actinomycetes > Micromonosporales > Micromonosporaceae > Dactylosporangium > Dactylosporangium darangshiense. The sequence goes on from NZ_BAABAT010000068.1 coordinate 44,367, forward strand.
TACCCCGGCTGAGGAGACCCGGAAATCGGAGTCACCGAGATCGGCTGCGGCGACATCGGCATGCCCGGATAGGGCGCACCGCCCGACACCGGCGGCACCTGCGGATACCCGCCGGTCGGCACCTGCTGGTACCCACCGGTCGGATACTGCGGATACCCGCCGGTCGGAAACTGCGGCACGTTGGGCGGCGGCTGCTGCGGATACCCGCCGGTCGGGAACTGCTGCCCCGGGTTCGGCGGCGACTGCGGGTACAGCGCATTCGGGAACGGCTGCAGCGGCGCCGGCGGCTGGTTCATCAGGCCGGGGTCGGAGATCGGGTTCACCTCGTACGCCGCGACGGGCGATCCCGGGTATGCACCCGCCGCGGGCGTCAACGACGAGCCACAGTTCGCGCACTGCGTCGCGGCGGCGTCGTTGCCCGGAAAGAAACAGATCGGGCAGGGCATGTGCCCGAGCGTATAGACATCTGACAACCGCGGGGAACCACCGAGCGTGCCGCGTCCCGCGCTAATGGCCGATCCTGTCACCCGTCAGGTCAGTCCCCCGCTCAGTCGGACGGACGGCCCTTTCCGCCAATCGCCACCCCGTGCGACTCACGCACGCAACTGCGTTGTCTCGCGCGCGGATGCCTGCCCGACGCGGGGCGGCACGGGCGCGGGGCGCAGAAGACGACGCGCGGAAGCGGACGCGGGAGACGACGCGCGGAAGCGGACGCGGGAGGCGGCGCGCGGACGCGGCACGGCACGGCGCGGCGCGGCGCGGCACGCGGGCGCGGCGCGCGGGCAG
>NZ_BAABAT010000069.1:0-44113 GCF_039537565.1 Dactylosporangium darangshiense
AGACTTCCCTCGACCATCGAGCGCACCGGCAACCCGGCCGGTCACTCCCACACGCCCTGACCCGCGTCCAAGATCATCGGGCTGGACCGGCCGGGCACCGAGACCTCGTCGGTGGATCAGGGCTGAGCGGTAAGGCCGGTCCTGGTCACGCTGCCGCCGCACAGGACGGGGCTCGGCTGGTCGGGACGGCAGTAACCGCCTACCTCCAGCCGCATCTTGCGGAGCGAGTGCACCCGGACAAGCCAGATTGGCACTGATTGGCAAGCCCTTGGTGCTCGCAGTCAACCACAGTCCTCTGCCGCCGAAGCAGACTGATGCCGATCACGACGATCACCGCGAATACAACAGGTCAGGCGGTGACGCGGGGCGGCTGGGCAAGCAGGCGAGGTCATAACGACGCGCCGGCCAGCCCAGCCGCACCCATGACGACCGCGTGGACCTTGGAATCGACTCTTAATCTTGGAGTACGCGCCGCGATGCGACCTCCCGTGCCTCACACCGCCCAACGTTGGTTATCCCGTCGGTCGGACTCCGAGCCCGATCCCGATATGACTGCCCTCGGTTGGCTGTTATCCGAGACGGCGGGCTACGCCGTGCGGCGCACCTGGCCCGACGGTTTGCACGAGCTGCTGTGTTTCCGCAGTCGTCAGGCGCGGGTGGAGCGGCTGCTCGCGCGCGACATGCGCAGCTGGCAGCGGGGACCGATACGGCCGGTGGCCTGGCATGTGGTCCCGGTCGACCTGCGGTCCTACCGGGCGCATGACGGACGGTGCCCGGATGTGTCATGTGTGCTTGCCGGGCTCGGTACTGGCGGTGATGCGCGATGACGACGCAGGGGCTGACCCGCCGGCAGATGTCCGGCGGCGGGGTGTGGCTGTTCCAAGTCGGTGCGAGCTCGCCGATGGCGGTGCTGGCCGGCGGCATCGTCGCCACCTACGCCAGCACCGCGGTCGTGGCCACCCCGCTGACGTTCCCGCTGCTGGGCGCACTGCTGGGTCTGCTGGCGGTGGGATATGTGGCGATGTCGCGGGCGGTGCCGAACGCGGCGCCCGCCTACGCGTTGCTCGCACACAGTTTCGGGCCGGTGACCGGGCTCGCCGGCGGTGCCCTTGCCTTGGTGTTCTACTCGGCGATTCAGATGAGCCTGTACGGGCTGATCGGCTTCACCGTCGCCACGCTGCTCGGTGGCAGCTGGGTGTTGTGGGCGGCCGTGGTGTGGCTGGCGGTGGCGGTGTGCGGGCTGCTGCACGTGTCGATGAGCGCTTTCGTCGTCGGCGCCGTACTGTTCGTCGAGCTGGCGGTGATCACGCTGTTCGACATCGCCGGGTTTGCTCACCCCGCCGGCGGGGTGATCAGCGTGACGCCGGTCACGTTCACGGGGCTATGGTCGCCCGGTATCGGCGGCGCGTTTGCGCTCGGGATTGCGGCGTTCATCGGCTTCGACACCGCCCCGGCCTACTCCGAAGAGGTGCGCACCAGCCGCAGTATCGGCCGCGCGACGCTCGCCGCGCTGCTGTTCATGTCGCTGTTCTACTGCACGTCGGCGTGGGCATTGGCGATTGCGGTCGGTCCCGACCAGGTCGCTGCGACGGCCGGTGACCCAAGCGCCGGCTTGCCGTTCGCGTTGTTCGATCGGTGGTACGGCAGCGGGCTGAGCCTGCTGGCCACGCTGTTACTGATCACGAGCGTGACGGTGGCCATGCTCAGCTTCCACAACACCATCGCCAGGTACCTGTTTTCGATGGCCCGGGAGGGCGTCCTGCCCGGGTGGCTCGCCCGCACCGGAACCAGCGGACGGGCACAGGGCGCCCCCACCGGCGGATCGATCGTGCAGAGCGCCTCGGCGCTGATGGTGGTCGGCGTGTTCGTGCTGGCCGGTGCAGATCCAATGCGGGTCGTCTTCACCTGGCTTTCTGCCGCCGGTGCCGCCGGAATCCTGGTGATGCTGGTGCTCATCTCCGCCGGCGCGATCCGGTTCTACCGCCGCGGCGGCGGCACCAGCGAGGGCTTGCTGGTTACCACCGTGCTGCCCGCGCTGGGCGTGGTCGCCGGCGCTGGGGTGCTGGTCATCATGGTGCTGCACCTGGACTCGCTGTTGCAGATCCCACCCGACTCACCTCGACAGCTGATCATCCCCGCCGCCGTGGTCGGCACGCTCGTTGTCGGCGTTATCTGGGGCAGCGTGCTCAAGGCCCGGGGCGCCCGGGTGCTCAACGATGTCGGCAAGGGTAGACCCGACCCGCTGCGCGTGCTGGACCAGCGCCTGCAGGACCTCGATGTTTGAGCCGCGTACGGCAGCGTCAGATGGGCGTCCGGGCGGCCAGCACGCCGCGGGGCCGTTCGATTCCACCGCGCACGGGCCTCGTACCGAAGCCGACCCGTCACCGCCGTGGTGGAGACAGGCGCCCACCAGTGAGATGCCGACCACGCCGGCACGACGGTTGGCCGGCGACCCGCGCCCGGGCACCGGGCGGCGTCTGTATGCCGTCCCGCCACCTGACACCAGCGCGCCGCCCGTGCCGGACCGGCCGGCGGTCGACGTCACGCCGTCGTTCCGGGGAGCGGTCGCCTCTCGCCTGCGCAAGTTCTCCTTCCTGCATGCCCGGCACGCGTGGGAGCAGCGCCGCAGCGACCCCCTGGCCCCGCACGGCGTCGCGTTTTTCTATCTCGAGCCGAAAGCGCCGCAGTTCGACCAGCTGCGCACCGCGACCAGGATTCTCCTAGGCGACGACGAGGCTGCCTCGTTGCCCCACCTGCTGTACGGGCTGGCCCGGCACGCCCGGGACGGCTTCTCCACCGATCCCACCTTCGACCCGCGCGTCGCTATGGCCAACCGGGTCGACGGCATGTCGCGCAGCGCAGTGTTCGCCGGCGTGGGGGTCGTCTCGCTCGACACGCCGCACGGTAGCTGGCGGGACGCCCAGCACCGGGCGCGTGGCGAGCAGGATCTGCCGGGCCGGTGCTATGCGCGGCTCATCGACGGCACGATGCTGCTGATGGACCGCGGCGGCGAACCGCAGTTCAACGCGCTGACGGTGGAGTGCTCCGTCCAGGACGGCAACACACAGTACGACACGCCAAGCATGCTCTGGCGGTGGAACCCCGTGCTTGCCGAGACCGCCGAATCCGATCCGACGTTCCACGTCTGGCGATGGATAGGTGAGCTTGGGCGCATCATCGACCACGGATCACGGTCGCGGTGAGCGTCACGAACACGGTGCCAGACGATCCCACCGTGCTGGGGCGGCTCGAGCAGCTCCATGTGGCACTGCTCGAGCACGGTCGGTTCGACCTCGGCTTCCCCGGCGCGACCGACCTGCCGGACATGTCGGCGCTCAGCCAGTTCGACGGGCTCTTACTGAACAACGTCGGCCACCCCTTCGCGCCCGGCGGCGCATACCGGCTGCACACCAGACACCTCGAGTACGAGGTTGTGGGGGTCGTCGCCGACATGTTCGAGGCGCCGTTGGACAACCGCACTGGCTACATCACCAGCGGCACCACCGAAAGCACGATGTGGGCGCTGTGGCAGGCCCGCCGTCAGCTGCCCGCGGCGACCGTCTTCACTTCGGCCGCCGCGCACTACAGCGTCGCCAAGGCGGCGGAGCTGCTGCGGATGCGCCTAAAGATCATTCCCACGGACAAGCGCGGCGAGCTGCGTTACGACCTGCTCCACGCCGCGGTCGAGCGCCACCGCCGCCAGCGGCGCGGTACCGGGGTGATCGTGGTGGCCTCGATCGGCACCACGATGACCGAGGCCCTCGACGACGTCGCCGGGATCGGCCAGGCGCTCGACGCCGCTGGCGCCGACCCCGACCAGCGGTGGATCCACGCCGACGCGGCCCTCGCCGGCATCCCACTGGCCCTTGTCGACCCCGCGGACCGGCCAGCCTACAGCTTCCCGGCCGGCGCCCACTCGGTCGCCGTCTCCGGCCACAAGTTCCTGGCCACCCCGTTTCCCTGCGGCATCGTCGTCGCGCTCGCGGACCGGCACACCGGGCGGGGCAACATCACCTACACCGCGGCGCCGGACAGCACCATCGCCGGCTCCCGGTCGGGGCACGCCCCGCTCTGGCTGTGGTACCTGCTGCGCCACTGGGGGCTGCCCGGCCTGCGTGCCCGCGCCGAGGCCGCCCGTGACCTCGCCCATTACACCGAGCAGGAGCTGCACCGGGTAGGCGTGCCGGCATGGCGCGCCCAGACGCAGGCGTTCACTGTCGTGTTCCCCCGCCCGCCCCAGCCGCTGCTGGACCGGTGGCCCCTGGCCACCGACGAGCACGGCCGCGCCCATGTCGTGTGCATGCCCGGCAAGACCCGCGGCACGGTCGACGCGTTCGTCGACGACCTGAGCCTCGCCGTCTCTGACCCCGATGCGCTGCCCGAGGCCCTCGCGTGCTGACCCTCGCCCCCGTTCGACTGTTGTATCCGCTGGATGCGCATCGCACCCTGCGCGAGGCCAGCCGCCACCCGAACCTTCCCGTCTACTGCATCCGGCTCGCCGCCGTGGTCACCTGGGCCAGGACCGACGGCCGTTGGCAGGCACCGTGCCTCTGCTGCGGGACCCCGATCCGGCTCGAGCCGCTCGACGTCGAAACGGCGCTCCCGGCCGCCGAGCCCCGCCGCGACACCGGCGTTCGACCGCTACCCCGACGCCTTCCTGGCCGCGTGGCAGAGCCAGTTCTGGCTCGACGCCGGCCTGCGCCGACACACGCACGCCGCCACGGCGATCGCCCGCTTCGCGGGCTGGGCCGGGTGGATCAACACCGACGCTGAGACGGCCCGCGACCTTGCCGTCGCCTGCCACCTCCGCAGCGTCGTCGGGCTGCGCGCCGTCATGCGTCGCCTGTCCGCGGCGGGCATGATCCACTCCACGGCGGTCAGGTGGGCACTGCGTCTGCCGACTCCCGCGGGATGGCCCGCCCAGCGGCTGGCAGCCGCCGCCGACCGCGGGCTGGAGGAGCCGCGGCCCGCCGCTCGGCTCTCAGACAACGGCCGGTTCGGCGGCGCACGATGAGCTGGCGGCGGTGTACTGGGTGGCGTTCGGCGTGTACGCCTGGACCGACGCCAACAACGTGGCGGTCGTTGGCGTCGCCTGCGCCGTTATCGGCGGCCTGGTGTTCGGATAGCCGCGCTGCCCGTGACCGTCTCTGAGCCCACCCGCCGGGCGCATCTTCGGCAAGAAACCCCGCAAGCCGTGCAGAAGTTCGCCATAGTCGGCATGGCCTCGGCGCGGTGCGCCAGCGCGTCGGGCTACGGCGGGCTACTCGCGTGCTTGGCCGTCGACGAGAAACCGAAGCTCACCCGGCTGATCGTCGAGCAGGTCGACGTCGACGGAGGTGTCGTCGCCGTGGCGCTTCACCCAAGGATCTCTGTGCCCCGGTCGATCGTCGGCCACCCTTGGGTGCCGAGCCTGTTCGCGGTACGCCTGCGGTGACACCCCGAACTGCGACCGGAACAGCCGGCTGAAGTGGGCCTTGCTCGGGAACCCCCACTGGCCAGCGATGCCGGAGACCGAGCGCTCCAAGAGAACGAGGTCGCGTTTGCAGCGGTTAAGGCGAAGTGTCCGAATCAGTTCGGCGACCGTCGACGGCTCGTCCTGGAACAGTCGGTGCAGCGTACGGACGGATACGTTGTGGGCGTCGGCGACCAGTTTCGGGCTCAGCCTCGGGTCGCTGAGGTGCTCATCGATGAACGCCTTGATGCGCGTGCGTAGTGCACGGTGTTGAGCCTCCAGCGGGAGGCTGGTCGTGGCGTCGAGTTGTTGAGCGAGCATTGCGACGATCAGGTCGAGTGCGGTGTTGCCAAGGAACACCGAGTCGGACTCCTGGTACTGCTCGGGATGCTTTGCGATCTGGAGCAGGTAGTGCGCCAGCAGCGCCCCCAAGCCTTCCCCGGAGCGCAGACGAGCCGCGAACAGTTGGCCGATCTTCGCGCGAGGCAGAGGTATCAGGGAGTAGGGGACGAGGACGGTAATCGACGCTGCCCGCCCACCAGCTTCCGTTGGCGAGTTGGCGCTGTGCGATGCCTCATGCGGGCGGGAGGAGTCGACCAGGGCGAAGTCGGCGGGTTGCAACGCCGACTCGCGACGGCCCTGCGCGATCACGCTGCGGCCGGTAGTAGGCAACGACAGCTGGTACAACTCCGGGTCACTGCGACGGATCTGTCTTGGCGTCCGTTGGGTATACAGCGACGGGTACTTGAACGATGAGACCCGGATGCTGCCGAGTGACGTCACGCGCAGCCAGGCGTTGAAGTCCGCGGCGTGTTCGCTCTCGAAGCGCTGCGGTAACGCGTCACGAGCAATAAGGTCTGACCAATAGTCGAACCGATCCCTGGCAGGCAGCTCCGACAGGTCGACTGTTTGCGTCGTGAGCAACGCGGCACCACCCTCCACTAGCATCCCGTTCGGTTTCGAATGTCGTCAATCCCGCCGCGACAATACAGACGAATTGATGGACGGCCCCGATGATGTCCCGGCGATTGTGCCCAGGAGTTGACAATCCGTGCCACGTCGTTGCCCTAGTGCGCCAAAGCGCGATCCGGCGGGGGCCACTGCACCAGATCACGGTCGAGATGAAGGCAGCCTATCCGGGCTGTTCATCGGAGGAGACGGTGGCGAGGATGCCCAGCTCCCGCAACGCGTGCCAGCGGTGTTCTGGGACCTTGCCGGCCTTGTAGCGCTGCCGGATATTGCTGATCCACTCGCCGAGCTTGAAGCCGGATGGAGTCACATAGCCCCTCGGGACGTTCAGGTGGCCACGTTCGCGGGCGTAGCTCGCTGCAGCGGTGTACCCGCGGGTCCAGAGTTGCTCGCGCGTTGCTGACGCCCCCCAGTTCATGCCAATGGCGGTGAGCGCGTCGCATTGCTTGGCGGTCAACTTGACTGATCGCTGGCGCTGGATCCTGACCCACTCGCCCAGGCCGTAGCCGTCGGGCGTTTTGTATCGCCACGGCACGTTGAGGTGACCGTACTGCTGCCGGAAGCGGCGGGCGTGGATAAGTGCCCGGTGCCAGCTCCGGTCCCACGGCGGGTTCCAGTCCGGGTCGAGGCGCTCCAGCGAGGCCAGGCGTTCCGGCGGGATGGCATCGCTGCGCGCGCGCAAGTTGGTCAGCCACCATCCCAGCTTGACTCCGTCCGCGGTGGTGTAGGTGCCGACCGGGTGCAGGTGACCATGTTCCGCGACGTACGCCTCGGCGGCGGCATAGGCGGCGGTCCACAGATCGTCGCGGACGTGCCAGATCATGCCGATGTCGTCGAGCATGGCGACGCGATGGTCGGGCAGGCGCCGTTGGGCTCGAGCACGACGTTGGGTGTTGAGCCATGCGCCGACCGCCAGGCCGTCCTGGCTGACCCACCGCTGCGGTATCCGCAGATGCCCGTGCTGGTGGCGATACGCAGCCGCCGCTGCGAAGTACCGCTGCCACTGCCGTTCGAAGGTGCCCTCGACCTCGACCGCGGCCGCGGTGATGGCGTCAAGGAAACCGTCAGGCAGCGGCACGCCCTCGGCGTGCAACCAGCCAGGCAGCGCGGGGCGGCTCTGGCCAGGCTGCTGCAGACGGTGCCGGCCGCGGAGGTCGTCGAGCGCTGTGGCGGCACGTGCGTCGTGCGCCCGCAACGCTCGCAGCACCTCCCACACGCCGGCGTAGGGAGAACGGTGGCCGAGCAGGTCAGGCTCTTGGCCGGAGAGAACCAGCACCGGGATGATCATGGTGGCGATCTTGTCGGGCTGGTCTCCGCGCCGAAGGCCGCGGCCTACAGCCTGAATCGTCTCGATGGTTGAACCTCGAGGATCGGCGAACATAAGCCCGTCAACGGCTGGCATGTCGACGCCTTCGTTGAGCAGGCGGGCGTTGGCTACCACCACGAGCCGATCGTCGTCGCCGTGCAGCTGATCCAGCACGTCGCGGCGTCGGCTAGGTCTGTGCGCCGCCGCGAGATGCATGGACGACAACCGCTGCGGATCACGGCCGACGGCCCGCGCGGTGAGCGGCAAGGTCGTGGCGAAGTGCTGAGCGCGGGCAACGCGGGTGTGGAATGTGATCACCCGGCGGAGCGCGTACTGGTCCGCGGCGCGCAGCAACGTGATGTGCGCCGCGATCGCGCCGGCGTCGACCGGTCGACCGGCAAGCTCGAGAAACGGGTGTTGGTGGATCAGGTCGCGTACCTCAGCTTCGGCGACCACGCTGACGAGCACCCGATAGTCGGCCAGCAGCTCAAGGTCGATAGCCGACGCGAACGACAAGCGGTGGACCACCGGTCCGTAGACGTCGGGGTCGTCCATGGAGACGACCTGGATTTCGCGGCCGATGTTGGCGGTGATCAAGCGGGGTGTGGCGGTCATGTACAGCCGGCGCCGGGCCGGTATCTGCGCATCAGCGTGGACAGCCGACCACGGCCGGCCCAGGTCACCTGCTGTGCGATGCGCCTCGTCGACAACCACCAGGTCCCACGGCGGCATGGCGTGGTCGCGGTGCGCGGCAGCCACCGGGCCGGCCAGGCTGGCGTAGGTGGTGAACACGGTGCAGCGACCGGCGGCAAGGTGGTGCAGGTGCTGCGGATCGGTCGTCACCTCGGCATGCAGATCGAGCGCGTGGCGGCGGGTGAGTGCCCGGTCGGAGCAAACGGCGACAACCCGACCGAGCCCGGCAGCGCCAATGGCCAGGCGGTAGGCGTCGATCGTCTGCGCAAGCAGCTGGAGGGTCGGCACGACAACCAGAACGCGACGAGCACGCAGCCTACGCGCGACCTCAGCGCCGCTGCGGGTCTTGCCCGATCCACACGCGCCGACCAAGGTCGCCCGACCGCTGTGTCGCAGTTCGACGACCGCCGCGGCGGCAGCGTCGGCCTGGTGCTGCCACAGCGGGGGCGCGATGGATGTGGCGGGCACGTCTACGCGGCGCGCTGCGAGGACCCGGTGTCTGCCACGCGACCACGATAAACCCACGCTAAGATTCGCGGCTATGCCCATGTCTCCCGCTCAGCGGGCTGGATTCGACCGGGCACGCAGCGAAGGTCGGCTAGGACGGCCGTCCACGCTACCGCCGGCGATCCTCGACCGGATGCGCGCCCAGCGAACCGCCGACTGGACCAACGCTGAGATCGCGGAGAGCCTGAACCGCGACCGCGTGCCCACAAGCCAGGGTGCCGCACGGTGGTCGGCGGAAGCCGTGCGCCGAATACTCAGACGCCTGGAAAGCGTCGATATCGGCCACCCATCGAAGATCATCTCAGTCGGTCCGCCCCCGGACCTCGGCCGCCCTCGGCGCAGACGAGCGCCGACCGGCGACGACGCCGCTGCAATCCAACAGCTCTACAGCGCCGGCACGCTGACCGTCGAGGCGATCGCAGAGCGGTTCGGAACGACCAAGGCGGGCGTCTACGCCGTCCTGGATCCAGCAACGACCGGCGGCAGACCCAACAGCCCGAGGAAGGTCAAGAGCGACGGCATTCGCCGATCGCTCAGGCCCGGTGAAATCGACCAGCTCCGCCGGATGCAGGCGGTTGCGGCCGGCGTACGGGCAACGATGCCGGCCGATCACCCCGACCGGCGCACGAGTCGGGAGTATGCTGACCTGCTCGCAGGCTATTTGGCGGCTGGGCTGACCATGGAATACCTCGCCGGGCTGGTCGGGGTCAGCCGTGCGGCGCTCATCCGTCGCCTGGGCCGCTACGGGCATCGGCCGATGTCTCCGTCGGTGACGGATCGGACGATAGCACCACTGCAGGAGCCCTGAGGGCTTCCAGGCCCCTGACCAGCAGCGGCGTCGTCATCCTCAGGAAGCGACCGGCACGGATGCCGCGGCATCAAAGGTGTACCTGACGTTCGTCAGCTCCTCGGATCGCGACCACAGCCCCCGAGCAAGATCGCGGTCCGACGAGTCGCCCTTCATGCGGTCCAGCCCGGCTGGCCCCCGAGTGTGGCCCATCCGCGTTGGACCGATGTACTCGCCGCCCTGCATGTCCGGGGCCGTGGCGGCACACAGAGTGGGCAGAGCGCCGCGTGCCGCTGGCTGTGTCGTGATCTTCTTCAGCATTCCGAGCAGGGTTGTGCCGATGCGGGAAGAGACCAGTTCGCGGGAGAGGTTGGTTGACGAGAAGCCTGGATGGCATGCAAGGCTGATCACGCGCAGACCGGCTGCGCTGAGACGCCGGTTCAGCTCGCTCGCGAACAGAACGTTCGCGAGTTTCGAGGCGGCGTATGCCGCCCAGGGGTCATACCGCGGTGGCACCGGAAGGTCCTCGATGCCGATTCGGCCCCGCGGGTGCACTTTGCTGGAGACCGTGACGACACGGGCAGCCCTCGACGCGGCCAGGCGCACCAGCAACAGCCCAGTAAACGCGAAGTGACCGAGATGGTTCACAGCGAGCTGCATTTCGAATCCGTCGGCGGTAAGCCGCTGCTGGCGCAGAGCCATGACGCCGGCGTTGTTGATCAAGAGATCGACGCAGGCGAACTGGCCGCAGACTCGGTCTGCAGCAGCGCTGACCGAGCTCAGATCGGCCAGGTCGAGGACGACCTCGACGACCTCTGCGGTCTCCACCTGGGTGCGAATCCGATCGGCTGCTGCGTGCATCGCCTCCGGATCGCGACACGCCAACACCACCCGCGCTCCGCGGCTTGCCAGCATCTTCGCTGTTTCAAATCCGATACCTGAGGTCGAGCCGGTCACCACCGCGGTCTTGCCCGTCAAGTCAGGAATATCGTCTGCAACGAAGCCCAATCCGACTCCCTCATCGTCTTCTGCTGTTGAATCTTCTTCGCCGTTTCTGGGCACGTGGCTGAGCGACGCAGAACCTGGCACGCATTGTGCTGCGTCGACACGCAATGGCGGCGGGGCCTGCAGCCCGGAGCCAGGCCCGCTGCGGTCACGAACACCGCGCGGTTTAGGCCATCGGCGACGGTGACCACGCCCTCCGCGACCATGGCACGGACGTGCGTGCGCGCTGGATCACCATCTACCGACCATTAGCAGCTTCCTGGTCGAGGCGATCGTGCTGCGGCTCATGCCGCCAGCGGTAGATCGTCATCCAGGCGATGCGAGCCTCAGCGGCCATATCAGGCACGGCGGCTCGCTCAATGACGTACCGGCGGCGCAGGCATGCATCGCGGACCGGTCTCGACTCCCGCTCGAAGTCGTGCTGGACATTGGTGGCGGCCTCCCCGTCTTGCCTGTTAGCGCCAGCCGCTCACAGCGATCCGGACGACAGATGCATGTCCCGCCTCGGGAATGGCAGCACTCCCGGGACGAGGACCATGCGGAGCCGAACGAACCCAGGACCATGCGGCCGGGCGATCCACAGGCTCGGCCAACATGCGGCGAGGCGAAGACGCCAGGTGCCTTGCCGCATCCCCCGTTCACGTGCCGGATTGGGCTTGATCGTTCCGATCGCCAACAGCGTGCCGCGGATTTACGGGCCTCGTGTTGACGATTTCTGCCAGGACGTTGACCATTTGCGCCAGGCCCTCCTCAGCGTCGCCGACCGGTGGTAGCCGTCCACACGCTCAAGTGGTCCAGGCCGGTGCGCCGAGGAGTTCCTCGTGTCGCACACCACGCCGGGCCAACCTTTACGACGGTGAGGGAAGGACCCCACACGCCATACCATCGCGTTCCGAGCACGTCGTGTTCGCCCTAGTCGGCACGCGGTGGCCCTGGCCCGGCGACTGGTCGACGAGGCCCGACTCCCACACCAACAACATCGGCCCAACGACCGACCTGAGTGGATGCTGCGCAATCAGGGATCGGCCCGGAACGGACTGGAAACACGTGCCCCGATCAACGCGGGCCTGTCGATGCCAGCCGGACTCAGTGCGCCCGGCGTATCGGCCCAGATCGGTGCCGTATTCCCGATCAACGACTCGGATGCTCTTGCTCGCGGGACCGACAAGGATGGGGTCACCACCATGACGACGACCGCGTCAACCCGTTACCGCGCCGCCAAACCGTCCCGACCGGGAAGGTCCTGCGCCTGGTCCGGGATCCGCTAGCCGACCTGCAGCAAATCACCGTTGCCGCTGCCTGGCTATGGGCCGCGACGATCGTAGCGGTCGTTGGCGCCTTCTGCGGCGGCGCGGGGCTACTGGTCGGGGACAACACGGACACGCGGTTGTCCCTCGGAGCCGTATTGGCGTTTTCACTCGCAGTGCTCGTCAGCTGCGCCGCATACGGCATCGCGATCAGCCACCGCCAGCGCCAACCACGCCGACGGACATCTGTCGACGACGCGTGATTCTCAATCCGGTTTGTCAAGCGGCGAGGCTGGTTGAGTGCCGTTCTTGATAGGGGCGACTGTCGCGCAGCATGGCCCAGAGGACGTTCACGCGCCGCCTGGCCAAGGCGAGGACGGCCTGGGTGTGGCGTTTGCCGTCTGCTCGTTTGCGGTCGTAGAAGGTTCGGGAGGCGTGGCTGCGCTGGATGCTGATCAGGGCTGATGTGTAGAAGACGCGTTGCAGCTGACGGTTGTATCGCTTCGGGCGGTGGAGGTTGCCGACGCGTTTGCCCGAGTCACGCGGGGTGGGTGCGAGTCCGGCGTAGCCGGCGAGCTGGTCGGCGGACGCGAAGCCGTCCAGACTGCCGCCGGTGGCGGCGAGGAACTCTGCACCGAGCAGGTCACCGATGCCGACCATGCTGGTGATGACCTTCGCATGACGGTGACTGTGGAAGCGCTCGGCGATGAGCTTGTCCAGCTCGGCGAGCTGCCGGTCGAGCTCGAGGACGGTCGTGGCCAGCTGGGCGATGAGTTCGCCGGCCGTCGTGTCGCCGGCGACCCTGGTCTGTTGGGTCTCAGCGGCGCGCATCGCCACGGTGGCGAGCTTGTCGGCGTTGCGGACCTGGCGCTGGCGAAGCCAGAGCGCCAGGTCCCGTTGTCCGGTTTCAAGGATCGCGGCGGGCGTCTGGAACTGGCTGATGAGCACGAGCGGGCCACGGTTGGTGAAGTCGAGCGCCCGCTCGAGCGCCGGAAAGATGCCCAGCAGTCGTATCCGGAGCCTGTTGATGTTCCGGGTGCGGTCGCCGGCCAGGTCGGCGCGGTGTGCCGTGAGCATGCGCAGTTCAGCGATGAGCGGCTCATCGAGGTGCAACTCGCGCAGGTCACGTCGCATACGCGCCTGGTCGGCGATGACCGCCGCATCCTTGGCATCGGTCTTGCCCTCGCCCCGGTAGGCGCCGGACATGCGGTTCACCGCGACACCGGGCACGAACAGCACCCGTTGGCCGCGGTCGAGCAGGAACGTGATGGCAAGTGCCGCCGGACCGTCGGCCAGGTCGATGGCCCAGGTCACCGTCTCCGCCCGGGTCAGGACCGCGGCCATCAACGCGGCCAGCGCAGGCTCATCGTTGGCCACTTTGCGCGACAGAAGCCGCTGCCCTTCGCTATCGATGACCACCACGTGGTGGTGGCCCTTGCCGGCGTCGATCCCGGCCCACGCTCGCGCGACTCGCTGCATCCAGCCTCCCTGGTCAGTGTTCGAAGCGCCGTCGACGTGCTCGCCGTCCATTCCCTACGCAGCGATCGATGTCGCAGATCTCAATCAGCGGTCAAGACGTCGCGAAGCACCGGGTGGCCAATCACGCGAAGCCATCGAGGGCAGAAAACTGAGAGCCATGCCCGTTGCTCCTGGCTGCCCGGACACTACGACAGGGCCGGACGATCAAAAGGGTAGGGAAAACTGACCCTCTGCGTCGAAAAGGGGTCAATTTTCAGGCGTCGTTGACAACATCCGGCGCTGCGGAGCGGGATGGTAAGGGCTGAGTACGGCGAGGGGCTACCGACCTGCAGGGCACGCGGTGGCGCATTACCCGGCCGCCACCCTCGGCGAGCGCTCGAGCACGCAGCACTCAAATCGCTCGAAGGGCAGCGCCGCTGGCGACGGGGCCGATACGGTCGCGTACAGCCAGCTCGAACGCGCGCACTGCCATGTTGATCCAGAGCGCGCCGGAAGGCGACCGTGCGAGCGCTGATCGGCAGCGACACGACAGCCGTGGTCAGACCCAACCAGACCACTACCCACAACCCGAGCCGACGACCGGGATGCCTGTCCCGAGCCACTGACGCTCCACCGTCCAGCGAGGAAGGACCAGCGTCGGCAGCGTCAGCGGCACCGCTCCTCCGACCACGGCCACACTCGACTCCAATTTAGGCGAGCCGAACTTTGTGCACCACGGCTTACGCGGCCAACGAAATACACCGAGCCAGACCTTCGTGATCAACCACCGCCCGCCCGCAGCAGCGGGTCGTTACCCGTCGCCGCGGCAGACGCCGCGAAATCCGCGCTCACTGCAGGTTTCCTTCCATGAGTCGGGACGTTCGTGGACGGCGCACATTCTCAAGCCACCTCGAGCCGGAACGGTGGTTTGGCAGCTACCACAGCAACAGCAGCAACGGCATGGGACCGGTGACCCAGGTACGGCTCGTTCGGGTCTGGGTGCCAGGACGTGACCGGAACCGGACCAGACGAGACCGGTTCCCAGCCCTCGAGCAGTCCCCGGACTTGGTCAGCGGTGCGCAGGTGCATGGGGGCTGCGATTTGCTCGTACAGTCGGCGGACCCGGTCCTGCCGATCAGCGTCGCAGGGCGTAGGGATTGTGTGCGATACGCAGAGAAAGCTGCCGGCGGCGGCCGCCGCGCCGAATTGCGCGACGATGCCGGCAGGATCGTCGTTGTCGGCGAGGTATTCAAGCACTGCCACCAGCAGTACGGCGATCGGCTTGGCAAGGTCCAGCAGGTCGGTGACTTCAGATTGGAGTAGGATCGACCGCGGTTGCCGGACGTCACCGCGGATCGCGGTGACGTTTTGGTTTGCGGCCGTGACGTATCGGGCGTGCGCCACAACGACTGGGTCGAGGTCGACGTAGACGACCTTGACGTCTGCGTCGCTGGCGGCTGACTGCGCAATTTCGTGGACGTCGTCGCGTCCTACGACACCGCAGCCCAGGTCGAGGAACTGGCGGATGCCCGCGGCGGCAAGCCGCCGTACCGCACGTCCCCGGAACGCACGGTGGTCGTTCGCTAGCGAGTGAAAGCCTGGCCACTCGCGATACGCCTGCTCGGCGAAACGTCGGTCCGCCTCGAAGTTATGGACACCGCCGCACAGGTGATCAAATGCCCGTGCAGCGTTCGGCGTTCTCCAGTCGACGTCGTTAAGCCATTGCGGTAATGCCATCTCGTCCTCCTGCATCGTTGCCGCGCGCAGCAAACTCGGCGCATCTGTCAACCCTCGGCTGGAGCGATCACGCTATAGGGTGGTGCAGAACTGGTCGGCGACATCGCAAGCGCGTCGCTGGTTCATCGGGCCAATGACCGGGTGTCGTACGCTGACACCCAGCAGCCGCGGCGCTTTCAACGTCGGTCGGTATGCACTGGCCAGTGTTTGCCTGGCGAGCCCGAAAGCCAGCCGGGTGCCGCGTCAGTAAGGTGATGCGTGAACATTCTCAGTTCTCGATTGACTCTCCACTTAGCCGTGAGGCGGCAGAACAAGCCACACACTGGTGGTTAAATGCCTGCTTATGTCTCAGTGGCCCGGCGAATTCAGCGCTTTAAAGCGTCCATACCTACGAGGCTGGGTCAGGCGACGTCGGGTGACTGTCAGCAGTGGCCGACCGCGCAGGGCTGCGCCCGGCGTGGCTGGGCCGACGTTGGCATGAAGATCTTTCAGACTGGGCCCACCAAGCCGCCGATACGCCGGGCAAGCGCGACGAGTGTCCGCTGCCCGGCCGGAGCACGTGTAAAGCTTCGTTCGGCCTCGGCCGCATCACGACTCACGCCACGCCAAACCTCAATCCCGGTCTGAGTGAGGTTTAGTTCGACTCGGACACCGTCGTCGACCGACTCGCGACGGATCAAATCTCGATCCTCAAGTCGAGAAACCACGCCGCTGAGCGTCGCGCGATTCATGCCAAGCCGGCTCGCCGCCCGCGAACTCCGAATGCCGGGCTCTACCGCCACAACGCGGAGCACCAGAAACTCGTTCCAGTCGAGCGCATGCGGCGTGAGAGCATTCTTTTTTAGATATGTCTGTGCCAATTGAGCGACGCGCACCATGGCAGGAATCAGTGACCGCCCTGCGGCCGTTTCCGGGGCTGGAGCGAGGTCCACGGCGGTTAGCTTTCCACGACTGGTGCAGTGAAAATCCACCGCTTGGGGTTCGTACGGCCAGGTGCCCTCATGAGCTCATCGACCTCCGCGCCGGTCCGCCGTCGTTCATATCAAGCTGCGCCCACTGTGCCGAGCCGTCCCGGACCGCCAATGCCCTGGCTGGCGGCGTACTCACGTTCGTCAGCCAGATGCCGTCAACGCACTCGGATTGGGCTGAGGCGTTACCATGCTCCCCGATCGCTTCCCGATTGCACGGTCCAACGATGTCAGACATGAAACGATTGTCGGCAACTGGCAGCGGAGCCGGAACAGGCGCATGCTAGGTTGACCCCGATAGACAACGTGTTGGCATGGATGCGCAACGGCATCGATGGGAACCCGCGTTGCGTAACTGCGGCGTGAGTGCGGGGAAAGTGTCCAGACCCGATCACGCAGCAATCGGCTGGTCGCCTCATGCCACGGCCATCGCGAGCAATGCCGGCACGTGAGGCGAGTGCACCAGGTGCCGGACACACGTGTCAGAAGCGGCAGCGCGGCTGCCGATGACCCTCGCCGCGCGCCCGAGCGACAGTCGGGCCTCATGGCCGGCCTACTTGCGGCCCATCCGCTAGCCCTGGTTTCAACGAAGACGTTCAGTGCCTCTTCGACCCGGTTACACGCGATCAGGATACCCATGAACTGCAGCGTGAGCGCCGAGCAGGTGAGCCGGTCGCGCTGCGGCACAAGATCCGGCCATGGTGCGCGACCGGAAGCGAGCGGCGTTGTCGCAGGCACCCGCTCCCGGCCAGCTTGGCGAATGGATGCGGCAGGACGCTGAGAGGCGCACCGTTGCTGCACCGCAGCAGCTCCCTGATTCATCCTGATCAACTCTCCCGTCCGCACGAGCTTCGTTCGGTCGGCACTGTCAAGCCGGTCCATGTCGCCCGACATGAACCGGCGCTCGATGCAAGCTGCGGCGCGGCGTTCCGGCATGGGCCGACTGGCGTTACGGTCCGATGCGGCGGACGCAGAGCTGGACGTACTGGGCTCGGCTCTCTTCAGCCCCCAAACGGCCTGTGGTGGTCAGTGCTCGTGGCCGCGTGGAGGCCGATCGGGAACCACCACGGCCCGTTTTTCAGACTCGCCGATGGCGCCAAATGTGTCTACGAACTGCAAGCGGACAGCGTGCTTGTCCGTTTGCCGCATGGGACTTGATGCGGACAAACCGTTTGTCCGCATGAGGGACTTGTAGTCGGTCGCGAATCGCTGCCTAAGCTTGAGCGATCGGCGCGTGTTCGCGACGTATCAGGCGGCCGGCGACTACGCAAACGAGCCGCGCCGGGATCGAGAACGATCGCCCCTAGCTAGGTGCGGGCGCCCGCGGTCTAGCTGTGACCGTCAGCGTCGTGGCGGTCCTAGAGTCTGGCCCATCGCCTGCGCCACAGACGACGCGCCGCCCAACAGCCCCTCCAGGTCCACGTGATGCAGCTGGCGCACTTCGTGCTCCGCGACCGCGCGCCGCATTGGACCGCATGCGATGTTCCGAAATGCGCATTACGGCCTCGTGGACGCACCATTGGTTACGGCTACCGCAAAGGAGAGTATGTTGCCCACAACGGATGAGCCGGGCGTCCGCCACCCGGATACCCGATACCCGGTAATGCGATCGGCGAGCCGCTGGTCTTGGAAAGCAACGAATCCAGAAAGATACGGCTGGCATCGATCAGCGGACCGGCGCGGTGGTGACAGGGATGCCTGAGCCATCTCGCGTGCCGGAGTTCACTATCGCATTCCTAGTACATTCGAACCTGCCGCTGCTCGAACGAACCATTCCCACCACAATCGCGACGTTGACCGCAGCCTCGCGTCGAACCTATGATCTCGTTCTCGTCATCGACGTTACGCAGACGACGCCGCTCAACGATCTACTTACACTCTCGACGCAATGGGGCTTCGACGAGGTGAGGCTGCGGACGCGATCACGCCATACTGCAGGCGGTGATCCGCCCAACAACGGTCACGTCAATTGGATGCCGGGTAAGGGCCGGTATTTTATCAGCGTAGAGGGCGATGTCGTCGCATTCCGCTCCGGCCCTGGCGACGTGCTCGACATGCTCGCAGCCTCCTTTGAACGGTGCCAGGACCTTCAACTTGCCACACGTATCGATGATCACGAATGCTGGCAGTGGCCACTTGCCGACGTTGCTCCTCCGATGGCGCCTGGCATCCGGTCCGTTAACCGGGTGGCGTCCCACTTCCTCGTGTACGATCTGCCGCGAGCGACCAGCCACATGTGGGCGGCCGGCGGTCCGCCAGCGGACCGGTTCTACGACAGTCCGGAGCGCTGGTTCAACTATGAGGATTGGCTGTCGGAGACGTTCGCCGCCCCCGATGGGCCGGGCATCGGATACCTCGATGACCTGCCGATTGCTGTCTTCCATTGCGACGAGAAGGTGGCCCCGGGTGCTTCCGTTTACACCCAGGACCTGGAGGTACGCCTAAGGGTTTTCGAGCAACGACGCGCGGAGTGTGTGTATGCCCATGACAGCTGATCCGATGCGGCTTGTGCCCCATCCCGTCTTCCTGCTGTCGTCGGTGCGATCCGGCTCCACGCTGTTGCGTTGCATTCTGAACTCGCATCCGTTGATATACGCTCCGCACGAGCTGCACCTTCGGCGTCTCGACGCGAAGACTGACGGCGAGTACACCAAGCTTGCGATGGCGACGCTGGGATACTCGGACGAGCAGTTGCGGTTTCTGCTCTGGGACGGCGTGCTCTCGGACCTTCTTCGGCGAAGCGGCAAGTCGGTTTTCGTCGACAAGTCGCCTGGCAACGTGTTCATCCATGACGATCTCCGCCGCTGCTGGCCCGGAGCGCGCTTTATTATCCTGCGACGCCATCCGGCGGACATCGTCACGTCCATCGTTAACGCCGGCGACGGCCGGGTTGAGGCCACCGCCACGAATCTCGTACTTCGATATGGCGTTGCGCTCGACGCCGTCGTCGACGAAGTTCCCGGCACTCCTGTCGTCCGGTATGAGGACCTTACACGCGACCCAGCGGCTGTGTGCCGGGTGCTGTGCCGATTTCTAGACGTTCCATTCGACGAGGAAATGCTCAATTACGGACGCTACGATCATGGGCCGCTGATTTACGGCATCGGCGACTGGGGCGAAAAGATCCACTCAGGAAAGGTGTGCGCGCCTTCGAGTACTGCCGGCCATAAAGCGACGGGTGACCTGGCGTCGATGTGTCGGCGCTGGGGCTATGCTGTCGACGAACGCTCCAGGGCAACGACATGATGGGATGCACTCCCCACGAGACTTGCGCGTCGGCAGCGCGGGTGCTAACCGGCTTCGCGGAACCGGCTTGCATGGTGTCGCATCCTATAGCGGAGGCCATTGACGTCCACGTGACCACCCAGCCTGCTTGCACAGGTTCCGATTTCTATCCGTTGGTGGGACGCCGCTCGCGGCTGGCAGATCGATCGATGCAGATTCGAGTGGGCTTCGGTTCTTCGGACGCGCTCGTCCTTCCAAAGATGGTGCCCGGCGAAGCTGAGAGCGATTGCGATCGATGAGGAAGTTGCCTTCCCTATGAAGTATAGTTACGCTTTCATTATCACCTATGGGAGATCAGGCTCTACGCTGCTCCGTGAGATTCTGAACTCGATACCGGGGGCGTGTGTTCGAGGTGAAAACGGAAACACTCTGTACCATCTATACCGCTCTTGGTGCACGGTCAGGGATCGCAAGTGGCAGTTCGAAGGAGAGGATTTAGGGCCTGCGGATCCTTGGCACGGAATTGAAATTGTGGACGATGCGGCATATCGCAGTGAACTGACGAGATCCTTCATTGACGCAGTTTTGAAACCTCCGAGTGCAGCCACGCTCATCGGCTTCAAAGAGATCAGGTACGGTCCTGAGGACATGTCGAGAACCAACTTCTTTGACTACCTTAACTTCTTAGTGGACTCTTTTTCGAATGCCTGCCTGATCTTCAATACTCGGGACCTGAATGAGGTACTAGCGAGCGCCTGGTGGTCATCACTGCCGCAGGCAGAAGAAATACTCACCGAGAGTGATCGCAGGATACGGGAGGCCGCCGCCTGCGGCGCCTATCCATCATTCCACATCCACTACAACGACTATGCTCAAAATATGGATAATCTCGTCCCTCTATTCGATTTTCTGGGGGCATCCTTTTCGGAGCTGGCGTTGCGGCAGGTCTTTTGCCGTCGACACGCCGGTGGCGGTCGGCCGCAGGCAGAGTTGCGCGGATGGGAGTTGCGCCAGGAAGGTGCTAGCGGTGGCCCTGTGACCTCCGGCGAATGGCCCGGCCACCTGTGATCTGCAGCCGTTCTTGTAGGGACTGTCAAGACCGGCGCATAGCGGCGAAGAGCCGTACCTACTCGTCGCGCAGCCAGCGCTGACTCCCTCGATCGCTACCCGTCCAGGCCGTCTGACGGACGATCCGGCGCAGTGTTCGCCGGACCTGGCCGCGCTGGCGGTTCAGCGTCCTCAGGCGGGACGCACGCGGCGTCGGCGTGCCGCACTGTACGCCAAGCGGCCGAGTGTGCGACCACACCCGCGTCGGTCAGGGTTAGTGCATCTCACGGGAGGGAACGGTGAACGGAGCAGCCGATGCGTTTGTACGCACAAACCAGCCTGAATGTGTCTTCCGCTGCGCGGAAAGCGACCACACACGCACTCAGATGCGCATAGAGTCGATCTCCTCGCCGACCAGCAGCGCCCCCGCTAGCGAAAAGAAGTCGGGACCTACGCCAGCGTGCTGGGTAATCGCATGGATATCGCGCATCCGCCGCTGGAGGACTGAGCCGTCGTACAGCGAGGAGCTGCCGGCTAGCCGGTACGCCGTGTCCGCGACCGTCGTTGCTGCCGTGACCGCGTGTGAACTAGCAGTACGCATCCGGGCCCGATCCAGCAGGGAGAACTCCTGACCAGCGAGGGCCTTCGACCACGCTTTGTGGGCCTCGTCGTGGATCAAGGCCCGGGCCGCGCGCAGCTCGGCGTCAGCCTCGCCGAGGCGGGCCTGAAGGAGCAGCGACTCGGCGACTCGGCGGGCGCCGTACGCGGGCCGCTTGCCGCCGACGACCACCGCCACCAAGTCATCGATCGCGGCCTGCGCGCAGCCGACGGCGACGGCTGCGATGAACAACGCCAGCGGGGCGATCGGCGGGATCGAGAAGATGGGCGCGGCGACCGTCGGCACGGCGCCGAAGAGCTGGCAGGTCCGCTCCTCGGGGCAGAACACGTCGCTGACGCGGATGTCATGGCTACCCGTCCCGCGCAGGCCCACGGTGTGCCAGGTGTCGACGACCTCGACTTCCGACGCCGGCATCATCGCCAGCCGCATGAGCGGCATGCCGTTGGCCATGAACTGCCGCTCGCCGTCGCGCAGGACGGCCGCGTGCCCGACCAGCCAAGCGGCGTGTTGGCAGCCGCTGGCGAACGGCCACTGCCCTGAGATGCGGTACCCGCCGTCCACCGGCACCGCCGTCCCCTTAGGCGCATGCGAGCCGCCGAGGATGACGTCGGGGCCTGCGGCGTACACCGACTCGAACGTCGCCGCCGGCAGCAGGCCGAGCACCATGAGGTTGCTGCAGGCGATCATCACCACCCAGCCGGTCGAGGCGTCGGCGCGCGACAGGTCCTCGATCAGCTCCAGAGACTGGGCCAGGGTCAGTTCCTCCCCGCCATACCGGTGCGGCACCAACATCCGGAAGCAGCCGGCGGCGGTGAGATCGGCGACGAGGTCGTCCGGCAACGTGCGCAACTTCTCGATCTCGTCGCCCCGCCGGCTCACCTCGGGCAGCACCTCGCGAATGCGGTCGAAGACCCTCAACGCCACAGATTCCTCCCGCATGTCGATACCCGTCAGGCGGCCAGGCTCGCGTGGGCCGCAGCCAGACGGCGCATTCCCTCGGCCAGGGTCGCGCCGTTGCGGGCCAGCGCCACCCGCAGCAGGGCGGCGCCCTCCTGCTGATCCGCCCAGTGGAACTGCTGACAGGGCAGCACGTGCACGCCGCGCTCGTACAGCCCGCGCCGGGTCCGGTCAGCGTCGGCGGGTGAGCGGAACCGCAGCCGGCCGACGCTGATCCGCGACCGCGGGTCGAGCAGTTCCACGCGGTCTAGGCCGCCGACTGCGTCCGAGACGATTCGCCGGTTCTCGGCGATGAGGCGGTGGAGCTCCGCGAGCCCGCCCTGCGCGGCGTCGACGGCGAGCATCTCGATGAGCGTCAGCACGAACGGCGACACCGCGAGCAGCACGTCACTCAGGGCGTGTTCGACCTCGGCGCGCATGCTCTCGCTCACCGCCACGAAGCCGAGCTTCAGCTCCTGCATCGGCCAGAGCTTGCCGGTGTCCTCGATGACGACGTAGTCGACGCCCGAGTCCTCCAGCACTGCATAGTGGTCGAACTGCGCCCGGAGGTCGAAGCCGCGGAAGGACACATCGAGGCAGAGGAGTAGGCAGTTGGCGGCACAGGCTTCCGCCAAGCGGCGCAGGGCGGGCTCGTCGAGGACCCGTCCGGTCGGGTTGTTGGGCGTGGTGACGAAGACGCACGTCGCGTTTTCGGCCAGCGCTTGGGATAGGTCGGCCTCGGCGCATGCGTCCTCGGACATCGGGATCATCGCGGCCTGCCGGACCAGGATGTCGTGGATGTTGTCAAACGTTGGGTGGATGAGCGCCACGCGATGCCCCGTCAGCACGTTCGCGACCGCCATCGTGGCCACGGACGAGGAGTACACGCTGAAGACCCGGCCGCTGTCGAGCGGCGCGCGGGCCTGGCCGAGCGTGCCGAGGAACGCGGCCTGCGCCCGTCGCTCGATCTCGGCCAAGGGCTCTACTGCGGCGATCTCGAAGAACTCCGGCAGCCGGCAGATCAATTTGGCCTGCGACCCGGTCGGGTCCTGCCGGGGATGGCCGTCAGAGAGATTGATCGGCGAGTCGATGGCGCGCTGCTCCAGCTCGGTCAGGTTCAGGGCGGTACGCCGCTCACTCACCGTTGCCCCCCGCGCTGCTCACATTCGGTCCGATCCAGCGCGAGGCTGGGCTGACAATGCGCTCGCGCCGCTCGACGTACTCGACCACATGCGCTGCCCACCCCACCGTCCGGGCGGCGGCGAACGTGCAGGCGAAGAGGTCCTGCGGGATCCCGACGCCGGACAGCACGCCGCCGGCAAAGTAGTCCACGTTGGTGAGGTTGGGCCGGTCGGCGTGCCGACGCGCGAGCTCGCGTAGCGCCACCTCCTCAACCGCGCGCGCGACGGCGTGATACTCGGGATTCGCGTCCTGGCAGACGTTGGCCAGGATCCGCGCGCGGGGGTCGTAACGGCGGTACTCTCGATGGCCGAATCCCATAAGCCGGCCCCTGCGACTCAGCAGGTCCAGAACGAAGGACTCGGCGTGCTCGGGGCCGCCAACCCGCTCCAGCATTCGGGTGGCCTCGACCGTCGCCCCGCCGTGCGCGGGGCCTTTTAGCGCGCCGACGGCCGCGACGATCGCCGACCACAAGTCGCTACCGGTGGAACCGACGATCTGCGCAGTGAACGTCGACGGGCTCAACGCGTGGTCCGCCGTCACGACGAAGTACGTCTCCAGCCAGCGCACCTGGGCCTGGTCCGGTTCGCGGCCGTGGAGCTGGTACAGGAAGTTGGCCACGTGCCCGAGGTCCGCGCGGGCATCGGGGAGCGGCAGGCACTGCCGGTGCCGGTGGTACGCAGCGACCGCGGTCGCCGCCGTGGCCGTGACAGCGACGGCCTCGGCCGCGGTCGGCCGCACGACGTTGCGCTGCGCGCCCTGTGCCGACAGCACGGTCCGCAGCGCGTCCATCGGATCGGCGCTCGCCGGAAGTCCTGCGAGCGCGGTCAGGGCGGCGGCGTTGAGCTCGCGCTGCTTCGTCAGCTCGGCCGTCGTCCCCGCGAGTTCCGCGGAGTCCGGCAGTCGGCCTTGCAGCAGCAGGTAGACGATCTCCTCGTAGCCGCGGTCCGCGACCTCATCGATGTGGTACCCGCCCCGGTAGATCAGCTGGCCGTTGGCGCCGTCGACGTGGCTGATCTCCGTTTCGGCGACGATGACGCCCTCCAGCCCTGACTTGAACGGGGTGTCCATGCCTGCACCCGCCTACCGACCAGTGGCCGACAGCAGTCGGCCCCCGGCGATAGTCTCGGCGAACGAGAACCGGTAGCCGCCGAGCACCTCGACGGGCTTGAGCAGGCTCACCTCGTCGTGCGGCGAGTCGAAGATCGTCAGCTCCGCGTCGCCGGCCCAGACGTTGTCGATCCACTGGTCTGTGCTGCCGCCGGTCACCAGCTCGTCCACCCCGGCTGTGGCCGGGTCCCACGACGGGAAACACCGGCTGTGCACCAGCGGCGCGAGCATGAGCGCCGGGGCCGGGGCCGGCGCGGTGAGGGCCACCCGCGCCTCCACAAGACGCCGCTCGCCGGCCGCAAGGGTCCCAGCGAACTGTGCCCCGGCACCGTCCTGCGGGGTTGCGCGACCGATGCCGAACGCACGCGTGATGCCGATGCTGCCCATCTTCTTGGGATACCCCTGGATCAGCCCCCGAACGAGCGAGAAGTCCTTGTCGACCCAACAGAATGGGCAGCGTGCCACCGGCTCACCTTGCCAGGTCGCGGCGAGGGCGACGTAGCATTCGCGGTACTGCGAGCGGACGGGATCCAGCAGTTCCGTGGCGTCGTCCGTGCAGGACTGCCAGTCCCCGAAGATTGCGGCGGCAAGGCCGGGACGGTCGCCCGGCTCGAGCCCCGGTGGCATGAATGAGGTGACGACGTCGGGGTCGGCGAGGTACTCGACCATGACGACCTCGCCGGAGAAGTGCCACGGCGGCGGCGGTACCAGCGATGATCGCCCCGATGGCGAGAGCGGAAGGGTGTACCCGAAAAGCGTCACGTGGCTGTCCAATTCAGCGGAGGGAATCGTTGAGGAACAACTGCGGGCTCACACGATGAGCCGCGAACCCGGTGCCAACCGCAAGTCGCGCGACTTGCGCAGGTCCCGGGTGATGTTGAGGCGCCGAAGCCACCGGTCCGTGCCGTCGTACCTTGCCCGGAACGCCGATCGGCCGTGGACCACCTTGTAGTTGTCAATGAAGCAGAGGTCGCCCGGGGCCAGCGCGAGTCTCTTCAGGCCCGCGCCGACCGAGGCCCTCAGCGCCGCGAGCGCGTCCGCGGCATCCCGGTCGCCGTCGGCCGTGGACGTGTAGTGCTGGTCGAGCCGCATGTACGGCGACGCCAGTTCCCCGAACAGCAGCGGGATCGGCTCCGGCTCCTGGAGCATGCGCGCGATCCGCTGCCGGGCCCGCTCCCGCAGCTCGGCCGGGATCTCCATGTTCGGGGCCTCCGACGTGCCACACAGGTGCGAGCCATCGGGCACAATGCGGAAACGCGGCTCGAACAGCACCGGGTTGCCGCGCACGTCCGGGTCGACGTCGTGCACGCAGGCGAACGTGGTCTCGGTGCGATCCGGGTTGCGCAGGCACATCAGCCCGAGGTAGTCCGCGCGTAGCGGGTGGAAGGCGTCCTCGGTGTGCCAGGTCAGTGGCGCCTCGCTGCCGGAGGCCAGCTGCTCGGTCTCGTGGCCGGGGATCGGCGCGATGGTGTGCATGATATGGCCGGCCTGCTTGGTCGACCACGCGATTGGCGAGCCGAGCAGGCTGGCGCAGAGGAAGAAGAAGATGTCGCTGGCGACGGTGGCTGGCGTCGACGGCCGCTCCCGCCAATGCTGCGGCGTCGGCCCGAGGGCTGCGTCATCGACCGGGTAGTTGCGTACCAGGCAGATGCAGGCGGACTCGTGCATCCGGAACCGGTTGAGCCGGGCCCGCAGCGTGCGGGGCAGCTCCTGCGCGCAGGTATCGGCCGAGTCCTGGAACGCCGGGTCCTCGACGCCGCCGTGGCGGCCGGCCAACTCGGCGACCAGCGCTGTGGCCGCCGACCGCTCGCCCTCGTCGAGTTCGACGACGTCCATGTGCGGAGTTGTCATGCGCCCTCACCAGGTTCGAGTTCGTGGATCTGCCAGCCCAGTTGCTCGGCGACGAGGCGCACGAACCGGGTCTCGCCGCCACCGCGCAGGGCAAGGATCGCCCCGGGTACCCCCAGGCGGTGTGCCGCTGCGGCCAGCGCGGCGATCCGCGTGCGGTCGCCAGCCGCGCCGTCGTGGAGGTTGTCGCGGCCGTCGGTGACGACCAGGACCAGGGGTGTGGCGCAGCCGCTGTACGCCCACCGGTCCGCGCACAGCGACAGTGCGCGCTGGACGCCGTCGACCAGCGGCGTGCGGCCCTTCGGGCGCAGCGACATGATCAGGTCGGCGGCCTGCCGGGTCTGCCGGCTGAACGGCACTGCGACGTGCGCGCGGCGGCCGCCAACGACGACCAGCGCGGTACGGTCGCCGCGCCGTGTGGCGTCAAGGACCTCGCACAGCAGCGCGCGGGCACGCGCGAACGTGCCGTCCATCGCCATCGACCAGGACGCGTCCAAGACGATGACGAGCCCGACGCTCGGCCGTCCGGTCCGCACGGAGCGCACCAGGTCCGTCGACCTCAGCCGAAGCGGCAGCAGCTCGGACCGGCCGACGCCGGATGCCAGCAGGCGCAGCGTAGCCGCGACTATCGTCGGCACCATCGCGACCAGCCCGTGCGCTGCCCGGGAGGTCCGGCCGGGCGACCCGCCGGTGCGCCCCTCCGCCTCGATCACCAGTGTCGAAGCCGCCGCGCCGAGCCGGGCCAGGGGCGTAGCGGTGACAGCGGCGTGGTGGCCGGGAAAGGTCAGGGGTCTGGTCAGGCCGCCGCCATCGGCCCTTGCCTCGACCACTCCGACGTGGGGCTCGGCGTCGTCGGCGAGCACGTACTTCGGGCCGCCGGACCCGCCGGCGACGCCGTTACCGCCCCCGTCCGGCGGATCGAGGCGCCCGCCACCGTCGGGTCCGTCGACCCCGCCGTCCGGCGGGTCCTCGCCGCCGTCGAGGGTCGGCCACGGCTCACCGTTGGCGCGTAGGAGATCCTCCACCGACGCAAGGTCCTCGCTCGGCAGGAGGCGCGCGACGATCTCGGCGAGCAGCTCGCAGGCGTCGCTCGTGCGGTGCCGCAGCGCGAACACGGCCGCCAGCGCCATGTCGCGCGCCGTCACCTCCGTGCGCAGCCCGAGCGCGGCGCAGGCACTCGCCGCGCGTAGGATGACGAGGTCCGCGCGGTGGCTGGCAACGCCGAGCCCCGCGGTCAGCGAGCCGATCTCGGTAAGCAGCCGGTCCGGTAACGTCACGCCAGGCAGCACCGCCCTCGCCTTGACGACGCGCTCGGCAAGGTCCCGGTCGAGGGCCTGGTAGCGGCGCCGTCGCTCGGGTGAGCGTTCCAATTCCAGGTGGCGGACCAGCACTCGGACCCGCAGCCGCAGATCGCGGATCGCCTCGACGTCGATGCTCAGCCCGAACCTGTCAAGGATCTGCGGCCGCAGGCCACCCTCGCCCGGGTTCATCGTGCCAATCAGCGAGAACCGCGCCGCGTGCGTCACCGACACGCCGTCGCGCTCAATGTGGTGCACGCCCGAGCTCGCCGCATCGAGCATCGCATCCATGAGGTGGTCCGCGGCCAGGTTGACCTCATCGACGTAGAGGAAACCGCGGTTGACCTCGGCCAGGATGCCCGGCGACAGCCGTCGGCGGCCGTCGTGCAGCGCGGCCTCGAGGTCAAGCGTGCCGAGCAGCCGGTCCTCCGTCGCACCCAGCGGCAGCGTGATCATCGGCACTGGCCGCTGTACGACCGGCAACTGCCCGCCGTCGTCCCGCCGCGCCAGGCACGCCTCGCACAGCTGCGCCGGCACCGCAGGGTCGCAGTTGAACTCGCAGCCCTCGACCACGTCGATGGGCGGCAGCAGCGACCTCAACGACCGGACAGCGGTCGACTTGCCGGTGCCCGGCTCGCCGCGGATCAGCACCCCGCCGATCGTCGGATCCACGGTGGTCAGCAGCAGCGCGGTACGCAGGCTCAGCTGCCCGACCATGCCGCTGAACGGCGGGCCCCCACCGGCCGACCCGGCGTCGCGCTGCCTCATATCGACACCTCACGCTCGTCGGAGCGCCACCCTGGCATGCGCTCGGCGTCCTGCAGCCGCTCGCCCCGCCGCACCACCTCCAGGTCGAAATCCCGCCCCGGCTGCGCGCGCTCCAACGCGTGGTCGAGGAACTCCTCCTCGTCCACCGCCAGCATGTTGAGCACGGTGTCGAGGCTCGCCGGCCGCCGGCCGTCGCTGGAACGGCCCAGCGCCACCGCCTCATCCTTGGTCATGCGGCCCAGGCGGGTCTCCAGCGAGCCGATGCGGGCGCCGCGGCCGTATCCCTCCTTCACGAACCGCAGGTAGTCGTGAGTGCCGACAAGGAAGCAGTCGAACTTCTCGTACTCGTGGCCGGCCGGGACGCCCTCCTGGATCGCGCCCTGCCAGCCCAGCTCTCGGCTGATGACCTCGACCTGCCGCCGCTCGTCCCAAAGCACGTAGTTGCTCATGAAGAGGGTCCGCACGTCGGCGGCGGCGATCTCCTCGCGGCTCGGGAACGCGAACGGGGCAAGCGTCCGCGGATCGACGTCGGGGAGCGCCGCCGTCATCCGCTCGAAGCTCACACCGGTCGTGAGCTTGTACCAGTCGTCGTCCATGACGTCGGCTTCCGGCGGGTCGGCGTACGTCCGGCCGGGGTAGCTGTAGTACTCGCTGACGCTGTGGGCGTACACCACAAGAGGTATGCCCATCTGTATCGCGGTGCGCAGCGGGAATGCAGCGATTCCGGCGGTGCAATGCCAGCAGACCGTGCCGGCGAGCCCGAGCCCGGCGCGCATGAGCCGCTGTACGATCGGCATCGGCGGGCGCAGCACGATCTGGTCCACCCCGAGCCCGTCGATCACCCGCCGACAGTTGTCCCACGCCTGCTGGCGGATGAAGCGGTTGTCGATGGTGGCGGCGAGACAGCGCAACCCGAGGACACGCGTGAGGTAGTAGAGGACGTACGAGCCGTCCTTGCCGCCGCCGAATGACACGACGACGTCGTACGGGCCACGCCCGCGGATCTCGTCCGCGATGCCGACGAGCGCGCGCTCCCGCTCTGCCCAGTCGATTCCGTTGTGCTTGATCTCGTGATGCCGGCAGACCGAGCAGATGTCGGCGTCGTCGAACGTCACGCTGCGCCTAGTGTCCGGCAGGCCACAGCGCTCGCACATCCGGGGCTCCGTCACGGCTTTCGGTCCTCCTCCTCGCCGGTCGTGGCCGGTGCGCCTGTCGGGGTGGTCCGCGCCAGTTCCTCCTCGACGGCCTGCTGCACGACGGTGCCCCGGAAGAAGTCCGGGTTGGGCCCGGCGTGCAGCTCCACCGTGTTGGAGAAGACGAACTCGCGGAACTCGCCGTCGTCGATCAGGCCGTGCTCCACCAGCTCGTGTGCCTCCTTGAGCACCTCCGTCATGTCGGTGACGTCGAAGTGCGACACGTCCGAGCTGAACAGCGGCTTTAGGCGCGGGCCGAGCTTTGTGTCGAAGGCCAGCGACACCAGCGGGTCGTCCGACTCGCAACCGAAGTAGAAATTGCGGGCCAACGCGTCGGCGACCTCCTGCGCCGAGTCGACGCCGACGGCCGCGAAGTCGTCCAGGTCCGTCTCGCGCTCCGTCAGCTGCTGGGCGTTGAGCCCGGGAAACAGGATGTCAATGTTGTCGAGCAGTTCCTCGGTACGCCCGACCGCCCACGCCCCTCCGTACTTGGCGATGAGTTCGCGGAGCATGTTGAGGTCGAGGTTGCTCGGCCGCAGGTTCTTCAGCAGCGCCTCGGTGTTGCGCTTCTCCCAGTGACCGACCAGGTCGGCGCAGAGGCTGCGGCCCCACGCGACGCCGCCCTCCAGGAAGGCGAACTTTAGCGTCGGGTAGCGGCGCGTCACGCCGCCCAGGTACAGCGCGCGGGCGAATGAGTTGGCGGCCTGCGCGAAGTGCCCCATGTGGTTGAATACATCGTTGGTGACCGACGAGCGGTCGACCCAGCCTCGGCTGCCGCTGTGGGTCATTGGAGACACCTTCAGCTCGGCCAGTTTCGCCCAGAGCGGGTCGTAGTCGTACAGGCTATCCAAGGCGAGGCTGTCGACGTAGAACGGCACGCTCGTCGGGTCGGAATCCGGAGAGTCGTACGCCGGGACCGTGCGGACTAGACTGCCGTTGATCACCACGACCTTGAAGCCGAGCTCCTTGACCGCGTACTCGGCCTCCTCGATGGCCTCGTCCGGGGTGTTGGTGGCGATGGTCGCGGCCGGCAACATCCGGTCCGAGAACGGCGCGAAGACGTCGGCGTGCATGAGGTTGGCGGCTCGGACCACGACCTTGCGCAGCTCAGAGTCGCGGATGTAGTCGGGCGTGTTGCCGCGCGTGGCGAGGATGAGAGCGAAGTCGATGCCGAAGTCGTTGAGCCGCTCGTACATGAGGCCCGGGAGCATGGCGGTCGCCCGGTCCAGCGTGTTCGCCGGGAAGCCCCACCACGCCGGACGCCAGTAGCGCCGCCGCTGCCGCTCCTCGGGCGACATCTCGTACCACGCGTTCCCCCGAGTCCCCTGCATCGCCAGGAACTTGTCGGCGGCGCTGGAGCCTGCGAGCTTGCGGACGTACTCCGCCCACAGAGGGATCGGTTCGGTCCAGTGGCCGTCGCAGTCGATAACCGGATGGGAAAGGCCGGAGCGAACTCTCGCCGAGCTGGTGACGCCGCTGGTTGGCATACATGCTCCTTCTGGTCGGACGGTCGTGCGGGGGTTCAAGCCGGGCCCGGCAGTCCGTGCCGCTCGCGGATCGTGTCGAGGCGCCCGCGCAGGTCGGCGCAGCGGGCCGGGTCGGCGTGGTCCAGCTCGCGCTGGTCGAGAGCGCCCAGCACGACGGCGCGCAGCTCGCGCGCGTCGTCATGGCCGAGCAGCTCCGGCAGCGCCGCGAACTGATCGGGGACAGTGACCGGCGGTACGCTGGGTGTGGCGCGCATCACGACGCGGGCGAGGGCGGCGCGCGCCTCGAACCACAGGTACTTCGCCGAATGCTCGCGCCCCGCTCGCTCGTACTCGCTCTGCCGGATCGCCAGCCCCGCGGGGTCGGCCCGGATGACAGCGTCGAGCCATCCGGGGTCGTGCGCCGCCGAGCCGGGTCGGCGCAGCTCCATCCACTCGTGCAGGTCGCGTGTCGTCCCGGCGCCAGGGTCGCAGAGGTCGGCCTCGACCGGCCGCCCGACGGTCGCCTCGGCGGTGATGCCGAACGAAGCCAGCGCGCCAACCACGAGCGCCTCCGCACCGGCGTGGCCGCGCGGGTGCGCGGGCCCGCTCAGCTCGAAGTCGACGTCGCTGCGGCCGGTGACGACGCCTTGCGCCAGCGACCCGCGCAGCAGCAGCTGGAGGCCGTCGAGGTCGAGGGCGGCGACCACTAGG
This sequence comes from Dactylosporangium darangshiense, assembly GCF_039537565.1. NCBI lineage: Bacteria > Bacillati > Actinomycetota > Actinomycetes > Micromonosporales > Micromonosporaceae > Dactylosporangium > Dactylosporangium darangshiense. Next base: position 31,530 of record NZ_BAABAT010000069.1, read on the forward strand.
TCGCACACCCTAACCAGGATCGCCTCGGCGACGCCGGCCCGCCGCTCCGCCGCCTCCAAGCCGGTGTGGCCCGCCAGGGAGGTCATCCGTTCGACGAGGACGCCGAGCGGTTCGGCGCCACGCTGGTCCGGCGTCGCCTCATCCACCGAGAGCAGCAGTGCCCTGATCCAGCGGGTCGGCAGCGCCGTGGTCGCGTCGTAGCCGGCGGTCAGCGGCCCCACGGCGCGGCACACCGTACTGAGCAATGCTGCGTATCCGGCGTCGCCCAACCGCGGCCGGGCCCACGCCGTGAGCGCAGTGTGGAACACGCTCCACGGAGCGGGCAGCAGCTCGTCGGCGAGGTGGCCGAGCTCGGCGGGCGTCAGGTCGCCGGTCAGCACCGGCGCGTACAGCTCGCTGCGCAACGTGAGCTCGGCGCCGCGAGTACGGATCGCCGTGCCAGTGGCTCCTGGCGCCGTGAGCTCACGCAAGTTCACCTCGAAGTCGTCCAAGGGCGAGCCGTCGACGCTCCTGCGCGGGGAGAACCGCGCGCGGAACCCGGGATCGGAGCGGTACACGTCCGACCAGCCCACGTCCCACTTCGCGACCGTCACCTCGTCGGGCCCGGCCGGGCTGTCGCAGAACCGCGCATCCTCCCAGTCGATGGCGTATAGGCCGGCGTCTCGCACGAACAGGTTGCGCGGCACGAAGCCGGACCACTCGATGCCGGCGTCCAGCAGGCCACGCAGCATCACCTCGACGACCGGCCGCGGCAGCCACCGCGCCGCGTCCGCCCGATGCGCCGCGAGCGTCTCGCCGAGGTCGGCGGCGACGAGCGCGCATGCCCCTCCGGTCAGGTCCACGAGGTCCGGTACCACCACGCGCAGCTCTATCGGCGCGTCGATCGGATTGGCCCGCAGTAGTTGCCTGGCCCGGGTGGCGCAGGCAAGCTCCCGCCGGGCGGCCTCGGCTGGGCAGCGCTTCGCCACCATCGCCGTGCCGCCGAAGCTGAGCCGACGGATGCGCCCGCCGGGGTCGAGCAGGTGGGGCGCGTCGGCGCCACCGGCGGTGAACGCCTGCTCCACGGCCTCGCGGAGGCTCACCGGACCAGCGAGAGTCGGGAATCGAGGCTCAGCCACGTCCGACGCACCCCCTCGCGCAGGGTCGTCGCCGGCGTCCAGCCGAGCGTCTCACAGGCCCGGTCGACGCACAGGTGGCAGTGCAGGCGGTCGGGCGCCCGGCCCTGGCGGCGCAGTTCCCAGCGCTGCCGCTTGCCGGTCACCTCCGCCATCACGCCCGCCAGCTCGGCCAGGCTGGTCGGCACGCCCGAGCCGGCATTGAGCAGCGACGGCGGGCGCACCGCGGAGTGCACGCGGACGAACAGGTCCACCGCGTCGTCGACGTAGAGGAAGTCGCGGGTCGCGGCCGGATCGCCGTGCAGCACCGGCGCCTCGCCCCGCTTGAGCGCGTCGAGCCAATGCGCGACGACGCCCAGCCCGCCCCGCAGCCGCTGCCCGGGCCCGTAGACGTTGGACAGCCGAACTGCGACCGGCTCGATGCCGGGCTGCGCGAACAGCGCCTGCTCCATTTGCAGTTTGAAGGCGCCGTAGGCGTTATTCGGACACACCGGGTCGGTCTCGCGGTACGGCGGTACGGCGGTCGGCGCGTAGATGGTGCCGCCGGAGCTTGCCAGGACGACCCTCGCCCGCACCGCACCGCGCCCGGCGGCTCCGAGTAGGCGCACGAACATTGCCAGTTCGTCGCGCAGGCGCTCTGGCTGCGATTCCGCCGTCAGCGGGGTAGCGCCGCCCGCGACGTAGAAGACGGTGGCGACGTCGTCGATCTCGGGCGCCGCCCACCCGTCCCGTATGGCCGGGCTGCCCCGGTCGAAGACGCTTACTCGCAGGCCCTTGCAGCGCAGGGCGGCCACCAGGTGGCCGCCGAGGAACCCGGAGCCACCCACGACCGAGACCGCCCGCCGCCCCGTCACAGCGCCGCCCAGGACCGATCGCCGGTCGGGTACTCCCAGAGCCGGCACAGCGCCGCCGGCTCGCCGTCGACGGTGCGGGCGGCCGGCGGCCGGGGCGCCTGGATATTCCCAGACCCTACCTTCTCGCCCCAGTCGCCGATGCCGTGGACCGATGGTGAAATCGGGGATGGCGGACGGCTCTAGCATGCCGGGTCACCACCCCGCCGGTCCGTGGACCGAGGCCGTCCACGCCTCCTGCGCCTCGTCGACGCCGAGCGCCCGCAGCTCATTGACCATCGGATCTACCAGGTCGTCGCCGACCGCGGCTATGTGCTTGACTATGTCCTCCTTGGCGCCGGCGTCCATCGTGGGGTGGCCGATGCACATGCCCAGCATCTCGATCTTCGCCTCGGTGCCCAACCCGAGGGCGTTGCCGAGGTCTTGCATGGTGAAGAGATCGAAGACAACCCGGCCCGAGACGTAAAGCGTCTGCACGAAGCGCTGGGTGTAGCGGGACACGACGGCACGCACCCGCGGCACTAGCTCGGGACGCTCCCGCAGCGCCTCGACGAGCCGGCGCGCCTCGGGCGGGCAGTAGACGAACGCGCACCGGTAGAAGCCCGCCGCGCCGATCATCTGGAAGTAGCCGGTCGACTCGATCAGGTCGCGCATTTCGCGGAACGTCTCCTCGCGCTGCTCGACCAGGCGGGCGATGCCGGCGCGGCCGAGGTGCTTGATCAACGCCCATAGTCGCAGCGATTCGAAGCCGCGCGAGCCATAGAACGGCGTGATGAGGCCGAGGTCGAGGCAGCTCGGGTCGTCCAGCTTGTCGGGGTAGCGGGAGAACTGGGCTAGGTGCTCGGGGTCCCGCACGAGCAGGTAGCTCGACGGGTAGGTGATGAACAGGCCCTTGTGCGGATCGAGCGAGACCGAGTCGGCACGCTCAATGCCGGCCAGTTCGCCGCGGAGCTGGTCCGAGAAGAGCAAGCTGCCGCCGTGGCAGGCGTCGACGTGGAACCAGACCCCGTGCTTGGCGCAGAGGTCCGCGATCTCGGCCAGCCGGTCGATGCCGGTCGTGCGGCAGTTGCCCGCGACGCCGACGACCATGAACGGCCGCGTGCCCTCCGGCGGATTCTCGAGCAAGGCCGCGATGGCGCTGACGTCGCTTGTGTAGTCGCTGTTCGCGGCCGACCACACGAGCCCCGCCGAGCCCAGTCCGAGGACCTGGGCCGCGCCGAGGTAGGAGAAGTGCTCCACGCCCCGGGCAAGCACTACGGCCGGCCGCTCCGGCAGGCCGCGCAGGCCGCGGCGGCGCACGTCGGGCCACGTGGCCGCTAGAGCGACGGTCATGGCGACGTGGTTGCTCATGTTGCCGCCGGACGTCCACATTGCGCCGAGGTGGCGCAGGCCGGCGTATTCGTTGAGTGGGAAGAAGGAGAACCCGACCAGCTCGCGTAACCAGAGCAGCAGTTGGGCCTCGACCACGCTGCCAGCTGGCGCACTGCGGTCGTAGGCTATGAGGTTCTGATTGAGAAACGTCGCAACGATGCCGGCCGCAATGCCAGCGACGCTATTGCCGACGTCGGGGAACGCGAGATACCGCTGATCGTGCTGGGCGACCGACCATCTGCTGACCTCGGCGAGGCTGTCCAACAGGGCGTCGTCGCCGATCGGGGTCTGCGGCAGCGGCTCGGCGAAGCGCTCGAGCAACTCTCGCTCCGGGGCGTAGCGCAGCACAAGATCGTCGCGCGCCTGCCCCGTAAAGAAATCGATACCGATCTTCGCCGCCTTGCCGACCAACGCGGCGATCTCGTCCGGATGCCGATCGCCGAGGAGTTCGCCCGCACCGCCGTTATCAGATGACACGTCCGAACTCCTTCCGGTAGACGCAGTCGTGGCAGGAGTCCCAGCCATCACCGCTGCGCAGCAGCGACCGCAGTTCCAGCAGCGGCAAGCCGTCCCAGATCTCGGCGATCAGCGCCTCGTGGACGTTGCCGACGACGTTGTCCCCGTCGGCCTCGATATGGACGCAGCACGGCGTTACCTCGCCGTTGCGGGTGATGTACATGGAGTCCCACGGCCACGGGCACAGCAGGCGCTCGGGCCTGGTCCACAGCCGGCTGTAGTCGAAGATCGTCAGCTTGAGGTCTCGCCGCACAGCCTCGGCGAGACCGGCCTCGATCATCGGCACGACACCGGCGGGGTCGATCGCGAACAGGGACTCGCCGTTGAGGCTCTTGTCGTTGCCCCAATGGTGCAAGCTCTCCACGGTGATCTCGCGTACGCCCTGGTCGGCGACGTACGAGACGATGTCGGGGAAGCCGGCGATGTTGCGGGCGGAGAGCGTGACCGCGGCCGAGATGCGGGCGCCGGTCTCCGCCACGAGCGAGACGGCCTCGCGCAGGGCAGTCGTCAGCTGCGAGAGCCGCAGCCCGGCGCGCACGTCGCTAAGCGTTTCCTCGTCGGCCCCGTCGACACTGAGGGCGATGAGGCCGAGCCCCGCGTCGAGTGCCGGCCTCAGCCGTCGGCGCACCAGCAGGCCGTTGGTGTTGCAAGACGTGAAGACGTCCCGCTCGGTGCAGGCCGCGACGTAGCGGCGGAGGTCGCGCACGATCAGCGCCTCGCCCGCGCCGACGAAGGAGACGTGCTGGAGTGCGGGCAGGTCGGCCAGCAGCGCGACGAACGCGTCGTAGCCGAACTCGCTGCCAGTACTGGCGTGCACCGCCCGGACGCAGCCGGCGCAGGCAAGGTTGCAGCGGTCAGTGAGCTCCAACTGGACGTACTGCGGGCTGCGCGCGTGCCGCTCTGGCGTCAGCCCGTACCGGGCAAAGTCGTCCGCCACCAAGAACCGGCGAAAGTCCTCGGGTACCAGGCCCTGGTCGCTTCGTTCATCCGTCGTTCTCAGCGGGCTCTCCTTCCCCGTACGTGTCGGCGATCGCCTTCACGAAGTCGCTGTATGCCTTGCGGAACTCCGCCGTACGGTCGATCCCCGCGCCGGGGTCGCTCATCAGCTCGTCGAACGCCCTCGTCCAGGACGCCGGGTCGTGGTGTTTCTCAACGAGGCGCACATCGGCGACGTCGGTCAGGTGCGTCAGCGAGGGGACCGCAGAGCATACGACCGGGACACCGAGCGCCATCGCGTAGTGCATGACCATCGGGTGGTTCTCGTCCCACTGCGACGGGACCACCAGCGCCGTCGCTGCGTTGAGCAGGTCGCCGAGCTCGTCGCGCCCGACCGGGTTGAGCCACTCGACTCGGCCGTCGCCGGCCGCCGCCGCACGGGCCGTTCGTTCGTATCCGCCGTCGTCGGCGGTCGTTACCACCAGGAGCCTGGCCGAACCTGGCCACGCTGCGAAGGCGTCGAGGAGCACGTGCAGCCCTTTCTCGGGTGACGCGCGGCCGAGGAACAGCAGGGTGGGGATGTCGGTGCCGGCCTGCTGGCGGCGCCAGGAGGCGGGGATGGCGTACTGCGCCCGGTCCGACACGATGCGGCCATCGTCCAGCCCGGCGTCCACCAGCAGGCGGCGCTGATGCGGCGTCTGGACCCACAACGCGCTGAACCGGCTGTTGAGTAGCCGCACGTTGCGGGAGCGCCAGTCGTCGTACTCCGCAGCGTCGATCCGCCACCGTGCCGTACCCTGGGCGAGACACTCGACGCAGTCGCCTGGGGCGACGGGTGGCGCGCAGGGCCGGCCGGCGCGCCTATGGACCAGCTGGTAGTCGCCGCACACGGCGGTGTAGTCCGTCAGCGTCGCCACCGTCGTCGCGTCACGCAGGGGCGGGACGTCGAGAAAGCCGAGCCCGAGCCGGCTGAAGTGGGTCACGTGCACCACGTCGAACCGCGGCGCCTCGCGCAGGGCGTCCTCCACGGTGCGAGCCACGACGTCCTCCCGCGTGCGCCACGACGCCGACGGCGATGCGGCCGGGGGCACGCGCACCCGCATCCGTGTGACGGCTCCCGGTCGCAGCGGCGGCGCGTTGCGGTCGTCACCGGTGGCCAGCCAAGTCACCGACACGCGGCGCGCGCTCAACGCCGCGGCCAGGTCGGCGGTGAGCATCTCGGTGCCGCCCGCGCCCGGATCGACCTCGAACCGATTGCTGACGAGGAGTGCGTGCCGCCACTGCGGGGCTCCGCTGGTGGCCGTTCGGCTAACAGACATTTGGCTGGAGGCCGGTCCACCGGCCGAGCGGCAAAAGGCCGTCGGGCCAGCCCGCGTCGCCCCCGGCCAGCGCGTCGGCCTCCGGGCCGGCCAGTTCGAGGAAGCCCTCGGCGTTGACGGGAAGGTCGACGAACGGCTCGTATCGGGCCAGCAGCAACGTGCCGCCCGAGCGGAGGTCGACGAGCACGTTGACGCCGACCGTCGGCGCCTCGACCCCTACTGGGGCCTCGGCGTCGACGAGGGCCCGCACGTCGATGGTGGCGCGGATGGATGCGGGACCGAACTCGAGCGCAACGTCCGGCGCCGAGATCCACGACTCTTCGGGGTGCGGTACCCGGCGGAATCGATCGCCGGGGGTGTCGAGCCACTCGGCGCCGTGTCTGGTCAGCCGCAGCAGCCGGCCGCTGTTGGACGGTCCGCGGACAGGCAGGTCGCCGAGCGTCAGCCCGCTCTCGCCGTACGGCTGGAGCCAGACACGGACGGCCTCGACGATATCGAGCGCCGCGCTGTCGACATAGAGCGTAAGCCGGCCGTCGTGCATCCTGCTGGTCAGGCCGAGGGACGCCTCGGGGCGCAGCGCGCCACGCACACGCCCGGCGTGGTCCAGCGCGATCGGGGCAGGGATGTCCAGGGTGTCGCTGACGCACAGCCTTCCGGTTGGCCGGTAAGCGGTCTCTGCCGGTGCAGTCGCCAGCCCCGGGTCAATCCCGTACGGCGTCGGCAGGGCGGCAAGCACTTGGGGGTGCATCTGCTGGAGGGTGGCGACGAGCCGGACGGCGAGGCGGGTCAGGAAGCGGATCAGCTCGCACTTGACCTCGTCGGGGCGCGAGATGTCGTTGTTGGCAAGCACCGCCTGGTAGTGGCAGCCGCCGCCGCACACATAACGTGCGTAGCAGCCCTGGCAGGCGGGGCGCGTGTCGACGGTCATCTCCGTGAAATGGCGGCGTTTCTCCTCGTCGAAGCCAGTGTCGACATGGCCGATGTGCCAGCCCGACTTGCCGATGAAGTGCGCGCAAGCGTAGAGGTTTCCATTCGTGTCGACATAGGCGCCGCTCTTGCCGGCACCGCACCGGTAGGTCTGTACCGTACGGTCCTTCACCCGGTACACGAACCGCATGAAGTAGTCCTCGGGGCTCAGCGCCAGCAGCCGATCGAGAATGCCCTGCGGAGGGTGGGCGAGGATGTGCTCGACAAGCGCGCGGTAGCCCTCCTGGAAAACGGGGAGCGTTTCGGCGTTGAGCGCGTAGTCGACGTCGTGACGCGCGTTGACCGGTTTCATGTAGATGTTGCGGGCGCCGATCTCGTCGAACAGGTGGGAGAAGATGCGAGCGAAGTCCGTGCAGTACGCGGTGAGCACGGCGGAGACGCCCATGCCTGGGTGGCGCTGCAGCACCTGGTCGAGAACCGAGCGCACGTCGTCGTAGGTTCCGCCCCGGTCGTTGGTGTAGAAGCGGACCCGGTCATGCACGTCCCGTGGGCCGTCGATGCTGATGTCCTGCGGTGCCCCCAGGGTGGCGGCCAGCTTGTCGGACATCGACAGCGTTGCATTGGTGACGTTGGGACCGCTCCAGACGATGGCGACGTCCGATGCGGCCAAGCCGTCCTCGATGAGGCGCTGCACCTGATCGTGAAGATGGCGGACCAACATCGTCTCACCCGCGAGCCCAAAATCGATCCGGCCATAGCCAGCGCCCGCCCCCACGACCTGACGACCGTAGAAGTCGATGGCGCGCCGGGCGGTCTCCAGCGGCATCGTTACCGGCTTGCCGTCGGCGTGTACGCGGTCTCTGAACGAGCAGTAGGTGCAGCCCATGTTGCACACGTCGGTCAGTGACAGCTGGAGCTGCGGCACCGGCTCCCGGTAGCGCGTGATCTGAAAGATCGGCTCCGGCTGGCCACATTTGCACTCTGTCGCGTCTTGATCAACTTCCCCTGAGCGCACGTGGAAGACCACCCCATCCCCGAACCGGACATGCCCGGCGTCCGCGTGCGTTTCAACAAGCTGCTCAACCAACGCAGCCCCTCCTCGCGACAAGTCGCCGGCACCGCCCCGGGTGCTCCATCAGGCCGGGTCGCCTGCTCAACCCATGAGGCCCAACGTCGATCAACCGACTCACGCGATGCCCCCCGTTGCAAGATCGAGTCTGTATGGCCCGACGGTCCAGAGACTCATGAATAGGACTATCTCAATCTTCCGAAGGGGGAAGGCGGGGGCAACGAGGTACATGCGGACAACTAAGTTGTCCGCATGTACGCCGCGGATGGTTACCTCGCCGCGGCGTATGGAAAGGAGCGGCTGCGGCGGCCTGTACCTCCGACGGCCCTTCCGTTAGTTCGGTGCGGCCGGCCCGTGTGCCGACTGCGACCGCCGCGTTCGCGCCGGCGGACGCCACACGATGCCGACCCGCCACCGCTCGACCAACGGTGTATATCCGGTCCAAGCACTTAATTGGGCACCGGTCGATCCGCGCGCCCATCGCCCGCAGACCAGTCCCGGCTGCGCAACTCGTGGGACCAATCCATAGGGCAGCCGGGTCCATGGTGAACGGTCGGCGATCCGCCGACGCCCCGGCGTTGCGGCCAGCACCACCGCACGCGGCGGTGCGCCCGCGCCATACCTTCGGATCCAGAATCCCTGGGCGATAACTGTCACCCGCCCGGCCGTCCGGCGATGCCGTGAGCCCTGGTCGCGCCGAACGGGCGCATCGTCATTGTGGACGCCCCTCGGACAGTAGCGAGTCATTGCGCCGCCCGAACAACGCGACAGCTGCGAGCACTGGCGGCGGCGCACACCGAACGGCATGTGGATCGGCGCCTGCCTCGCACGGGTCTTCCGCCATCCACCAGCGTTGTCGCCGTTGTCCCGGATACCTACGCGCGATCCGTCCGCACACCGTCAACCGAAATGTATCGCCGGTTCGCGTCGCGGCAGTGCTTACATCGGCATCTATGTCCGGGGGCAGTCGTAGCCCAGGCGCGCCATGCTGTCGCCGGCGATGGCAGCGAACGCCGCCACTTCGGCGGCACTCCACCCGTCAGGGTACGAATCGTCCGCGCCAACCGGCCCACGCCAGTTCACCCGCGATGGCGTCGCATGCGGCTCGGCCAACGGCAGCAGCACGGTGGGATCCCACACCAGCCCGATGGCCGACAGCAAGGACTTCAGGGTGCTGGTGGGATCGTCGCAGAGTTGCTCATAATGCACCGCAACGAAGCGGGTCGACGCCACGTGCTGGCCGATCTCGCTGCAGCGCTCGACCATCGTGGACCAGAGCATCGCCCGTTCGGCCACAGTGCCGCCGGCCCATCTCCGCCCGGCGGCGTAGGAATGTTCGAGGGACTTCACGACCGCTACGCCGTGACGTATGACATGCACGAAGACGCAGCCCGGAAACAGCGCGTCCACGAGCGGGGCCATCGCGCCATACCAGGGCGTGTGGTCTACGATCCGCGAATGCCGCTGACTGTTGGCGGATCCTGCGAGCAACGCGTCCGCGAACGCCCCGACATGTTCGATCATGTCTGCGGTGGACAATCGGGCGAGCGGAGTGATGGGCCAACGCCCCAATCCTAGGTGCAGGTCGAAGATCATGTCGTGGAAGTACGTCAGGAACAGGCTCTCTTCGACGTTGGCCACGTCCGGGTGCGCGCCGATCGCCCGCCCTACCAGGGTCGTTCCTGACCGGGGTGACCCAACGACGAAGATCGGCGAGTGCGGTGTCCGGCCGGGCCGCTTCATCTTATCGAAGCGCTCCCAGGGGATGCGCTTTCCGACGATGCCGGCAAGAAATGATCTATTCGCTCCGGAGTCGGCTGCGACGTGGGTCATGCTCCACTCCCGAACGTACACATGGCGAGACGCTACCTCTGCTGACTTCATCTCAGCAGAGGTAGCGTCTCGTACCACGGCACGGGTCGACACAAATTGGGTTCACGGGACCCGGTGGCGAAGTGGAGTGCAGTTGGCGTTAGCTCCTTGGCGGTACTCGCACGCAGCCGGTTGGCGCCGCGCCTGCCGCTCCGGTTCCACAGGTGGCGCCAGCGCTAGGTCGCCGGCAGAGCCGCCGGGTGGTGGCTTTGGTGAAGGGGGTTTGGTGACGGCGCCCGACGGATACCCCAAGGCCCGTGGAGGCGTCAGACCGTCACGACAGCCCGGTGACGCGATGAACGGAGCAGCGGCCCCGTGCCGCGTTGACGCACGTCTCATCAACGGGCGGCGTCTGTCCGCATCTCTGTCTCTCCGCTGGACCACCAGAGGTCGCGCATACCCCCGTTTCGTCCGATCTCTCATCGGGACGGGCCACACCCTCGAGGGCCGCCAGGCCAGGCCAAGGGGTACGGCGTACCGGTTGGCCGCCCGATCCGCCGGCGCAGGGCCGCCTGGGATACGATTATTGCCCGTGACTCCGACACAGCTCGCTGATGCCGTTCTTGCCGCCACCCGGGCGGCGCTGACAGGTCTTGGCCTTGACCCGGCCCTGGTTCCTGCGGCGGCGGGCGTGGAGCGACCGAGGAACCCCGAGCACGGCGATTACGCCTCTACGATCGCGATGCAGTTGGCGCGGAGCGCTGGTGTCGCTCCGCGGACCCTTGCCCAGGCGGTTTCGGCGAAGCTGGTCGAGTTTCCCGGTGTAGCAGCCGTGGACGTCGCCGGTCCCGGATTCCTCAACATCCGCTTGGATGTCAGCGCCATCGGCGAGGTCGCGCGCGTCGTGGTTTCGGACGGATCTAACTATGGCCGCAGCACGTCGCTCGCCGGCGGAAAGCTCAACCTGGAATATGTCTCCGCGAATCCGACCGGCCCGATCCACATCGGCGGCGTCCGGTGGGCGGCGGTCGGCGACGCACTTACGCGGCTGTTCCGGGCGACCGGCGCTGATGTAACCACCGAATACTACTTTAACGACGCCGGCGCTCAGATCGATCGCTTCGCCATGTCGTTGCTCGCCTCGGCGAGGGGTGAGCCTGTTCCTGAGGACGGGTACGTCGGCGGCTACATCAACGACATCGCTAGTGCCATCGTCGGTAAACAACCCACTGCGCTGGAACTGCCCGAGGACCAGGCCCTAGAGGTCTTCCGGACCGAGGGTGTCCGGCTGATGTTCGATGACGTGAAGTCGACCCTGGCGGAGTTCGGCGTTCAGTTCGACGTCTTCTTCAACGAACAGACGCTGCACGCCCGGGGCGAATTGGATGCCGCGTTGGCCAGGCTCATCGAAGAGGGACACGTCTACAAGGCAGACGGTGCGACCTGGGTACGGACCACCGCCTTCGGCGACGACAAGGACCGGGTGATCGTCAAGTCGAACGGCCAGTGGGGGTACTTCGCGGGTGACTGCGCCTACTACCTCGACAAGCGGCGTCGCGGTTTCGACAAGGTGGCCATCATCCTCGGCGCCGACCACCACGGGTACGTCGGCCGACTCCGTGCCATGGCGGCCTGCTTCGGCGACGATCCTGACAAGAACATCGAGATCATCATCGGCCAGATGGTGAACCTCATCAAGGATGGCGAGCAGCTCAAGATGTCGAAGCGCGCCGGCACGCTGGTCACGCTCCGCGAAATCATCGACATGCTCGGCGTCGACGCGGCCAGGTACGCGCTGGCTCGCTACTCGATCGACTCCACCATCGACTTGGACCTCGATCTGTGGACCCGGCAGTCCAACGAGAACCCGATCTTCTACGTCCAGTACGCCCACGCCCGGATCGCGAGCCTACTGCGCAATGCAAAAGAGCTCGGCATCACCCGGGGAGACGACTACGACCCCGGCCTGTTGTCGCACGAGAAGGAGCGTGACCTGCTGCGGTCCCTCGGCGAGTTCCCCGGAGTGGTACAAATGGCCGCCGAGCTACGGGAGCCGCACCGGGTCGCGCGATACCTGGAGGACCTGGCTTCTACGTACCACAAGTTCTACGACAGCTGCCGGGTACTGCCGCGCGCTGATGAGCAGGCATCGGATCTGACCCGCGCCCGGCTGTGGCTTGCCGAGGCGGCCCGCATCGTGTTCGTCAACGGGCTCTGGCTGCTCGGTGTCTCCGCCCCGGAGCGCATGTAGGCAACGCCATAGCTAGCCGGGCTGGTCACCACCCGTGACGGCACGCACCCTGCTAGCGGTGCCAATGTCATCCGGCCGCAGTGGCCACCTTCACCTGCACAGCCGAGGCCGATGGACAACCCGACGCGGGCCCGCCGGTGTACCGGGTTACCTGGATCAGCGCCACCTACGCTGCTCACGTCGGTGCCCGGCGAGTTCGCGTTTGGCACGACCATGTGGTCATCGAACGCGACTCGGGCGGCGCGCATGGGTGAAGATGATGCGCCCCGACGTGTTTCTGTCAGCGTCTCAGAGCGTGTTTGAGAAGTGGGTCTGTTTGTCGTCAGGCGTAACCGCTTGCGTCGATGCCGCCAAGGTAAGCCGGACGTCCCAGCTGCGGCGATGCTCATCGGGCCTGACCGACGTGCAGGTCTCGAC
>NZ_BAABAT010000070.1:0-42921 GCF_039537565.1 Dactylosporangium darangshiense
GAGCCAACCATCGCCACTGGCCCCAGCCCGACCGGCCCCACACCGAAACCATCGCCATCGCCGAGCCGTCCAAACCCGCCCCGGTCAAACTCGACCTCTACGCGATCACTTAAGTCAGCGGTATTGGTGCTAGGCCCTGTCTCGCGGATCTTTGGTGCCTGGTCAGCCTTGATCGGAATGGTTGCTGAAATGTCGCGTCGGCGCAGGTGCGAGCGGATCGCTTTCGACGAGTAAGCCTTGTCCGCCAGCACGTGTCCGGGGCGGGTCCGGGGCCGCGCGGCTCGGCTCCGGATGCGAATGTCGGCCATCACTTGCTCGAAACCGGTGCAGTCGGCACGTTGACCCGATGTGGTGTGCCTGGCGACGTGTCGACGCTCACGGTCCACTCCCGGCCCTCCGCGACGTCGCAGTCGATACGTAACGCGTCGCAGATCCGCGCCCAGGTCCCGTCCATCGCCCAGCGGCGCTTGCGCTGAAGACCGTCTTCCACGGCCCGAACCGTTCCGGCAAGTCTCGCCAGGTCACCCCGGTCCGCTCACGGAACAGAATCGCAGAAATGACGGTTCGGTGGTCCCGCCACCGACCCCCACGCGCCGGATCCGGCGGCAGTAAGGACTCCAACGACTGCCACTCGGCGTCAGTCAACTCATGCCGTCGAGACACGACCGTCCAGGCCGTGTCTCGTGGATCAATGAACCGGAATGAGCCGTAGCGTCCTGTTGTTGGTCCGGGACGCTATGGCTGCCCGATTTGAGCTCACCGATCCCGAGTGGGATCTGCTCGCCCCGCTGCTGCCCACCAAAGCCCCGCGAGGTGGCCGGTGGCAGGGGATCAGCCGCACCCTCACCGCCGGGCAACGCCACGACCGCATCGGCTACCCGGCGGTCATGGCCGGTATCCGCATGCCCGCGCCGCCGCGGCCGACCCAGAGCCAGGCCCGCGCGGATCCTGGGCGACAGGGCCTACTCCATCCGCGCGATCCGCACAGACCTGCGCCGCCGCGGCATCGCCGCCACCATCTACGAACGCGTCGACCAGCAGGCCAACCGCCGCAGACGTGGCGCCGCCGGTGGGCGTCCGCCGACGTTCGACGCTGAGCGGTACAAGGACCGCAACACCGGTCGAACGTGCGGTCGGCAAGCTCAAACAGTTCCGCGCCGTGGCCACCCGCTACGACAAACGCGCCTTCATGTACCGGGCCACGGTCGACGTCGCCACCATCAAAATCTGGCTCCGCGACATCACCCAACATCCATAATCCACCAAGACCTGTCCCGGATCGGACGGGCGTGGATATCGGCCCGGGTAGAAGATGTCATGGCGTATACCGTTCGACTGGACCTCGAAGACCTCCGTGTTCTCAGCGGCACGGACGCTCCACTGTGGGCAAAATGTTGGATCGATTTCGACGGTATCGAGTTCCCCGGTATCGGCTGGTCCGACTTCATCGGATCGGTGGCCGGCTCCACCCTGACGGCCGTTCAGGACCTCACCGGCGGGACCGGTGAAGCCTGCACATACTTCTTCGACGGCCCCTACTACATCGCCTACCGGATGATCCCGAACAGCGACTGGACCCTCCAGGTCGAAGCCAACTGCGATCGCACTGGTGAACCCGTCACCCTGTGGACCGGTCACATCCAGCTACGGGACCTGATCGAGTCGTGGCTGGCCGCGATCGACGCGATACTCGCGCACTGCCGACAGCACAATCTCACGGGCAAGGGCATTGCCATCCTGCAGGAAACCCGATCAGGGCTGGAAGCCGCCACCGCTGGGACGTGATTCACCCCCGTGATCGCCTGCCACGCACCGTCACCGGAGCCTGACCCATAAGGGGCCAACGTCACCCACGAGTCTCCGCCATCTCCATGATCCACAAGACGCGGCCTAGCTACCGCACCGCCTTCCCCACACAGGAGCGACACGCCGAACAACCGCAATGATGAGGACATGGACGAGGTGATGATCCGAGACCGACAACCAAGCGACGTGCAGCCGTGCGTCGACCTGCTCGCCGACGTGCATCGCCTCGATGGCTACCCGCTGAACTGGCCGGCCGACCCGCACCGATGGCTTTGCCCGCCCGACATGTTGCACGCATGGATCGCCACGACCGACAGCGCCGCCGTGGTAGGACACGTCGCGGTACATGCCGCTCCCGGCCCGTCGGGAGACCACGGTCCAGCACGGCCGTCCGCCGAGGTCGGCCGTCTGTTCGTCGCACCCGCGTTCCGCCGGGACCACGTCGCGACGAGGCTTCTGCAGAACGCGCGACGATGGGCCGCCGACTATCGCACCGACCTGACGCTGGAGGTCGTCGCAAGCCAACGGTCAGCGGCCATCGCACTGTACGAGCGCACCGGTTGGCAGCACCTTCACACCACGACGGCGAACTGGACCACCCCGGACGGCGGCCCCGTCATGCTACGCCGCTACACACTCCACCAAGATCCACGAGACGGGGCCTAAGCCCGATCCGACGTTCATGCGGGCCCAGCAACGGACCTGCGAGAGACGCTTGGCGCTGGCGGGCCTTTCACATCCAACGCTACACGACGCCAAAAAACTGGATCATCGAGCATTGCTCACCGTAACCGCCAAATACCCTCAGGAGCCGGGGCGGACGCGGTTCGTTTCGTAGGCCCACATGGCGATCTCGACGCGGTTGCGGACGCCCAGCTTGAGCATCAGGGCGGTTACGTGCGTCTTCACCGTGCTCAGCGTGATGAAGAGCTCGTCGGCGATCTCGTTGTTCGTCCGGCCCCGCGCCACCTTCGCCAGGACCTGCTCCTCGCGCTCCGTCAGGGGGTCCGCGGGGCGGCGGGGCGGGGCCTTCGGGCCGGCGTCGGCGAAGGCGCGCAGCAGGCGCGTCGTGACGCTCGGGGCGATGAGGGCGTCGCCCGCCGCGGCCGCGTGCACGGCCTGGGCGAGCAGGGCGGGGCCGGCGTCCTTCAGGAGGAAGCCGCGGGCGCCGGCGCGCAAAGCCGCGTAGACGTACTCGTCCAGGTCGAACGTCGTGATCACCACGACGGCGATCGGGTCGTCGACCGCCGGGCCGGCCAGTTGACGGGTCGCCTCCAGGCCGTCCATCACCGGCATGCGCACGTCCAGCAGACACACGTCGGGGCGTAGGCGGCGCGCCAGGTCGACGGCGCGGCGGCCGTCGGGGGCCTCGCCGACCACCTCGATGTCGGGCTGGGCGTTGAGGATCATTGTCAGGCCGGTGCGCACGATCTCCTGATCATCCGCGACCAGCACCCGCACGCTCACCGGCCAATGGTATTGGCGGCGCAGAAGGCTCAGATCCGCCGAAAGTACGACCGGCCACCGCGACCGCGGCCACGGCGGGCACGAGGGCGACGGCGAACGCGGCGACGTACGCGACCGGGCCGGCGTCCACGAGGGCGGCGAAGAGAGAGCCGCCGACGGCGAGCGCGGTGGTGGTGAGCAGCGCGTCGGCGACCGACAGGGCGGCGCTGTTCGCGCCCTGGTCGGACGGGGCGGAGTAGCGCAGCACGAGCGCCGCGGCGGCGGGGGAGACGAGGCCCATGCCGAAGCCGCCGAGGCACCAGCCGGCGACGACTACGGCTACGGGTACCGACGAGAAAGCCAGCGCCATCGCGGACAGCACGCCCAGGGCGATGCCGGCCGAGCCGAGCCGCAGGCGGGTCGCGTCGGACAGGCGCTGGGCCTGCCGCGCCTGCACCCACGAGCCGGCCGACCAGAACAGCGCGCCGACGGTCACCGTGAGGCCGGCCAGCGCCGGGCTCAGGCCGCGCTCGCGGGTGAGCAGCAGGGGGATGAAGACGTCCGTCTGCACGAACGCGGCACCGGCCAGGCCGCGCAGCAGCACGATGGCGGGCAGGCCGCGCGCGGCGGCGAAGGCGCCCGGGGGCAGCAGGCGCGCGCCGCAGAACAGCGCCACGACGAGCCCGACCGCGAGCACCGCGACGCCGGCCGGCGACGCATTCTGCCCGCCCACATACAGCAACAGTGCGCCAAAAGCCGCACCTAAAGACCAGTAAATTCGAACGGAATACGAAATGTCCGAAGTGCTCCCGCCGGCCAAGCCGCGCACCCGCGGCCAGACCAAAGCCATCGACGGTACCGCTGCCACAACGACGAGCAGGAAGACCCAACGCCAGCCGATGTACTGCACGATCGCCCCGGCCACGGCGGGCCCGAGGATCGCCGGCAGGACCCAGGCCGCGGACAGGGCCGAAAGGACCCGAGCGTGCTCCGACTCGGGGTAGGCCCGCCCGATGACGACGAACAGCGCCACGTTCACCAGCCCGCCGCCGAAGCCCTGCAGCAGGCGACCCGCCACGAGCACCCACATGTGCGGCGCCAGCCCGGCGACCAGGAGCCCCGCGCAGAACAGGACGACCCCGGCGGCGGTCGGCCGGGCCGGCCCGGCGCGGTCGCACCAGGCGCCCGCCAGCACCATCCCGACCAGGCTGGTCGCGAGCGCCCCGCCGAACGCGAAACCGTACAAGGCCAGCCCGTCGAGAGCCCGGGCAACGGCCGGCATGGCCGCGGTGACCGCCACCGCCTCGAAGGCGACCAGCGTGACCAGGGTCACCATCCCCACGGTGAGCGCGCGTCTGTTCTCCACGCACCGAAATCTCGCACTTCAACAGGGCTTCAGGTCAAGTCGCGGGCGATTTCACCGCGTGTTGACATCGACCTCGCCCGCGGTCAACAATTGTTTGCCAACACTTGTTGACCTAATCGGCCCGAGGAGGAGCCATGAAGATCGTCATCGCCGGAGCCGGGCCTACGGGCCTGCTGCTCGCCGGGGATCTCGCCGCCGCCGGCATCGACGTCACGGTGCTCGAGCGCCGCGCCGGCGAGTCCAACCTCACCCGCGCGTTCGCCGTGCACGCCCGCACCCTGGAGCAGTTCGACGCCCGGGGCATCGCCGAGGACGTGATCGCCACCGGCACCGCGGTGTCGCGGCTGCGGCTGTTCAACCGGATCTCGCTGGACCTCGGCGGGCTCCCTTCGCGGTACCCGTTCGTCCTCATCACCCCGCAGTACAACGTCGAGCGCGTGCTCGAGGAGCGCGCCGTGAAGGCGGGCGTGCGCATCGTCCGCGGTGCGAGCGTCACCGGCGTCGAGCAGGACGCCGACGGGGTCGAGGTGCGCACCGACGGCGGGCCGACCTATCGAGCCGACTACCTCGTGGGCGCCGACGGCGCGCACAGCGGCGTGCGCGGCGCGCTCGGCCTGGAGTTCCCCGGCCAGGCCGTGGTCCGCTCGCTGATGCTCGCCGACGTGCGCCTCGCCGAGCCGCCCGAGGAGGCGATCACGGTCACCGCGGTCGGCTCCGCGTTCGCGTTCGTGGCGCCGTTCGGCGACGGGTGGTACCGCGTGTTCGCCTGGAACCGCGAGCACCAGGTGCCCGACAGCACCCCGCTGGAGCTCCACGAGGTGCGCGACACCGTGCGCCAGGCCTTCGGCACCGACTTCGGCATGGGCGAGTGCCGCTGGCTGTCGCGGTTCCACAGCGACGAGCGCCAGGTCGAGCGGTACCGCACGGGCCGCGTCTTCCTCGCCGGCGACGCGGCGCACGTGCACTCACCCGCCGGCGGCCAGGGCATGAACACCGGCCTGCAGGACGCGGCGAACCTCGGCTGGAAGCTCGCCGCCGTCGCCGCCGGATGGGCGCCGGACGGGCTGCTCGACTCCTATCAGGAGGAACGGCACGCGGTCGGCCGGCTCGTGCTGCGCACCAGCGGCGGCATCATCCGCCTCGCGCTGCTGCAGTCGCGCGCCGCGCGGCTGGGCCGCGACGCGATCGCCGGGCTGGCGCTGCACGTCCCGGCCGTGATGCGCCGCGCGACCGGCACCGTCTCCGGCGTCGGCATCGACTACCCGCACGCGCCCCGGCACGAGGACGTCGACCTGGGCCCCACCCGGCTGTACGAGCTGCTGCGCGCCGGTCGGCACGTGCTGCTCTCGCCGACCGCGCCGAGCGGGTACGACGACCGCCTCACCCACGCCCGCGCCGAGCGGTGCGCATTGGTGCGGCCGGATGGCTACACCGCGTGGACCGGCACCGAGGGAGACCTCCCGGTAGCGCTCCGCGCGCATCTCGGGGCGCCCCGGTGACGAACGACACGTCGATATCTCGATCCCTTGACATGGGAGCGTTGATCGATGTGTCATGCCGGTCACAGAGCGGTCTCGTTGGGATCTCGTCCGCTACGACGACGAGACACACGGGGACGACGGAACGCTTGCGAGACGTGCCGGGCCCCGCGCCGCCACGGGGGGCCCGGCACCCTCAGGACGCCGCCTCCGCTTCGCTCCGGCACCGCCCTGAGTCAGAGCTGTGCCCGTTGTTCGCGGCTCCTCCGCTTCGCTCCGGACCGCTCATCCGTGTGTCAGCCTCGGCTGGTCGCCCTTCTCGACGATCACGAACTGCCCCATCATCCCTTCGTCCTCGTGCTTGAGGACGTGGCAGTGGAACATGTACGCCGTCGTCGGGTCCGCGTAGTCCGCGAACCGGGCGATGATGCGGAACGTCCGCCCCTCGGCCAGGTACAGCGTGTCCTTCCACCCCGACAGCTCCCCGGGCGGCGGTGCCCCGTCGACGGCGAGCACCTGGAACTGCACGTCGTGGATGTGGAAGCTGTGCGGGGTGTCGTGGCCGTTGCGCACGTTCCACACCTCGACGGTGTCCTTGACGATGACGGCGTCGACGCGGTCCATGTCCATCTTCCGGTCGTTGATCTCGCGGCCGCTGAAGGTGAACGAGCGCGTCTGCGCGGCCTGTGCCGGGTCCAGCCGCGGCGTGGCGACCAGGGTCTTGGGCAGGGCCGCCGGCGTCAGCGTCGCCGCGGCGCGCAGCTGCAGGATGTCGAAGGCGTCCTGGCCGCCGTTGAACTTGCTGCCCAGATCCCCGCCGAGGGACTGCACGCTGCGCAGGGCCACCCGCTCGCCCGGGCGCATCTCCACCACGATCTCGGCGCGCTCGCCGACCGAGAGCCGCACGTGGTCGGTCATGAAGGGCTTGTCGAGCAGGCCGCCGTCGGTGCCGACGAGCGCGAACGGCCGGCCGTCGCCGAGGCGGAAGTTGTAGATGCGCGCGGTGGACGCGTTGAGCAGGCGCAGGCGGACGAGCTCGGAGTGCACGTCGAGGTACGGGCTGGGGGTGCCGTTGACGAGGATCTGGTCGCCCAGGACGCCGATGTCGCTGCCGAAGCGGCCGGCCATGGACAGTTGGTCGCCGTCGAAATCCTTGTCCTGCACCATCACCGGCACGTCGTCCACGCCGTAGTCGTGCGGCAGCGCGGCCTGTGCGGGTTCGTCGTCGTCGACGATGAACATGCCGGCCAGGCCGCGGTACACCTGCTTCTCCGTCGTCTCGCTCGGATGCGGGTGGTACCACAGCGTCGCCGCCGGCTGGTCGACCGTCCACGCGGCCTGGAACGAGCCGCCGGCCGGGATCGGGTGGTGCGGCCCGCCGTCGACCTTCGCCGGCAGGTGCATGCCGTGCCAGTGCACGGTCGTCGCCTCCGGCAGGGAGTTGCGGACGTTGACCACGACCTGCTCGCCGCGCTTGGCCCGCAGCGTCGGGCCGAGGTACGCCCCGTTGTAACCCCACGTGCGCGTCGCGCCGTGCCCGAGGTCGCTCTCGCCGGCCTGGGCACGCAGCTCGAACACGCGCCGGCCCTGCCCGTCGACCGTCGAGGCGGCCAGCGGCGGCACCCGCAGCGGCCGGTCGAAGTCGACCCGCTGGTCCAGCGGCGGCCGGGCAAAGAACCAGGTGATCGCGGCGACCCCGCCGCCGCAGCACAGCAGCAGCAGGCCGAGGCCTCCGAGCAGCCACTTCCGCACGGTCATTCCTCCCACATGTAGTTCGGCTACATGTAGGCTCCCTTGTCGTAGCGGCCGCTCGCCAGACCCGAGCCGGGAACCCGGGGAAACCTCAGGGTCTACCCGGACTGCATGGCGCGGCGATTCTCGGCATGCTGAGTTCGTGCTTACCGCCGGACCCATCGACGCCTACGTCGCCTCGCTGAGCGGCGCCCTGCGCGGCCCGCGGGCGGCGAAGGCGGACCTGGTCACCGAGGCGCGCGACGGCCTGGCCGACGCCGCGGCCCGCTACGAGGAGGACGGCCTGGACCGGGCCGCCGCCGAGCGCGCCGCCGTCGAGGAGTTCGGCGCGGTGGCCGACCTCGCCCCGGAGTACCAGCGCGAGCTGGCCCTGGCGCAGGGCCGGCGCACGGCGATCCTCGTCGGCACCGCGGTCGCCGCGCAGTCGATCGTCTCCGAACTGGCCTGGCGCAGCGCCGCGGCCGGCTGGACGTGGCAGCCCAACCGCGCCTACGCGGTGCTGGCCAACGCCGTCGACTACACCGCCTACGCCGTCGTGGCCGGCGCGCTGCTCGCCGCCCTGGCGTGCGGCATCGGCAGCCGCTACGTGGACGTGGGCCGCTCGTTCGTGCGCGCCACCGGCATCGCCGCGATCGCGGTCGTCGCCTTCTTCGCGGCCGGCGGCCTGCTGCTGACGGCCTTCAGCCCGTTCGGGCACCACCACGGCACGACCACGCTGGTGTCCGCGACCGCAACCGTCGTCACGGCGACGCTGCCGATCTGGATGTCGTACTCCGGCCTGCGCTGCGTCCGCGCCGCCGGCTAGCACCTACGGCACCGGGTCGACGCTCCCGCGCGGTGTCGACGGGTTGCAGCGGCGGATCCGCGCCGCGGTCAGCCGCGATCCCTCGACCAGCCCGTAGCGCGCCACCGCCTGCAGCCCGTAGTTGCTGCACGTCGGCACCTGGCGGCAGCGGGTCGGCAGGTGTGGGGAGAGCCAGCGCTGGTACCCCTTGATCGCCGCCATCCCGGCCCGGCCCGGCCCGGAGGCGGCGCGCCGCGGCGGGCGGGTCGGCGCGGCGATCGCCATCAGCGACAGCAGCGAGCCGATCATGAACGGGCTGCAGTCGCAGTCGCAGAAGTCGAGATCGCAGTCGGGTCCGCAGTCGCGGCTGCGCCGCCGGCGCCGCTGCTCCTGCATGCGGCGCTGTTCGCGGCGCGCGCGCCGGATCGCCAGGATCTCGCCGATTCGCATGGCGGCGATTGTCGGCAGCGCCGCCCGCGGTGATCAAGCCTTGGTCGTGGTTCTGACGCCGTCCATGAGCAGCCGGATGAGCCGCTCGGCCCGCTCGTCGCCGTCCGCGCCCGGCTCGACGATGACCATGCCGGCGCCGTGCCCGATGCGCAGCAGGTCGACGCCGTCGATGTCGGTGCGGGCCACGCCCGCCTCCTGCGCGCGGGTCAGCAGCGCGGTCGCCGACCAGCGCATCATGTCGCGGGTTTCGATCATGATGTCGGCCTCGAGGCCGTGCACCTCCTTGAGCGTTTCCGACAGCCCCCGGTAGCGGCGCAGGTGCCCGACGAGCGCGCGCAGCCACGCCTCCAGCGCCTTGTCCGGGTCGGGCTCCTCCTCCAGCAGCCGGGCGGCCTCGTCGCGCAGGCGCTCCACCCGCTCGTGGAACACGGCCTCGAGCAGGTGCTGGCGGGTCGGGAAGTGGCGGTACAGCGTCCCGGGCCCGACGCCCGCGCGCTTGGCGATGTCGTCGAGCGACGCCTCCGCGCCCCGCTCGGCGATGGCCTCGGCCGCGACGGCGAGGAGCCGGTCGAAATTGCGCCGGGCGTCCGCGCGCTGCGGCCTGGCGATGGGCGCCATGGAACCCCCTTGTAAACCGGAGACAGTCTCCGTATTGTCGGGACCGGAACCGGAGACTCTCTCCCATTCGTAGGTTAGCAGGGAGGCCGTTCAACCATGCCCAGGCACCGCCTCGCCCTCGCCGTGATCGTCTCCTGCCAGCTGCTGCTCGGCATCGACGCCACCATCGTCAACGTCGCGCTGCCGGGCGTCTCCGCGGCGCTGCGCTTCGCCCCGGCCGACCTGGCCTGGGTGCTCAACGCCTACACCATCGCCTTCGCCGGCCTGCTGCTGCTCGGCGGCCGCCTCGGCGACGTCCTCGGCCGGCGGCGCATGTTCGTCACCGGCGTCCTCGTCTTCACCGCCGCCTCGCTCGCCGCCGCGCTGGCCGAGAACCCCGGCTGGCTGCTGACCGCCCGCGCCGTGCAGGGCGCCGGCGCCGCGCTCGCCTCGCCGAGCACCCTAGCGCTCATCACGGGCACGTTCCGCGAGGGCCAGGAGCGCAACCGGGCGCTGGGCATCTCCTCGGCGGTCATCAGCGGCGGCGCGTCGCTCGGCCTCGTCCTCGGCGGCCTGGTCACCGCGGCCGTGAGCTGGCGGTGGGTGTTCCTGGTCAACGTGCCGATCGGGGTCCTCATCGCCGCGCTGGCGCTGCGCCTGCTGCCCGAGACGCAGCGCCATGCGGGCCGCTTCGACGTGCCCGGCGCCCTGACCGGCACCGCGGGGATGGCCGGCGTCGTGTACGCGCTGATCCGGGCCGCCGCCGCGGGCTGGTCCGACCCCCTGGTGCTCGCGGGCTTCGCCGCCGCCGCGGTCGCGCTCGCCGCGTTCGTCGCCATCGAGGCGCGCACGGCGGCGCCGATCGTGCCGCTCGGGCTCTTCCGGGATTCGAGGCGCTCGGCCGGGTACGCCGCGCTGCTGCTCGTCGGCCCCAGCCTCATCGGCCCGTTCTTCTTCCTGACGACGTACCTGCAGCAGGTGCGCGGCTGGGGTCCGGTGGCAACGGGTCTCGCGTTCCTGCCGATGACCGGCGGCCTGTTCACCGCGGCCCGCCTCGTGCCCCGGCTGCTGGCCCGCTTCGGGCACCGGCGTGTCATCGGGTGCGCGCTCGCCGCCGACGTCGTCGCGGTGCTGCTGCTGTCGCGGGTCGGCCCGCACAGCTCCTACTTCGGCGTGCTCGGGCCGCTGGCGCTCGTCGGGCTGGGCGGGGGTTGCGCGTTCGTCCCGCTGTACACCCTCATCCTGTCCCGGGTCGGCGGGCGCGAGGCCGGCGCGGCGTCCGGGGTCCTGCAGACCACGCAGTGGCTGGGCAGCTCGTTCGGCCTGGCCGTGATGGTGGCGGCGGCCGGCTCGTCGGGCATGGGCCGCGGCTTCGTCGCGGCCGCGACGCTTGCCGCAGCCGCGTTGGTACTCCTGCTGTCGGTGCTACGCCCTGCGAACCCGGGCACCGCAGACGCGAAAACGCACCCGGATGGCCGACTTCGTGCGGGCGGCCGGGAACGTCCGGACGGTCCCGGACACCCGGACGAAGTCGAACAACCGAGTGCGTCGCTTGGGGGCTGAATGCTGTGGTGGGAGTGGGTTGCCCGGCCGCCGGGGCTGATCCGCCGGCCGGGCGCCTGAGCCACCACACCATGAACACAAAGCGCTGTGTCTTACTTGGCCGCGATCTCCGCCTCGCCGCCGTGGTACTCCGTGCCCTCCACGAAGGCGGTGTCGAAGCGCTCACGCAGGGCGTCCAGCTCCGAGTAGTCGGCCTGGTGGGCGTGCTCGCTGCCCTCGGCGGCGAAGACGTGGTCGTCCTCGGTCGCGTCGTGCGAGTAGTTGGTGTAGTCGTCCGACTCGTAGTGCACGGCCGGGGCCTGGTCGTACTCGACGTGGTGGCCCTGCGAGAAGTCGGTCGACTCCGCCGCGTGGTGGTCGGCCTCGTACACGCCGTACTGCTTGTCGTAGTCCGACTCGGAACCCTGCGCCTGGTGCAGCTGGTCGAGGGCGCCGTGCTCCTGGCCGGCCTCGTAATGGCCGTAGTCGACGTCGTGGCCGCCGTCGTGGCCGTCGTAGCCCGGGTCGTAGTCGCTCATGGTGCGCTCCTTTGGAGTGTGGTTTGGTGTGGCCTTGCGATACGTAGAACGTTAGGCCCGGTCGCTCTCCGTCGAATCCCGGAAACGTGCCACCACAGAGCGTGAGGTTCAGGCCAGGGCCTCCAGGCGCGGGAGCACCTCCTCGGGGGTCGGCATGGCGGCGATCTCGGCGCGCAGGGACGCCGCGGCCGCGCGGAACGACGCGCCGGTCAGGACCGCGTGCAGGGCCTCGGCGGCGTCCGGCGGGGTGGTGTCCACGGCGTCCAGGACCCGCGCAACGCCCAGCTCCGCGCAGCGGTCGGCGTTCGCCGGCTGGTCGGCGCCCATTGGCAGCAGCACCATCGGCAGGCCGTACGACAGGGCGCCGACCACCGTGCCGGAGCCGGCGTGCGAGATGACCGCCGAGCAGCGCGGCAGGAGGGTGGCCTGCGGGATGTACCGCTCGACGCGCACGTTCGGCGGCTGCTCGCCCAGCTCCCGCGGGTCGATGCCGCCGCCGACCGTGACGACCAGGTCGATTGGCAGGTCCCGCACGCCCGCCAGGACGCGGGTGAACAGGTCGCCGGACTCCGTGTTGAAGATCGTGCCCAGCGTGAAGTACACGGTCCGCGGGGTGGTGGGGGAGAGCTCGGCCGGCGGCATCGGGCGCATGGGGACGGTGCCGGTGCGGGCGTGGAAGCTCGGCGGGGCCGGTGAGATCACCAGGTGGCGGTCCAGCATCGCCAGGGTCGGGTCGGCGGGGAGGCCGTGCTCGGCCCGGGCCTCGTCCAGCAGCGCCGCCAGGCCGTCCGGGCGGCCGAACGTGCCGGCGGCCAGGACCACGACCGAGGCGTGCGGGATGCCGAGGGACTCGGCGGCGATCATGCTGCCGAAGTCGGCCTCGTCGCAGACGATCACGTCGGGGCGCCACCGGCGGGCGACCTCGGACGTGGTGGTGGCGCGCTCGCGGGCGATCCAGCCGCCGAAGCCGTCGCGGAACTCGCGCTCCTCGCGGATGCGGTCCAGGCGGGCCAGGGCGGGGCGCCCGGCCTCCGGGTCCGCGGGGTCGGTGCCGGCGGGGAAGCCCTCGAAGTCCTTCGGCAGGACGCCTGGGCGGCCGGTCACCGCCACGGCGTGGCCGCGCCCGGCGGCGGCGCGGGCGAGGGGGAGGAGGGGCTGCAGGTGGCCGTTGCCGCCGGCGAAGGCGAAGAGGACGCGCATGGCGGGATGATCTCCAAACTTTTTTCCGTGGCGTTGTCGAAGACGGCGGGCGCCGCTCGACGCGGTGGTGAAGGCTGGTCCGTCAGGCGAGCCAGCCACCTTACCGAGGAGGACACCGAAATGCGGTACATGCTGATGCACAAGCTCGACGACTCGAACCCGGCGCTGTGGCAGCCGACGCCCGAGTTCATCGCGAAGTTCGGCGAGTACATGGAGGAGGTCAACAAGGCGGGCGTCCTGCTCGCCGCCGAAGGCCTGCTGCCGAGCTCCGCGGGTGCGGCGGTCATCCGCGTCACCGACGGTCAGACCACCGTCACCGACGGGCCGTTCGCGGAGGCCAAGGAGGTCATCGGCGGCTTCGGGATCCTGCAGGTGCGCGACCACGCCGAGGCCGTCGAGTGGGCGAAGCGCTTCGCGGCGCTGTTCGACAACGTCGAGGTCGAGGTGCGAGTGGTCTCCGAGTACGAGTGATCGCGGCTATGTTGGGCCCGTGACAGCGGGTACCGATGCGAAATCAGCGATCGAGGCGGTCTGGCGGATCGAGGCGGCGCGGGTGATCGCCGGCGTCGCCCGGCTCGTCGGCGACGTCGGCCTCGCTGAGGAGCTTGCGCAGGACGCCCTCGTGGCGGCGCTGGAGCAGTGGCCGTCGGAGGGCGTCCCGCGCAACCCGGGCGCGTGGCTCATGACCGCAGCCAAGCGGCGCGGGATCGACACGATCCGCCGCCAGCAGGTGCTGCAGAAGCACCTGCCGGCGCTGGCCGGGCAGGAGTCGACTGATGATTCGGAGTTCGATGCGGTGCTCGAGCAGGACCCCATCGAGGACGACCTCCTGCGCCTGATCTTCACCGCGTGCCACCCCGTGCTCAAGCCCGAGGCGCGGGTGGCGCTGACCCTGCGGATGCTCGGCGGGCTGTCCACCGACGAGATCGCCCGCGCGTTCCTCGTGCCGGACGCGACCGTCGGGCAGCGCATCAGCCGGGCCAAGCGGGCCCTCGCCGACGCGAAGGTCCCCTTCGAGCTGCCCACCGGCGCCGACCGGGCGGCCCGGCTCACCTCCGTGCTGGAGGTCATCTACCTGATCTTCAACGAGGGGTACTCCGCGACGGCCGGCGACGACTGGATGCGCCCGGCCCTGTGCCAGGAGGCGATGCGCGTCGGCCGCGTGCTGGCCGGGCTGATGCCGGCCGAGGCCGAGGTGCACGGGCTGGTCGCGCTGCTGGAGATCCAGGCGTCGCGCTCGGCGGCGCGCACCGGCCCCGACGGCAAGGTCGTCACGCTGCTCGAGCAGGACCGCCGCCGCTGGGACCGGCTGCTCATCACCCGCGGCCTCGCGGCGCTCGCCCGCGCCGAGGAGCTCGGCGGCGGCACCTACACCCTGCAGGCCGCCATCGCCGCCTGCCACGCGCGGGCGCGCACCGCCGAGGAGACCGACTGGCCGGCGATCGCGGGCCTCTACGCGCGCCTGGCCGAGCTGGCCCCGTCGCCGATCGTCGAGCTCAACCGCGCCGTCGCCGTGTCCATGGCCGAAGGACCGGGCGCGGGCCTGGCCGTGCTCGACCCGCTCCTGGAGGAGCCGGCGCTGCGCGGGTACCACCTGCTGCCTTCGGTCCGCGGCGACCTGCTCTTCAAGCTCGGCCGCCGCGCCGAGGCGCGCGCCGAGTTCGAGCGGGCGGCCGGCATGACCCGCAACGAGGCCGAGCGCGCGCTGCTGCTCGGCCGCGCGGAGGAGTGCGTTGCGTGAGGCGGAGCGGGCCTGCGCGTCGGGCCGGTGCCGTCACGCATTGGCCACCGGGCGCTCTGACGGCGGTCACATCGGGGGGCTAGCTTCGCGCGAGTGAACGCGGTGGACGGGTACTGCGAGCGGCTGGGGCCGGGGCTGTGGGCCGAGCCGCTCAACGCGGTCTCCAACGTGGCGTTCCTCATCGCCTCGGCCCTGCTGCTGGCGCGGTACTGGCGCGGCGGGCCGCGGACGCTGCCGATCCTGCTCGGCGTCGTCGGGCTGTGCAGCCTGTCGTTCCACACCTTCGCGACCGGGGCCACGGCGGCGCTGGACTCGCTGTCGATCCTCGTCTTCGTGCTCGTCGCGCTGGTGCTGCTCGTCCGCTACGGGCTGCGGATGCGCGCGTCGCTGGCCTGGCTGGCCGCGCCCGCGTTCGTGTTCTTCGCCGTGATCGTCGACCTGCTGCTGGCGCTGGCCGGCCCGCGGTACACCCTCGGCGGCTACCTCCCGCCCGGCCTCGCCCTGGCCGGCCTCGCGGTGGCGCTGCGGTCGCGGCTCCTGCTCGCGGCGACCGGCGTCTTCGCCGTGTCGCTGACGCTGCGCACCCTCGACGAGCCGCTGTGCGGCCGGATGCCGATCGGCACGCACTGGCTGTGGCACTGCCTCAACGCCGTCGTGCTCTCCCTCGTCGCCGTCGACGTCGCCGGCCGCATGCGGCACGCGTCGGCTCACGTCCCGCGACGGTAACGCCGCAGCGCCAGCCGGGCGGCACCCAGCGCGGGGTCGCGCGCGGTGCCCACCTCCGTCCCACGGGCCTCGAGGGTGGCCAGGACGCCACGGCGGACCGGGGTGTCGGCGACCAGCAGGCCGCCCGCCAGCACGACCGGTGCGGACGGGGCGCCGAGGGAGTCCAGGGTGGACACGAGGCGCCCGGCCGCCTCGGCGACGATCGCCGACGCGTCCGGGTCGCCGGCGTCGGCCAGCTCGCACACGAGCGGGGCCAGGGCGCCGAACGGCGGCAGCGCCTGGGCCCAGTGGACCAGCTCGTCGGCGTTGGCGGCGCCGGCGTGCGCGGCGACCTTGCGCCCGAGCGCCGAGTCGAAGCCGCGCACCGCGCGGCGGGTCGCCTGCAGGCCCAGCCACAGGCCGGAGCCCTCGTCGCCGAGCAGCCAGCCCAGCCCGTCGGCGACCGGGCCGATGTCGAGGTCGTCGACCAGGGCGGCGACCGCGCCGGTACCGCTGATGAGCACCGCGCCCGCACGCCAGTCCCCGCCGGCGGCGAACGCGGTCGCCGCGTCCCCGACCAGGGACATCTCGCACGTCAGGCCCAGCGCCGCCCACTCGCGCGCGAACGCGTCGGCGACGGCCGGGTCGGCCACGGCGCTGCACCCGGCTACGCCGGCCACGCCCGCGGCGACGGTGGCCGGGTCGATGCGAAGGAGCGCCGACCGCAGCGCCGACCCGACGGCGCGTGCGGCCGACACACCGGCGGCCGACGGGTTGCCCGGGCCGGCGGCACCGCGGCCGAGCACGGCACCCGACAGGTCCGTGACCACGGCCTTCGACGCGGTCCCACCCGCGTCGACACCAACCACGACAGCCATGGCGTCGATGGAAGCATAGAAAATGCTTATTGACTAGAAGTTGAAGTGGT
Organism: Dactylosporangium darangshiense; assembly: GCF_039537565.1. Lineage (NCBI taxonomy): Bacteria > Bacillati > Actinomycetota > Actinomycetes > Micromonosporales > Micromonosporaceae > Dactylosporangium > Dactylosporangium darangshiense. The sequence goes on from NZ_BAABAT010000070.1 coordinate 16,335, forward strand.
CGTAATTTTCATCGCCAAGGCAGGCTGATGAAAAGGATGACCGAAGGTGACCGGTGAAAGTGGCGGGCTGCTCGGGCGGCTGCGCATCGAGGGTCCGACGATGCCGGACGCCCTGGCGAAGATCGCCGAGACGATCCTGGGCGATCCGGAGACGGCCGCGCACGCCAGCATCGTCGACCTCGCCGAGCGCTCGGGCACCTCGACGGCGACCGTCACGCGGTTCAGCCGGACGCTCGGCTTCAAGGGCTACGCGAACCTGAGGGTGGCGATCGCGACCGAGACCGGGCGGGCCGAGCAGGCGCGCTGGGAGACCGACATCAGCGGCGACATCGCGCCCGACGACCCCCTCGGCGACGTGCTGGGCGTGATCACCGCGGCGGACACCCGGGCGATCCAGGCGACCGCGGCCGGGCTGGACGTCGCCGCCGTGGAGCGGGTCGCCGAGGCGATCGCCGGCGCCGGGCGGGTGGAGATCTTCGGGCTCGGCTCCAGCGGCACCGCCGGGCGGGAGATGGCCTTCCGGCTCGAGCGCATCCGCGTTCCGGTCTGGTACCGCTCCGACAGCCACACCGCGCTCACGAACGCCGCACTGCTGGGCCCCGGCGACGTCGCCATCGGCCTGTCGCACTCCGGCCGGACCCGCGAGGTGCTCGAGACCCTCGCCGAGGCGGCCGACCACGGTGCGATGACGGTGGCGGTGACGTCGTTCGGGCGCTCGCCGCTGGCCGAGGTGGCCGACATCGTGTTCACCACCTCGGTACACGAGACCACCTTCCGGGTCGCGGCCCTCTCCGCGCTGCACTCCCAGCTGCTGGTCCTGGACCTCATCTACGTCGCGGTGGCGCAGCGCACCTACGAGCGCACCGCCGAGGCCCTCGAGCTCACCGTGCGCGCCGTCGACGCGCACCGGGTGCCCGACACGACCAACAACCGCAAGCGACCACGGAGGGAAAAGCCGCTGTGACCATCAGAAGTGCCGACTACGTCGAGGTGATCCGCGCCGCCGTCGAACGGGTCGGGACCACCCAGGGCGACAAGGTGGCGCACGCCGCCGACCTCATCACCGCCACGGTGCAGGCGGGCGGGGTGATCCAGGCGTTCGGCTGCGGGCACTCCGAGGCGCTCGCCATGGAGATCGCCGGCCGCGCCGGCGGGCTGGTGCCGAGCAACCGCATCGCGCTGCGCGACATCGTGCTCTACGGCGGCGAACCGCTCAGCGCCCTGGCCGACCCCAACCTGGAGCGCACGCCCACCGTGGCGCACAAGCTCTACGACCTGGCGCCCGTCAAGCCCGACGACACGTTCGTCATCGCCTCCAACTCCGGCGTCAACGGCGCCGTGGTGGAGATGGCCCAGCTGGTCAAGCAGCGCGGCCACGCGCTCATCGCGATCACGTCGGTGGAGCACTCCTCGCGGGTGGACTCGCGCCACGAGAGCGGCATGAAGCTCGCCGACTTCGCCGACGTGGTGCTCGACAACGGGGCGCCGTACGGCGACGCGTCGCTGCCGCTGCCCGGCGGCGGCGCCGTCGGGGCCGTCTCCTCGATCACCGCGGCGCTGCTGGCCCAGCAGATCGTCACCGAGGTGGTGGCGCGCCTGCTGGCGCTCGGCGTCACGCCGCCGGTCTACCTGTCCGACAACGTCCCTGGCGGGCGGGAGCACAACGCAGCACTCGAAGCGCGGTACGCCGGGCGCATCCGGCGTACCGCATAAAGGAGAGAAGGCCTGCTATGAACCCCTCACCTTCAACTGCAACCTACCCCAGCCGCCGTTCGATCCTGAAGGGCGTCGCCGGGATCGCGGCGGCAGCGCCGCTGCTCAGCGCCTGTGTCACCGGCGGGAGCGACGACCCGAAGCCGGCCGCGAATGCCGGCGCGAAGAGCGCTGACAACCCGCTGGGCGTCAAGGACGACGCCCCGCTGGAGGTCGTGATCTTCAAGGGCGGCTACGGCGACGACTACGCCAAGCACGCCGAGGACCTCTACAAGCAGAAGCACGCGAAGGCGACGATCGACCACAAGGGCATCCAGAAGGTCGGCGAGGCGCTGCAGCCCCGCTTCGTGGCCAACACGCCCCCGGACGTGGTCGACAACACCGGCGCCGGCCGGCTCGACCTCGCCACCCTGGTCGGCGCCAAGCAGCTGTCGGACCTCTCGGAGCTGCTCGACGCGCCGTCGTTCGACGACCCGAACACGAAGGTCCGCGACACGCTGCTGCCGGGCGTGGTCGACGACGGCACCTTCGACAAGTCGGTCCTGGTGCTCAACTTCACCTACACCGCCTGGGGCCTGTGGTACTCCAAGCCGCTGTTCGCGAGCAAGGGCTGGACCTACCCGAAGACCTGGGACGAGATGCTCGCCCTGTGCGCCACCATCAAGGGCGCGGGCATCGCGCCGTGGACCTACCAGGGCAAGTACCCGGAGTACATCAACGACCCGCTGCTGTCGATGGCGGCCAAGACCGGCGGCACGGACCTGATCAAGGCCGTCGACAACCTGGAGCCCAACGCCTGGAAGGCCGACGGGCTCAAGGCCGCCGCCGAGGCGTTCGCCGAGCTGGCCGGCAAGGGCTACATCATGGCCGGCTCGGAGGCGCTGTCGCACACCGAGTCGCAGGCCGCCTGGTGCCAGGGCAAGGCCGCGTTCATCCCGTGCGGCTCGTGGCTGGAGAGCGAGCAGAAGGACGTCGCGCCCAAGGGCTTCGACATGGTGATGGGCGCCGTGCCGGCGCGCACGACGAGCGACAAGATGGGCGCCGCCGCGGTCCAGGCCGCGAGCTCCGAGTCGTTCCTGGTGCCGGCGAAGGCCAAGAACGCGGCCGGCGGCATGGAGTACCTGCGGATCCTGTTCTCCAAGCAGTCGGCGAAGGCGTTCGCGCAGAGCGCGGGCACGCTGCCGGCGGTGGCGGGCGCGACCGACGGGCTGACGCTGTCCAGCGGCCTGGGCTCGACCCGCGACGCGGTCACCGCGGCCGGCAAGGAGGCCTTCACCTTCCGCTTCCGGACCTGGTACGCGCCGCTGGCCAAGGCCGTCGACGACGCCACTGGCGAGCTGGTCAACAAGCGCGCCACGGCCGCCGAGTGGGCCGAGCGGGTGCAGAAGGCCGCCGACGCGCTCGCGAAGGACTCCAGCGTCAAGAAGTACACCCGCTGATGAAGCACGGTCGGCTCCGGTTCCTGTTCGGTGCGCTCGTGCCGGCACTGGTGCTGCACGTCGTCTTCGTGCTGTCGCCGTACGCGCAGGCGTTCTACCTCTCGCTCACCGACTGGACCGGCGTGGCCGGCGAGGCGCACTTCGTCGGGGCGGGCAACTACGCCCGCCTCGGCGGCGACGCACTGTTCCTCGACGCGGTGCGCAACAACGCCGTCATGCTCGTCGTGGTACCGCTGGCCACGATCGGCCTGGGCCTGTTCCTGGCGAGCATGCTGCACCTGGGCGGCCGCGACGGCCGCCGGGGCATCGCGGGCTCCCGCGTCTACCAGATCGTGTACTTCTTCCCGCAGCTGCTGTCGCTGGTCGTCATCGCGGTGCTGTGGCAGTTCATCTACAACCCGAACACCGGCCTGCTCAACGGGGTGCTGCGCGGGGTCGGGCTGTCCTCGCTCGCCCGCAGCTGGCTGGCCGAGCCGTCGCTCGCGCTGCCGGCCGTCATGGCCGTGCTCGTGTGGTCGTCGGTCGGGTTCTACATGGTGCTGTTCAGCGCGGCGATCGACTCGATCCCGAAGGAGCTGTTCGAGGCCGCCCTGCTGGACGGCGCGAGCGGCTGGGCCACGTTCCGGCGGGTCACCCTTCCGCTGGTGCGCGACACCGTGCAGGTGGCGTTCGTGTACCTCGGCATCGCCGCACTGGACGGGTTCGCCGTCGTGCAGGTCATGACGGTGGGGCCGGGCGGTCCGGACGGGGCGACCGAGGTGATCGGGCTTTCGCTGTACCGCAACGCCTTCACCTTCGGCAAGTTCGGCTACGCCTCGGCGATGGGGGTCGCGCTGTTCTTCGCGACGCTGACGCTGGCCGTGCTGGCGCTGCGGGCGGGCCGCAAGGAGAGGGTCGAACTCGCGTGAAGCGCGCGCTGCCGCATGTGGCGATGCTCTGCTGGGGCGCGGTCACCGCCCTGCCCCTGCTGTGGGCGGTGCTCAGCTCGTTCAAGACCGACCAGCAGATCCTCAACGACCCCTGGTCGGTGCCGACGACGCCGCACTTCGAGAACTGGTCGCGGGCCTGGAACCAGGCCGACATCGGGCGGTACTTCCTCAACAGCCTCATCGTCGTGGGCGGCGCCCTGCTGCTGACGATGCTGCTGGGCTCGCTGGTGGCCTACGCCCTGGCGCGCTACGAGTTCCGTGGCAACCGGCTGGTCTACTACACGTTCGTCGCGGCCATGTTCTTCCCCGTGTTCCTGGCCCTGGTGCCGCTGTTCTTCGTGGTGCAGCAGCTGGGCCTGCTCGGCACGTACCAGGGCCTGATCCTGGTCTACGCCGCCTACGCGGTGCCCTTCACCGTCTTCTTCCTGCACTCGTTCTTCCGCACGCTGCCGGCCGAGGTGGCCGAGGCGGCGTTCATGGACGGCTGCTCGCACGCGGGCGTGTTCTTCCGCGTGATGCTGCCGATGGCCCGCCCCGGGCTGGTCGCCGTCGGCATCTTCAATTTCCTCGGGCTCTGGAACCAGTACCTGCTGCCGCTGGTTCTCAACCCCGACCCGGACCGGTACGTCCTGGCACAGGGCCTGGCCTCCCTGTCGGTCAGTCAGGGCTACCGCAGCGACTGGAGCGGACTGTTCGCCGGCCTCACCATCGCCATGCTGCCGGTGCTCATCGCCTACGTCGCGTTCCAACGGCACATCCGAGCCGGTATGACCGCCGGCGCGGTCAAGTAAAGCAAGTTCCACGCACTCCTTATCCCCTCAAGGAGGAACCTGCTCATGTCCATCGGTAAACGTCGATCTATGACGATCGCGTCCGTCATCGCGTTGGCCGGCGCGATCGGCGGCGTGGCCATCACCGCGGCCTCGGTCGGCACCGCCAACGCCGCCGCGAACAACTGCGGGTACCTGTTCGACGACTTCAGCTACAGCTCGTCCAGCGACTCGACGCTGACCTCGCACGGATGGGTGCCGCGCACCTACTCCGGCGGCCCGGGCGTGCCCGGCGCCACCTGGTCGGCGGGCAGCATCTCCTTCCCGACCAACGGCGGCCAGAAGGTCATGCAGCTCACCGCGTCGACGGACGGCACCAGCGGGGGAACCAACCAGGCCGAGCTCTACACCAGCCAGAAGCGGTACTTGGAGGGCACCTACGCCAGCCGGATCCGCTTCACCGACGCGCCGGCGAGCGGCAACGACGGCGACCACATCAACGAGACGTTCTTCACCATCAGCCCGCTCAACGGGGATCTCGACCCGACCTACAGCGAGCTGGACTTCTCGGAGTACCTGCCCAACGGCGGGTGGGGCGAGACCGGGCCGATCAACTACCAGACGACCTGGTACACGTACCGCAACGACCCCTGGTACGCCGACAACGTGCACTCGGAGGAGCGTCAGAGCTTCGACGGCTGGCACGACCTGGTCGTCACCGTCTCGGGCGGCCACGTCATCTACTACATCGACGGCCAGCAGGTCGGCGACCACTCCGGCAAGTTCTACCCGCGCCAGACGATGACCATCAACTGGAACCTGTGGTTCATCGACACCGCGGCGCACACCGGCGGCCTGAGCACCTACATCGAGCAGGTCGACTGGGTGCTGTACGCCAAGAACCAGGTCCTTTCCCCGAGCCAGGCGACGGCACAGGCGGCTGCCTACCGCGGCGCGGGCAACGCGTTCACCGACACGGTGGACTCGTCCGGCCCGTGCGTGACCCCGTCCGGCTCGGCGTCGCCGACCGGCTCGGCGTCGCCGTCCAGGTCCCCCTCGCAGTCCCCTTCGGCGTCACCGTCGCCGTCGAAGTCCACGCCCCCGGCGACCAGCTGCACCACGGCGCCGGAGTGGTCGATCAGCGCGGTCTACACGACCGGCCAGACGGTCAAGCACGAGAAGAGCCTCTACGGCGACCCCAACGGCCCGGCTTCGGGTCAGGGCAAGCACCTGTGGCGCGCCAAGTGGTGGACGCAGGGCTCCGAGCCCGGCTGGACCGCCAACTGGGAAGACCTCGGCCACTGCTGACGAAGCTCGCACCACGGGCCGGCGCCCTTGTCCGGGCGCCGGCCCTTCGGCCCGCTACGGCCTGATGGCGTCCCAGACCTCGCGGGGGCACTGGTCGGGCGCGAAGTGCCCGGCGCCCGGGATGACCGCGGTGGTCACGTCGCGCACGCCCGAGGCGCGCAGGCCGGCCGCGTAGGCCGCGATGTCGCCGCCCTCGCGCTCCCCGCGCACGTACAGCAGCGGCGTGGTCACGTCGGCCGGCTCCGCGTTGGCCGCGGCGTCGGCCGGGAAGGCGCGGTACCAGTCGAAGCCGGTCTTCAGCGCCGCGTCGCTCGCGTACGCCGCCGCGTACTGCGCGCGGGCCTCCTCCGGCACCGCCTCCGGCGCGGGGGAGAGGACGTCGTAGAAGTAGTCGAAGTACTCCCGCTCCCGGCCCCGCACGAGCAGCTCGGGCAGGCGCGGCACGGCGTGCAGGCCGAAGTGCCAGATGTAGGGGTTGCGCCGGACCTCCTCCCACGGCGCGACGCCCGGGATCACGGTGTTCATGATGACCGCGCGGCGCAGCTCGTATCGGCGCAGGTAGGCGTAGGCGACCATGCCGCCGCAGTCGTGCCCGACGAGCGTGACGTCGTGCAGGCCCAGGTCCTCGACGACGGCGTGCACCGCCTCGGCGAGCGCCGCCTTCGACCCGTCGGTGTTCGCGCCGATCTCCAGCAGGTCCAGGGCGACCATCCGGGCCTCGTCCGCGACCTCGCGAATGACCCCGCGCCAGCAGGCGGGCGTCTCGGGCCAGCCGTGCAGCAGTGCGTAGACAGGTTGCATGCCCCCACTCTTACCCGCGGATGCGGACGGGTATTGACCGCAACTGGCCGTACCGTCGCGGCGTGAGGATTTCCACGCGGACGCTCAACCGCACGTATCTGCGCCGTCAGCTGCTGCTCGACGACGTGCCGAACACCGTGCCCGACGCCGTCGGGCGGCTCGTGGCGGTGCAGGCGCAGGAGGTCGACGCCCCCTACGTCGGGCTGTGGGCGCGGCTGCCCGGGTTCACGCACGGCGAGCTCACGGCCGCCCTCGAGGACCGCTCGGTGGTGCGCGGCGGGCTGCTGCGCGGCACACAGCACCTGACGACCGCCGAGGACTACCGCTGGCTGCGGCCGCTGATCCGGGCCGGGATGGGCAATGCGGGGCTGTCGGCGTTCCGGCGGCAGATCGAGGGCCTGGAGCTGGCCGAGATCGCCGCCGCCGCGACCGAGGCGCTCGCCGGGCGGACCATGACCCGGCCGCAGCTGGCCCGGGCGCTGGGCGAGCGGTTTCCGGGGCGGGAGGCGATCGCGCTGGCGTGGGCGGCGCAGCACCAGCTCTCGCTCGTCCACCCGCCGCCGTCCGGGACCTGGGGCCGGCGCGGGCACGTCCACGTGACGCTGGCCGAGGAGTGGATCGGCGCACCGCTGCGGGAGTCCACGGCCGAGGAGCTGCTGTGGCGGTACCTCGCGTCGTGCGGCCCCGCCACCGCAGCCGACCTGCAGATATGGTCGGGCGTGCGCCGGCTGCGCGACGCCGTCGAGGCGCTGCGCCCGCGGCTGCGTGTCTACCGCGACGAGGCCGGGCGGGAGCTCTTCGACGCGCCGGACCTCGACCTCGCCGACCCGGACGAGCCCGCGCCGGTGCGCTTCCTGCCGGAGTTCGACAACCTGGTGCTCAGCCACGACGACCGCGGCCGGATCATCGCCTCGGCGGCCGACCGCGCCCTGGTCTGCCCCGGGTACTCGATCGTGCGCCCGACGTTCCTGGTCGACGGCTTCGTCGCCGGCACCTGGTCGGCCGAGCCCGGGCGCCTCGTGGTCGCGCCGTTTCGCCCACTGGCCGACCCGGCGCCCGTGCACGCGGAGGCGTTGCGGCTGCTGGAGTTCCTGCGCCTCACCGATGCCGAGGTGGTGCTAGAAGAGCGTTAGCGGCTCGTCGGGTTCGGGCTCGGGCGCCGGCTCGGGCAGCGGCGGCAGGCCCGGGACCCCGGTGCGCACGGCGGCGTGGAACTCGCGGGCCAGGCGCGGCGCGTCGGCGTTGTCCGGGGTGTGGATGAAGAACGTCGGCGAGCGGCCCTCGCGCAGCCAGGCGGCGGCGACGGCGACCCAGCGCGCCCAGCCCTGGACGGTTCTCGCCGGGTCGTCGCGGCCGAGGTACCGCACGATCGGCCGGTCGGTGAGCGCCTCCGTGCGCAGCGGGGTGCGGGGCTTCTTCGTCCACGCGTCGCGCTCGGCGTCGCTCGTCGGCGGCGTGTCGAAGAACGCGGTCGTGTCGAACGGGACCCACTCGGCGCCGGCCCGTTGCAGGATGCCCGCGAGGCCGCCGCCGTCCCCGGCGAAGAACGCCGGGTGGCGCACCTCGACGGCCGCGCGGTAGCCGGCCGGGAGGCGGCGCAGGAACGCGCCCAGGTGCGGCGCGTCGGACGGCCCGAACGAGGCCGGCAGCTGCACCCACAGCGCGTGCGCGCGCGGGCCGAGCGGCTCGATCGCGTCCAGGAACGCGCGCAGCTCCGCCTCGCCGCCGCTCAGGCGGTGCTCGTGGGTGACGGCTCGGGGCAGCTTGAGCACGAACCGGAACGCGGGCTCGGTCTGCTGCGCCCAGGACGCCACCGTCTCGCGGGCCGGGGTGGCGTAGAACGTCGTGTTGCCCTCGACGGCGTTGCACCAGCCGGCGTACGCCCGCAGCCGGTCCTGCGCCGGCGCCGCCCACGCCTTGTGCGTCCACATCGCGCAGCCGACGTGCAGTGGCGGTGTTGTCACCGGTCGAGGGTATCGGCTGCCGGAACGGGAGCGGCGCCTGTCGCCCGGGGATGAGCCCGGGCGCAGGCGCCGCGTCGTGGAGCTGGGTCGGCTACTCGGCGGTGAAGGTCACCTTGCGGCGGCGGCGCAGGGCCACGACCAGCACGGCGCCACTCGCGACCAGCGCGGCGCCGGTGCCCACCATCGGCAGCGTGGTCGACGAGCCGGTCACCGGCAGGCCCGGCGTGGAGGACGAGGCCTCCGGCGTCGGGGTGTGCGGCGGGGCCGGCGAGGAGTGCGACGGCGACGGGCTGGGGGTCGCGGGCGGCTTGCAGTCGCCGCTCAGGTGCACCTTGGCGCTGGTGAAGTTCGCCGGGTGACCGTCCTCGGGCCAGGTCTTGTGCGGGCCGTCCTGCCAGAGTCCGTCGACGCTGAGGCGCAGGTCGACCGGCTTGGTCGTGGTGTACGTCGTGGTGAAGCTGTCGTGGTCCTCGGCGTTGCCCTTGGCCTTGAGCTCAATGTTGGCGTGGGTGCCGCCGTCGGGCAGGATCTTGATGTTCGACAGGGTGACCGGGGTTCCGTAGTCGTTCTCGACCGTCCAGGTGATCGTGTACGTACCGTCGTCGCCACAACTCGCGGTGCCGGCGGGGCCAGCGCTGTGCGCGCTCGCGGCGGTAGCGAAGAGGGTCGATAGGCCGACGGCGGCAACGGCGGCGAAGGTGCCGGCCGCAGCCCTCCTGAACAGCGTTTTTTTCACGTCGTCTCCTACAGGGCGGAACTTAGCGACGACACAACATAGTGCCGATCGCCGGGTGTGCAACAGCCATGGCCGCATCGAGATATCGCGACTGATCCGCTTATGACCGAATCATCCGAAAAAATAGTGAAGATCAATGCTTCTTCCCGTCACCCGTCGCAGTGGCACCACTACCGACGATGTCGATTGCGCTGGTTGACGCCAGGGTGCCGCCGGCCGCGATAGGGTCGCGCCGGTGGAGACGCCGCAGATCCTTCAGGTCGCGTCGCTACTGACGCTGCCGCAGCTGCAGGTCGTCGAGGTGCTGTCGCTGCGCGCGGCCGGCACCCGGCGCCGGGATCTGGCGCGGGCTCTCGGGGTCGTCGCGGACGACCCGCTGCTCGCCGCGGCGCTCGGCGCGGTCCTCGACTCGGGTCTCGCCCGCATCGACGAGGACGACAGCGACTGGATCCGCACGGTGGCGCTGCACGAGGTGATCGCCAACGGCTACGGGTTCGGCCGGGCGGCCGAGCACGAGCTGCGGTATCTGCCGCTGGAGCAGTTGCAGCGCATCGCGTTCGAGCTCGGTGCGCCCGTCGGCCGGGACCACGGCCGCCTCGTCAAGGCGATCGGCGCGGCCCTTGCCGACCCGGACGTGGTGCGCGAGCAGTTCCGCGCGGCGCCGCGGGTGGCGCAGGACATCATGCTCGACCTGGCTTCAGGTGAGCCGTTCTACTCCGACCCGCACGCGATGATGGCGCTGCGCAACGGCCGCCGCGCCTCGCCGCTGCGCTGGGCGGTCGACCACGGGCTGCTCATCTTCAACGCCTACTACGGCGCCGCGATCTCGATGCCCAGCGAGGTCGGCGCCGCGCTGCGGCCGGACTTCCGCGCCGGCTTCGACCCGTCGCCGCCCGCGCCGCAGTCGGTGCCGGTCAGCGCCGAGATGGTCGACCGCGAGGGCTCGGCCGCCGCCCGGTCCGCGCTCGCGTCGGTGACGGCGCTGCTGGAGGAGTGCGGGCGCACCCCGGTGCCGATCCTGAAGGCGGGCGGCATCGGGCTGCGCGAGGTGCGCAAGCTCGCCCGGGCGCTCGCCACCGACGAGGAGGGCGTGCGCTTCTGGCTCACCGTCGCCGGCATGAACGGCCTGATCGGCATCGCCGGCGACCGGGTAGCGCCCTCCGCCGAGTTCGACAACTGGCTCAAGCTCGAGCCGAACGACCAGTTCGGGTGGCTCGTCGAGGGCTGGTTCCAGATGCCGGCCGCGCCGCTGCTGCTCGACGGCCGCCCCGCCCTCGTCGGCAGCGAGCACGACGGCACCAGCGCGCTGCTGCGGGTGACGATGGCCGCGGTGCTCGCCTCGTTACGCACCGGCCGGGGCGCGGCCGGCATCGAGGGTCTCGCGACGATGCTGGCCTACCTGCGGCCGCTCGTGGCCGGGGACGCCGAGGAGGCGGTGCCCATGGTCGAGGCCCTCTGGCGCGAGTACGAGCTCATGGGCGTCGGCGCGCACCACGCACCGACGGCGTTGTGCCACGCCCTGGCGGAGGGCGACCAGGACCGGCTCGCGGCGGCGCTGCGCGACTTCCTGCCCGCGGCGCAGGAGACGGTGCTGCTGCAGAGCGACCTGACCGCCGTCGCCACCGGCACCCCGTCGGCCGCGCTGAGCGCCCTGCTGGACCTGGCCGCCGACCGCGAGTCCCGCGGCGGCGGCTACACGTGGCGCTTCACCGAGCCCTCGGTGCGCCGCGCCTTCGACGCCGGCTGCACCGCCGAGGAGCTCATCGCTCGCATCCGCGCCGCCGCGGCCGGCGGGCGGGTGCCGCAGCCGCTGGAGTACCTCGTCGCCGACCTCGGGCGCAAGCACGGCAACGTCCGGGTCCGCACGGTCGGCTGCGTCCTGCGCAGCGACGACGTCGCGCTGCTGGGCGAGATCCGCAGCGTGCGCAGCCTGGCGCGGCTGGAGCTGACCGAGCTCGCGCCGACGGTGCTGTCCAGCGCACTCTCGCCGTCCGAGACCCTCGCCGCCCTGCGCCACGCCGGTTACGTGCCGGCCGCGGAGAACCCGGACGGCACGATCGCCTTCGAGCGGCCCACCCGCCACCGCGCCGACATGCCTAGCGCAGGTGTCGATCCAGGAAGTTGACGACGGCTCGGGTCAGGGCGATGCGGTGGTCGGAGAAGGCGTGGTCGCTCGGCAGCGTCGCGTGCTCGAAGCGCTCCAAGGCCCGATACGCCTCGACGACCGGCTCGTGGTGCAGCGCCGGGTCGGCGACCGTGTCGTTGCCGGCCGCGACGAGCAGGACCGGGCGGCCGGCGAGGCGCGGCGCCAGGCCGGCCAGCCGCCAGGCGGCCCCCGCCGAGCGCATCTCCGCGAACAGGGCGTCGGCGCTGGTGCCGCGCAGCGGTAGCAGGTCGGAGCCGAACATGGCGTGGGCTTCCCGTAGTACCACATCCGGGGCCTGAGAAACCGCGCCGAAGTCGTATGCGGCCAGCGCCGCCACCGCGCGCACCGACGGGTCCTGCGCCGCGGTCATGAGGGCCGCGAAGCCGCCGAGGCTGTGGCCGACCAGCGCGACGCGGGCGGGGTCCAGCGCGTGCTCGGCGGCGAGCTCGCGCGCGGCGGCGACCGCGCGGGCGGCGTCGGCCAGGACGTTGCCCCAGGCGTACTCGCCGCCGACGCCCCACGACCCGCGGTAGTGGAACACGAGCGCGGCGTAGCCGGCGCGGCGCAGCGCCTGGGCGAGGTCGAAGTTGCGCTCGTTGCCGGGGAATCCGTGCAGCAGTACCGCGATCGGGTGCGGGCCGGGGCCGGCCGGCACGTGCAGGACGCCGAGCAGCGGCACGCCTTGGCTTTCGAAGCGCACCTCCGGCGTGCGGGCGGCGGGGCGCAGGGTCGGGTCCGGGTCGAGCTGCCAGCGTTCGGTCATGTGCTTTTGTACTTCCCCCATGTGTGCTTTGTACAAGACGGGCGGGGTCCGCCGCGGGCACAATCGGGCTATGACCGCGAAGCCCGTGAACCTCGCCGAAGCGCTCGCATCGTTCACCGAGGTGTACAGCCCGCGCATCGTGGCGCGGATGAACGACTACGACGTGCGCGTGGCGCACACCCGCGGCGAGCACGTCTGGCACACGCACAACGACACCGACGAGTTCTTCCTGGTGCTCGAGGGGCGGTTCGACATCGCCGTCCGCGACGCCGACGGGCACGAGCACACCGTGGTCCTGCACCGCGGGGACACGTATGTCGTGCCCCGCGGTACCGAACACAAGCCTTCGTCCCCGGGCGGTTCGATCCTGATGTTCGAGCCGTCAGGGACGCTGACGACCGGCGACTCACACAACGGCGAGATTCCTCCGCACGTCGACAGCACCACCGGCCACGAACTTCCTTAGCAGCCTTTTCTTAGCAGGCTTGCTTGGCGGGCTCGCTTGGCGAGCCCGCCAAGCAGGCTTTCTTAGTGTGCGACCGGGCAGCCGCCCGTCAGCTTGCCCAGGAACGTGTTCGGGTCGTAGTAGTGCTCGACCTCGAGCAGCTTCAGCTCGTCGCTCACCTTGGCGACGCTGATGCCGAACATCTCCACGGTCTCACCGGTCGGCTCGAAGCCGTGGTATTCGCCGGTGAATGCCCCCCAGTGCCGCCACTTGAATGTCACGACCGGCGGGGGGCTCAGCACCTCGAGGACCTCCCAGTAAAAGCCGGTGGGAAAGGCCTTGTGGAAGATGTGGTGCGACGACTCGAACGATTCCTGACCGCTCTTGTAGAACGCGCTGTCGCCGATCAGGATGTTGTAGCTGCCGATGTCGGCGATGTCCTGCGCGCTCGCCCAGGCCCCGCCGTTGACGTTGGTGCGGAAGTGCTCCGTCACCATGGAAACCCAGGTTGCGGGGTCCTTCTTGTGCGAGACCTCCATCTCGAAGACCTGCACGATGCTCTCGACGATCGCCTCGAGGGAGTCCGGCGCGAAGTGGTGCGTACGCTGCTGCGGCATCTCCGTGTGGGACAGGTGGTAATCGGGAGTTCCGTCGCGCCAGTCCTGCGGGTCCGCGGCTTCTACAACGGCCGAACGGCCCTGCAGCCACAGGGGGGTTTCGGTCACGCTAGACGTCCCTTCGGGGAATTCGGGGAAGTGATCGCCTGCGATCTTGGAGTACCCGAACGATCCCCGTCAAGCCCGTTGAGTAAGTCATGAAAACATTCGAGTAAGATCAATTAACGTCAATGTTACATCCACGTTTCTGATGCCGTCGCAGGCTTGTGGCCGCGATTCCGGACTCGGCCGCCAGCGCGCTCCACGGCGCCCCCTCGGCCCGCCGCGCGGCCACGTAGGCGGCGATCGAGGCGAACCCGAGCGCACGGGCCGCGGCGCTCTCCCGCGCCTGCGCGTGGTGCCGCTTCGTCGCGTGCGCCCGCGCCTCGATGCCGTGATGGCGCAGCGCCGCGAGCACCGTCCACCGCGAAGTACTGGTCTCCAGCGCGATGGCCGCGACGCTGCGGTGCTGCTCGACGTGCGCGGCGCGCAGGTAGGCGGCGGCGTCGGCATACCCGAGCGAGCGCGCATGCGGCCCGAGCCGCGCCTCGCCGGGCGTCGGCCGGCCTGTGGCGGGCGCGTGCCGGCACACCCAGTCCTTGTGCAGCCCCGCCTCCCGGCTGATCGCGGCCATGCTGAGCCCCGCCCGGACGCGCGCGACGAGGTACTCCTCGAACGTCGCAAACCCGAACCGCCGGGCCACGTCGGCCGTGACCCGCTCCCGGTGCCGTTCCCCGCGCCGCCGGTTGCCGGCCGCGCGCGCCGCCGGGTCGACCTCGCCCAGCGCCGCGAGGGTCTTGACCCGCCGCTCGGCGGGATGTGCCCTCCCGCGCGCGGCCCGCGCCGCGGCCTCGGCCAGCTCCCCGCTGGCCGTGCGTTCGCGCGCCGCCAGCCGGGCCTGCCGTATCGCCGGCTCCGCGTCCCGCGCGCTGAGCGCTTCGGACCGCCGTTTGCGGGTCGCGGGCCCGCTGAGCGGGTTGCCGAGCTCGAGCCCGAAGGCGTTCACGTAGGCGGTCTTGGTCCAGCCGTGGTGCCGCAGATGGCTCGCCACCGACAGGAACCACTTGCCGCAGAGGTGGCAGCAGACGCGGTCCCCGTCCACGAGAAGCTCGCCCACAGGCGCGTAGTGCGGCGTGCCGTCGGCCAGCCACCCGAGCACCTGCGTCCCCTCTCGTTCCGTCGGTAGTCACATTGAGACTACCCGATCGGGGCGGCATAGGCTGCACCGCGTGGCGCCTCCTTCACTTGCTTTGCCTTCACTGTCTTTGGCCGAGTGGATCGTGCTGACCCTGGTCGACGAGTCGCCGGCGCACGGCTTCGCGGTGGCGGCATTGACGGCGGAGGACGGCGACGTCGGCCGGGTGTGGCACGTGCCGAGGCCGATCGTGTACCGCGCGGTGGACCGCCTGACCGCCGCCCGCCTCCTGGTGGTCGCGGGGACGCAGGCCGGACATCGGGGCCCGCAACGCTCGATCCTGACGCCGACGCCGGAGGGCGCCGAGGCGGTAGCGGACTGGCTGTCCCGCCCGGTGAGCCACGTGCGCGACCTGCGCTCGGAGTTCCTGGTCAAGCTCGCGCTGCTGACCCGCCGCGGCGCCCCTCTGGCGGCGCTGGTGTCGGCGCAGCGCTCGGTGATCGCCCCGTTGGAGCCGGCGCTGGCCCGCCGCCGCGCAGAGGCAGCGGGCTTCGCCGCGATCCTGGCCGCCTGGCGCCACGAGAACGCAAGGGCGGCACTAAGCTTCCTGGACGACCTGTAGGCTCGCCATTGCGGTCGGTGACGGCATTTGACGCTGGGTAACCACGATTTGCAAACGCGATGTACGGTGCAGGAGACCGGTCAGCGCCGCCGCCGAACTTCGCGTTTGCTCCTCCGATGGCGCCTATCCCGCGAGATGCCGCTCAACGGAGGCCACTTTCGACTCGAGCCGCCCAACGGGCCCGTCGCGCCAATCCACCTTGATCACGGTGCTGGTGCGGGCGGACCGCCCCTGCACCACGGCAACGGCCGCCTGGACGACCCCCATGACCTCCTCCCAGCTCTCCCCTTCGACGGTGGTGAACATGGCGTCGGTGCGGTTGGGCAGCCCCGAGGCCCGCACCACGCGAACGGCCTCGGCCACGAGCTCCCCGACGTCGGCCCCGCCCCCGAGCGGCGTGACACTGAACGCGACAAGTACAGACATGCCCTCGACGCTAGTCTCTTGGCCGTGCGAGTCCTGATCACCAACGACGACGGCATCGAAGCGCCGGGCCTGCACGCTCTGGCCGGGGCCGTACGCGACGCGGGCCACGAGGTCCGGGTGGCCGCCCCGCATCGCGAGGCCAGCGGCTCGGGCACGGCCCTCAACGCGGTCACCGAGAACGGCCGCCTGCTGCTGCAACGCTTCGACGGCGCGAACCTCGGCGTCGAGGCGTACGCGGTCGCGGCGTCCCCGGCGTACATCGCCGTGCTGGCCGCCATCGGCGCCTTCGGCCCCGCGCCCGACGTGCTGCTCTCGGGGATCAACCGCGGCGCCAACGCCGGCCACGCGATCCTGCACTCCGGCACCGTCGGCGCGGCGCTGAGCGCGGCCACCGAGGGGCTGCGCGCGATGGCGGTCTCCCTCGACGTGTTCACCGCCCTGACCGCGACGGGCGCCGGCAGCGACGCGGCCCTCGCGGCGTTTCAGGGCCTGCGCGACGACGAGCTGCACTGGGCGGGTGCGGCCGACCTGGCGGTGCCGCTGCTGCCGTGGCTGGCCGCCGCGCCGGCCGGCACCGTGCTCAACCTCAACGTGCCCGACCGGCCGCTGGGGGAGATCCGCGGGTTGCGGCGGGCCGTGCCGGCGCCGTTCGGGCAGGTCCAGATGGCCGTTGCCGAGGCGGGGCGGGACTTTGCGCGGATCACGGTGGCGGTGCGGGAGGACGACCGGCCGGCGGGGACCGATCTGGCGCTGCTGGCCGAGGGATTCGCGACGCTGACGGCGATTCGGCCGCCCGCCGAGGACCCCACCGTCACGCTGCCGCTCGCATGACCACCGCCGTGACGCCACCGGAGCGCATTTTCTCGCCACGATCATGCAGAAGTGCAGCTAAAATCGGACATCGCGGTGATTATAGGCGAAAATTTACAAGGAAGTGCATTTTGGTTCCACGATAAGGGCTATATCCGATTTATCCTGCCGTTTCTGGCGTGATCGTGGAGAGAAAGAATTGCTGCCGCCAGGGCGCGGCCGAAGCGCGGCAATTGTCCGAAGCGGCGCCGTCCGTCAGAATGACGTATGTCGAACATCGACGGGCCCCAGGAGCTTGCCCGGCGGCTCGAGGACGAAGCCGGCTACCTCGCGGACTTCGGGCTTGCCGCGGCCGCCTTCCTCGCCATGCGCATGCAACGGCCGCTCTTCCTCGAAGGGGACCCCGGCGTCGGGAAGACCTCGTTCGCCGAGGCCATGGCCGTTGTCCTCGGGGGCATCCCGGTCGTCCGCCTGCAGTGCCACGCCGGGCTCGACGCCTCGCAGGCGCTGTACGACTGGAACTTCCCCAGGCAGATCATGCGGCTGCGCGCCGCCGGGGAGGGCGATCACCGCGACCTCGAGCCGCAGCTGTGGACCGAGGAGTTCCTGATCGAGCGGCCCGTGCTCAAGGCGCTGCGGCGGCCCGCGGTGCTGCTCGTCGACGAGATCGACCGGGCCGACGACGAGTTCGAGGCGCTGCTGCTGCAGGTGCTGGACACGTTCGAGATCGATGTGCCCGAGCTCGGAACGCTGCGGGCCGAGCGGAAGCCGTTCGTGGTGCTGACCTCGAACCAGACCCGCGAGGTCCATGACGCGATCAAGCGGCGGTGCCTGTACCACTGGATCGCGCATCCGGACGAGGAGCGCGAGGTGCGCATCCTGCACCGGCACGTGCGGGACCTGCCGGAGGAGCTGGCCCGCGAGGTGGCGGTCGCGATGCGGCGGCTGCGGGAGCCCGAGAAGATGATCAAGCCGCCGGGGGTGGCGGAGGCGATCAACCTGGCCACGGCGGTGCGCGAGCTCGGCGGGCAGCGGCTGACGCCGGACATTGCGCAGGCCACGGTCAGCACCGTCGCCAAGCATCACGAGGACGAGCCGGCGGTACGCGACGCGCTGAACCAACCGTGCTGAAGACAACGCAACGCGCGATCCACCGCGACGACCTGCTCACGCTCGCCGCGGCCGCGGACCGTGCGGTCGGCATCGTGCACCAGCGCGAGAACCTGCCGCGCGCGACGCCGGCGAGCGCGACGTTGTTCGACATGGCGCTGGAGCGGCAGCTGGGCGTGGCGGAGCGCGACCACCGCTGGGCGCTGCGGGCGCAGGCGTGGGACCACGCCGCCGTGCTGGTGCGGTTCTGCGCGATGATCGGCGCCGCCATCAACAGCGAGTACGCGCCGGAGGAGATGCACGCGAAAGCCCTGCGCGAGGTCGCCGACCACGACGAGGAGGCGCTGGACAAGGGGCTCACGCTCGGGGTGTTCATCCGGTACCACGCCGCCCGCGACCTGCGCCTCATCGGGCGCCTCGACGAGGCGCTGGCGCTCGTGGACCGGCCGGTGACCGAGCTCTACGGCACCGGCGCCGAGCCGCACGTCGCGCACTACCTGTACGAGGTCGGCGCCGCCCGCATCGCGCGCGGCGAGGCGCTGGAGGCCGCGCGGGCGCTGGAAGGCTGGGACGAGTACTGGCGCACCGGCCGCGCGGCCGGCTTCTCCACCCGCGGCCGGTTCGAGCTCGTCAAGGCGCTGGCCCGCTGGGCCGCCGGCGCGACGGACGACACGGTGGAGTGGCACCTGCGCGCCGCGGTCGGCTACCTGTGCACCGGTGAACCCGGCGACGAGACCGAGCGGATGCGCGAAGTGTCCGCGCTCCTGACGACCGCCGAGTTCCTGGCTTCAGCAGAGGATTCGGTACTCCTCGGACGCCGAGCCCTGCGCCGGGCCGACGAGGTGCGGGCGCGCTGGCGCGTCCTCGCCAGGTCCCGCGCCCCGCTCGCCGTGGTGTTCCAGCGCCTGTACGGCGACCTGGCGCTGCTCGCCGCGGGCCTCGACGGCCAGGAGGCGGCCGAACTGGGCCTGCGCGCCGCGTTGTCCGCGAAGCAGACCGGCTTCGCCGCGCGGATCCGCGACGGGCACACGCTGGACGGCGACGCCCGCATCGACGCGCTGATCGCGCGCATCGTGGACGTCGAGGCGCAGCCGGCCGACGGCATCGCCCGCGGCGAGGGGAGCCGGGCCAAGAGCCTGGAGGAGCTGCGGTTCGAGCTCGCCGAGACGGTCTCGCCGATGCTCGCCGACACGGTCTTCCCGCCGCCGACCGACCTGTCCGGGCTGATCCGCGCGATCGGGCCGCGCCACGCGCTGGACTTCGTCGAGCTGCCCGACACGCTGAACAACCGGCCCTCGCTGTTCCGCACGCTCATCGAGCCGGGCGGCCGGATGTGGTTCGAGCGCTTCGAGGCCGGTCCCGAGCCGGCCGGATGGTCTCGCGGTGCCGCCGCGCGGGAGCTGAGGCTGGAGGAGGGCGCGCCCGCGCGGCCCGACCACTCGGCGCTGGCCGCGGCCGTGCTGCCGGCGCGCCTCACCGGCGAACTGCTCGACGACCCCGCGATCCCGATCCGGCTGCTCGTCTGCGCACACGGCTGGCTGAGCCGCGTGCCGTGGGCCGCGCTGCCGATCGACGCCGAAGGCACCCGGCTGGTACAGCGGGCCGTCATCACCCAGTGCCCGGTCCTCAGCGGTCTGTCCGGCGAGCGCGCGCCGCGGGTGCGCGGCCGCGCGCTGATCCGGCTGGTCGGCCGGGACGAGACCGGCGTCGACGTCGAGCGGGAGCGCGAGGCGTGGGGCTTCGGGCCGGGCACCGACGGGGTGCCGCCGCACGCGTGCGACCTGGAGCCGGGCGCCGCGCCGCGGCCCTGCGCGGGCCGGCTCGGCGACGCGCTGGCGGACCGTGGCGCGTGGCAGTTCCTGCACGTCGCCGCGCACGGGGGCGGCCGGGGCCTCGACCAGTTCCTGGACATCCCGTCGGAGCCCTTGTCGGCCGCCCGGGCGCTCGGCCTGCGCTGGCCGGCGTCGGTGCTGATGGCCTCGTGCCACGTCGGCCTGGTCCTCAACGACACCGGCGCCGAGCCGCTCAACCTGGTGATGGCCCTGCTGATCGGCGGCGCGCGGTGCGTGGTCGCCGGCATCGACGCGATCGACGACGCCGGCACCGGCCGGTTGGCCGCCGACCTGGTGCGGGCGGTGCGCGACGGCGGCCGCCCGCTCGACGTCGCGCTGCGCAACGCCCAGCTGGCCGCCCTCGAACGCGGCGACCCGGAGGCCGGCTGGGCGCTGCTCAGCGCGCACACTCGCTAGGAGACGGCCGCCAGAGCCGCCTCCATGTGGGCGCGGCGCCCGGGCTCGTCGGCGTACGAGTCCAGGCGGAACCACGCCCGGCGCCATTCGTGGTAGCCGCGGTCGTCCGGCCCGAGGCCGCGGCAGTCGAGCACGGCCCGGATGAACTCCGGCATCGTCGCCGCCCCGATCCCGCGCTCGTTGCCCCGGCCGGTCGGCGCGGCCATCCAGGCCGAGATCTCGCCCAGCGCCTTGCCGTCGATCGGGTCGATGGTGAGGCACTCGGGCTCGACACGGCGCGACGGCAGGGAGTGTCCGGGCTTGAGCAGCGCGATGTTCATCCGCAGGTGGACGAGCTGGCGCAGGAACGTCCGGCTCATCGGGATCACCTCGCCGCGGCCGTCGCGGGCGTCCTTCTCGACGACGCGGTACGCCCTTTCGAACCGCTGCAGCATGTCGCGCTCCCACAGGTCCCAGGAGCCGTACCGGCCGGGCGGGAGACGGCGCAGGCGGCGCATGCCGTGGCCGAGCGCCAGCTGCAGGCACGCGGCCCGCGCGGTCATGATGCCCGGGTTCTGCAGCGCCGAGCGGCGGGTGAGGCGGAACTCATCGACCTCGTCGACGAACCCGTACTCCGCCTCGATCCACTGCCCGATCTCGATGGCCCGCTCGCCGGCCTCGAGCCCGCGCGCCGTGTCGGTGAACATCCGCTGGATCCACTGGTTCGCGGCATCCTCGGTGCCACCGGGAGCGAACTCCTCGGCCCACCGGGCGACGACCCGCTCCGCGGTGCGGCAGGCGGTGCCGGTCTCGGCCAGCATGAGCTGCAGCATCACCTCGTCGAGGCTCAGCCGGTGTGCCCGGGCCGACTCCGCCGTACCGTGGCTGTCTCGAAATGCTTCGTAGTAGCGAAGCGCCTCGCCGTGCAGGATCCAGGCCGCGTCGTATCCGGCGGCCGTGTCGCGCTTCGACTCGGCGAGCGCCTGCGCGCGGATCGCGCCCAGCAGCCGCGGCGCGAACTCCGGCCACGGCAGCTGCCGGCCCGCGTCGGCGAGGACGTCGATGCGCCGCAGGAGCGCCTCGCCCTCGGCCTGCTTGGCGCCCGCTCCCGGCCGGTCGAACGACGTCGCGATTTTCTGCACCATCTCCCAGGTGGTCTCGTAGATGAGCCAGCCCATGAGCGGCAGCCGGCCGGCGAGCGCCGGCGGCGGCAGCGGAGGCCGGGGACGGCGCAGATACGTGCGGTACTGCGCGACGTCGGCCTGCACCGCCGCCACCAACCTGTCGTCGGTCGCCTGCGTGCCCGCCCGCAGCCGCCGGCAGTGCCCGCGCAGCTCGTCCGGGGTCATCACGGCCGCGGCTCCTGCGTCATCCTGAAGTCGATCGCCCGGATGTCGTAGCGGACGCCGTCCTCCTCGTCGGGTTCGATTTCCCGCGACCACCCGGTGTCGAGTTGGTTGATCATGGCCTGCAACGGTGAGACCACGCCCTTGGGCTTTTCCTGTCCCCCGCTGCCCGGCTGCTCCAGCGGCGAGAGGTCCAGCCGGTCGGAGGTGATGACCACGAGCAATGTCTCCTCGCGCGCGTGCTCCTTCGCCAGGCCGCTGGGCCAGGTCAGCCGCTGGCCCCGGAGCGACCCGTTGAGCTCGTTGCGCCCGAACGTGTAGCTCTCGCCGCCGGCCAGCTCGCGGCCGCTCGGCGCGTTGCGGGTAAGGACGGTGATCGAGCCGGACATGCCGAGGTCGATCAGGGAGACGTACACCGGGACGAGGCCCTTGTTCCGCACGGTGACGTAGATCCGCTCGCCGGCCACCACCGTCGCGCCGGCCGGCTCCAGCGGCCGCGCCCGGCCGTCCTCGACCAGGCCCCAGTCGATCGTGACGGGCGCATCGAGCGCGTACGCCGGGCTTTGCACCAGCGCGCGCAGGTGGCCGGCCTGCGCGAGCGCCTTGAGCATGCGTAGCAGGTCGGCGATGCCGTCGTTGTCGGCGGCCAGGGGCGGCCGCAGCGGGCCGAGCCGATCCTGGAGAGTGAGCCGGCCATCCGGTCCGACGACGATCTCGGCGGCCCAGTCTCCGTCGCCGGGCTCGACCGGCTGCACCAGCCCGGCGACGGGCAGCACGGAGACGAGGCGGGCCGTGTGCGGGTCGTCGACCGGGACGCGCAACCGGATCCGCGGCGCGGTCACCTTCGTCCGGAACGCCCGGGCGCCGATCGGCAGCCGCCGTTGGCCCGGGGCGAACGCCACCGACCCTTCCGCCGCGACCGGGCCGACCTCCTCGACGACCAGGGTGCCGACCCGGCGCGGGCGGTCGACGGCGGTGGAGCCGGGCGGCATGATCACGAACTCGTCGCCGGCCTGCACGCCCAGCAGGGGCGCGCAGCCCAGCCGGGCCCGGATGTCGCCGCGGCCGGCCGGCGTCACCGGCAGCGAGGTGAGCGGGTCGTCGGTCTCGGTGGAGAAGAGCTTCCGGTCGTACGGCCCTTCGGCCTCCGGGCGCTGCCGGAAGGCGCGGTCGCCGAGCCGCTTGCGCACCCGGTCCATGACGGTCGACCAGGCGACCTCGTCCTCGCCGACCTCGGTGAGCGTCAGCGTCAGTGCCTCCGTGAGCGCGCCGATCCACTCGCCGCCGATGCCCGGGTACTCCGCGGCCGTCTGCTGCGGCGCGCAGGCGACGACCCGCACCGCGTGCCTGTTGCCCTCGCTGCGCCAGTCCTGGACGTTGAGCCCGCCGGCGGCCAGCCGGTCGATGTGGTCGCGCACGCGCCGGTACGGCTGGGAGGCCACCGTCCGGGGCCGCCGGTCGTAGTACCGCGACATCTGCCCGGAGTGGCAGCAGTCGAGGATCACGGTGACGTTCCGGGTGATCCGCGTCAGCCGCAGCTGCAGCAGGGACAGCTCCACGGAGGTGATGCCGCGGAAGTCGTCCGGCCCGCCCTCGTCGAAGTCGAGCGGGACGATGAACTGCAGGTCCATCGGCCGGTATCCGGCGCCGTCGAGCGCGTCGCCGGCGTCGAAGGAGCGGGCCTCCACCCGCCCGCCGTGGCCGCTGTAGAAGACCACGACGGCGTCGCCGGGCTCGACGTCGGCGATGAGCTTCTCGTATGCGGCCAGGATCTCGTCGCGTGTGCTGCGCGGCGGCTCGCACCGGCGCACGTCGAACCCGCGCCCCTCCAACGCGACCGTCATCACCCTGAGGTCGTTGCGTACGCCCCGCAGATCCCCGTAGTCCGACCCGATGAGCAAAGCCTTGCGCGTCACGCCGCCTCCTCGATCGTGGTGTGCCCGCTGGGATCTGACGGACAGCACCGCGCCTAGGGCACGGCGACGAGGCTCGCGAGTCCCAGGATGGCGGCCCGCAGCTCCTGCAGGATCGCGGTCTGCGTGCTCGGCTTGAGCCACTGCCCGTACTCGAGCACGTCCAGCCCGACCGTCTCGACACCGCAGCGGTACCGCATCCCGAGCAACAGCACGGCGGCCGCGTGCTGGAACGGCACGTACAGGTCGGTGGTCACGACGAGGATCCGGTCGCTCGGCGCCGGCCCGCCCACCATCGCCGCCCACCCGACGAACCCGTCCTGGGTGTTGGCCCGCTTCCCGGGCGTGTTGCCGGCCGCCGCGAGCACGGTGAGCGGCCCGTAGGCCTCGACCCGCCACGGCTCGCCCGCCGGGGTGACCCCCGACCGCTGCCGCGCCGGCGCGTCGACCCCGAACGCCCGCACCAGTGCAGCCGCCATGACGTCCGCCTCGACGCGCGCATCGGCCATCCCTTCGGCGGCGGCGAACTCCAACTCGCCCGGCCCCATCGGCCGCAGGCTGGAGAGCCCGGCCACCGCGCCGCCCTCGACCCCGCCGCGCAGCAGCGAAGCCGCGAACTCGGACCGGGCGCGCGCGGTCCGCGGCCCGCCCCCGAGCACCAGCACGTGGTCGTAGCGGTCCGCCGAGGGCTGGCCGCGCCCCGCCAGCCCGAGCGCCCGCGCGGCGTCGTGCACGAGGTCGTCGATGTGGTCCGGATAGTCGACCGCGACGACCTCACTGCGCTCGAGCCCGCCCCGGCGGTAGTCCCAGACGTCGCAGAACGCCACGAGCTGCGCGAGCGCCTCTTCGGGCGTCCCGTGCGGCGGCGTGCCGTGGAAGGCCCGCACCAGCTCGGCAACGGCCTCCGAGCGCACCCACTGGTCGACGGCGTCGCGCATCCGCGCCGCATCGACGCCACCGACCGGCCAATCGGGCAGAGCGATCTCCTTGAACGTCATCGACCCATCGAACCACCCCTACGGCCCCGGTCAAATCCTGCTGATGCAGAGACGTGCGAAGGACCGGACCAGGGGGCCGGCGGCGGGGTCCCAGGCCACGACGAGGCGGCTCGGAGGCATGTCCGTCAGCGGTACCGTGGCCAGCCCGTCCGGCATCGCGTGGTACAGCGGCGTCAGGCCGATCGTGCCGCTCCACAGCACGGCCTGCAGGCACTCCTGGGCCGTGCGGACGACGGGACCCTCGGCGCCGTCGGCGTGCCAGAAGGCGCTCCACTGCGGGTCGGTGCCGGGCGGGAAGCGGAAGCGGCGGCGGCCGTCGAGGTCGGCCAGGCGCAGGGCGGTGCGCGACGCGAGCGGGTCGTCGGCGCGCAGCACGACGCCGACCGGGTCGGCGCGCAGGACCCGCACGGACAGGCCGGTGTCGTCGAACGGTGCGCGGGTCAGGGCCACGTCGGCGAGGCCGGCGCGCAGGCCCGTGGTCGGGTCGGTCAGGTCGGCCTCGCGGACGTGGACCTCGACGCCCGGGTGCAGCTCGCGAAACGCCGCCGCCAGGTGGGTGCCGGCCTGCTCGGCGCTGTCGGCCAGAGTGCCGATCGTGATGGTGGCGGGGCCGGCCGCCGCGGCGACGCGGGCGCGGGCCAGGTCGGCCTGCTCCAGCAGGGCGCGGGCCTCGGCGTACAGGGCCGTGCCGGCCGGCGTGAGCTCGACGCCCGCGGGGGAGCGGCGCAGAAGGACCGCACCGACGTCGGCCTCCAGCTGCTTGATCGCGCGGCTGAGCGGCGGCTGGGTCATGTGCAGGCGGGCGGCGGCCCGGCCGAAGTGCAGCTCCTCGGCGACGGCGGCGAAGTATCGCAGCGTGCGTAGCTCCATCACCTGCGACGATACCGGCCGGGTATCGGGTGCGACGAAGAGGTGTTGGCCGCGACCGGGCGCGGTGCGGTGGACTGGCGGGCATGGACGAACGAACGCTGCCCGATCCCGCCGTGCGGGTCGAGGGCGCACAGGAGCTCGCCCGGGACCTGCTGGTCATCCCCAACCACGGGGTGCCGCTCGTGCCGAACGTGGGCGTCATCGGCGGCTCCGAGGCGGTGCTGGTCGTCGAGACCGGCATGGGCACCGGCAACGCCGAGGCCGTGCTCGGGCTGGCTGCCGGGTTTGCCAAGGGCCGCAGGTTGTACCTCACGACGACCCACTTCCACCCCGAGCACGCGTTCGGCGCGCGCGGCTTCGCCGGCCACGCCACGTATCTGGTCAACCGCGCGCAGGCCGAGGACCTGAGCACGAAGGGGCCCAGCTACCTCGGGATGTTCCGCGGCCTCGGCGACGCGATCGCGCGGCGCCTCGACGGCGTCGAGATCCCGGAGCCGGACGTGGTGTTCGACGGGGAGTACACCCTGGACCTCGGCGGGCGGACCGTCCACCTGCGCCCCACCGGGCGCGGGCACAGCCGCGGCGACCAGGTCGTCACCGTGCCCGACGCCGGGGTCATGTTCACCGGCGACCTCGCCGAGGCCGGCCAGTTCGCGATCTTCCCGTGGTTCCCGCCGCACGACGTCGACGTCTCCGGCACCCGCTGGCTGGCGGTCATGGAGGGCCTGGCGGCACAGCGCCCGTCGGTCGTCGTGCCCGGCCACGGCGCGATCGGCGGCGTCGGCGTGCTCGAGGAGGTCCGCGA
This sequence comes from Dactylosporangium darangshiense, assembly GCF_039537565.1. Classification (NCBI taxonomy): domain Bacteria; kingdom Bacillati; phylum Actinomycetota; class Actinomycetes; order Micromonosporales; family Micromonosporaceae; genus Dactylosporangium; species Dactylosporangium darangshiense. Next base: position 42,268 of record NZ_BAABAT010000070.1, read on the forward strand.
CTACCTGCGCATCCTGCGCGACGAGACCTGGACCCGCCGCGACTCGGCGATGGACGAGGAGACGATCGTCGAGGAGGTCCGCGCCGCGATGATCGAGCGCCGCCCCGACTGGGAGGGCCGCGAGTGGATCGAGCGCGGCGTCGCCTGCCTGTGCGCGGAGCACGCCGGCTGAATGCTGGCACCCCTCAACTACCGTCGATGGCGTGGATGATCGAAAGCCCCGCGGCCCGGTCTGGCTGATCGCGGTCGCGGGCATCGTCGCGATCCTGCTGATCGCGCGCTGCGGCATGACGACGCGGCAGAGCGACGTGACGGCGGCGGCCGAGGCGGCCGCGTACGAGCTGGAGCGCACCCCGGTCAAGGGCCTCGGCATCACCATCTTCGACGTCGAGAACGCCCTGGCGCACGGCGCGCGCGACTACCGCGGCCGCAGCACGGCCGGGTCGATCCGCGTCACCGACGCCGGCTCCGACCAGCGCGGCGACAACTACGAGTTCACCAACGACGACGGCGACTATCCCGTCTGCCTGAGCCCTGATCCACCGACGAGGTCTCGGTGCCCGGCCGGTCCAGCCCGATGATCTTGGACGCGGGTCAGGGCGTGTGGGAGTGACCGGCCGGGTTGCCGGTGCGCTCGATGGTCGAGGGAAGTCT